>NZ_LT607750.1:6157500-6506044 GCF_900090235.1 Micromonospora echinaurantiaca | reverse complement strand
CGTACCGGCGCCGCCCTCACCGACCAGCTCGACGACTACCTCATCCCGCGGCTCGCCCGGCTGGACGCGCCGCTGCTCGTGGTGGTCGGCGGCTCCACCGGCGCGGGCAAGTCGACCCTGGTCAACAGCCTGGTGCAGGCCCGGGTGAGCGCCGCCGGCGTGCTCCGGCCGACCACCCGCTCCCCGGTGCTGGTCTGCAACCCGGCCGACGCCGCCTGGTTCCGCCAGGGCGAGCTGCTGCCCGGCCTCACCCGCACCAACGAGCCCAGCGAGGACCCGCGCACCCTGCACCTGGTCACCGCCCCCGCGCTCCCGGCCGGGCTGGCCTTCCTCGACGCGCCCGACATCGACTCGGTGGTCGACGCCAACCGGGCCCTGGCCGGTCAGCTGCTGGCCGCCGCCGACCTCTGGCTCTTCGTCACCACCGCCGCCCGCTACGCCGACGCGGTCCCCTGGGAACTGCTGCGCAGCGCCCGGTCCCGGGGCGCGGTGATCGCCATGGTGCTCGACCGGGTGCCACCGGAGGCGGCCGACGAGGTCGCCGCCCACCTGTCCGAGATGCTCGCCGCGCAGGATCTCGGCGCGGCGCCGCTCTTCGTGCTGCCGGAAACCTGGGTCGACGGCCAGGGGCTGCTGCCCGACCGGGTCACCGCGCCGCTGGCCGGCTGGTTCGCCCGGCTCGCCGCCGACGCGGACGCCCGGGCCGCCGTGGTCCGGCAGACCCTGGACGGGGCACTCGCCTCGCTGCACCCCACCGTCGAAGGGCTCGCCGAGGCCGCCGAGGAGCAGTTGGCCGCCGCGGACGCGCTCGACGAACGGGTCCGGGCCGCGTACCGGGGGGCGCACCGGACGGTCGAGCAGGGGCTGCGCGACGGTCGGCTGCTCCGCGGCGAGGTGCTCGCCCGCTGGCAGGAGTTCGTCGGCACCGGCGAGTTCTTCCGCACCCTGGAGGCGCGGATCGGCCGGCTGCGCGACCGGGTGGTGGCCGCCGTGACCGGGCGCCCCGCCCCGGCCGCCGAGCTGCGGACCGCGATCGAGTCGCAGCTGGTCACCCTGCTGCGCGGGGTCGCCGCCGAGGCGGCCGAGAACGCCTACACCGGGTGGAAGGCGCACCCGGCGGGGGCGGCGCTGCTCGAACCGGCGCTCGCGCACCCCGCCGACGACCTCCCCGAGCGCGCCGAGCGGATGGTCCGCGACTGGCAGCGCGGGGTGCTGGAGCTGGTCCGGGCGGAGGGCGGCGACAAGCGGTTCGTGGCCCGCACGGCGGCCTACGCGGTGAACGCCACCGGGCTGGCCGTGATGATCGCGGTGTTCGCCTCGACCGCGTTCATCCCGACCGGGCTGGAGGTGGCCACCGGCGCCGGCACCACCGTCGCCGCGCAGGCCGTGCTCCAGGCGATCTTCGGCGACCAGGCCGTGCGTACGCTCGCCAACAAGGCCCGGGCCGACCTGCTGGACCGGGTGCGGGCGCTGCTGGACGACGAGGCCGCTCGCTTCCTCACCCGCACCGAGCAGGCCCGGCCGGCCGCCGACACCGCCGCCGAGCTGCGCCGGGCCGCCGGCCGGGTGGAGGCCGCCCGGCACCGGAGCGGCTTCGCCGAGGCCACCGGCGCCACCCTCCCGGCCGGGGAAGAGGGACTCTCGTGAACGCGCGGAGTGAGCCTGCGCGCCCGGCCGCCGCGAACGGAGAGGGACTCCGGTGAACAACATCGTGGGGCGGATGCGGGAGGCGTTCCGCGGTGACCAGCGGGTGGACGCGGACGACCTGGTCGCCCGGTTGGAGGCGATCCGCCGGTTCCTCGACCTGGTCGACGGTCACCTGCCGGACACGCAGCTGGTCGCCGCGCACACCCTGGTCGAGCGGGCCGGCACCCGGCTCTCGCTCTCCCGCGACCACACCGTGGTGGCCCTCGCCGGTGCCACCGGCAGCGGCAAGTCCAGCCTGTTCAACGCGCTGGCCCGGCTGGAGCTGTCGCCGGTCGGGGTACGCCGCCCCACCACCGGGGTCACGCACGCCTGCGTGTGGGGGCCGCTGGACGGCGGCAGCCGGCTGCTCGACTGGATCGGCGTGCTGCCCCGGCACCGGTTCGTCCGGGAGAGCGCGCTGGACGGTGACGACGAGTCGGCCCTGCACGGGCTGATCCTGCTCGACCTGCCCGACTTCGACTCCGTGCAGCGCACCCACCGGCTGGAGGTGGACCGGCTGCTCGGCCTGGTCGACCTGGTGATCTGGGTGGTCGACCCGCAGAAGTACGCGGACCGGGTGATCCACAGCAGCTACCTGCGCGAGTTCCACCGGCACCGGGACGTCACCCTGGTCGTGCTCAACCAGGCCGACCGGCTGCCCCCGGCCGAACTGCCCCGGGTGCTGGCCGACCTGCGCCGGCTGCTCGACGCCGATCAGCTCGCCGGCGTACCGCTGCTGGCCACCACGGCCACCGAGCAGGCCGGCATCGCCGGGCTGCGGGAGGCGCTGGAGCGCACCGTGACCGAACGGCAGGCCGCGCTGCGCCGGCTGGCCGGCGACGTGGACGGCGTGGTCGCCGGGCTGGCCGACCTGGTCGGCCGGGACCAGCCGTCCGCCGGGCCGGACGCCGCGGTGGTCCGCGAGCTGAACCGGGCGCTGGCCGGCGCGGCCGGGGTGCCGGCGGTGGCCGAGGCGGTCGAGCTGGCGTACCGCCACCGGGCCGGCGCGGCCACCGGCTGGCCGGTGGTGCGGGGCTGGCGGCGGCTGCGCCCCGACCCGCTGCGCCGGCTGCACCTGGCCGGCGCCGCCGCCGGGGACGATCCGGCGGAGAGCCTGGTGGCCGCCACCTCGGTGCCCGACCCGACCGCGGCCCAGCGGTCCGCGCTCGGGCTGGCCATCCGGTCGGTGGCCGAGGGCACCGGGGCCGACCTGCCGGCGGTCTGGCAGACCGCGGTGGCCGCCGCCGCGCGGTCCCGCCGCGGCGACCTGCCGGACGCGCTGGACCGGGCGGTGGCCGGCACCGACCTGGGCATGGAACGGCGGCCGGTCTGGTGGCGGCTGGTGGGCGGCCTCCAGTGGCTGCTCACCCTGACCGCGCTGGTCGGCCTGGGCTGGCTCGCGCTGGGCTACGCACTGCGCGCACTCGGCCTGCCCGCGCTGGACAACCCCACCGTCGGGGTGGTGCCGCTGCCGACCCTGCTGCTGCTCGGCGGGCTGCTGGCCGGGCTGCTGGTGGCCGCGCTGACCCGGCCGGTCGTCCGGCTGGCCGCCCGGCGCGCCCGGGGGCGGGCCGAGCAGCGGCTGACCGCCGCGGTGGCGACGGTCGGCGAGACGTACGTCCTCGCGCCGGTGCGGGTCGTGCTCGGCTCGTACGCCAAGGCCCGCGAGGCACTCCGGTCGGCCACCCGCGGATGACCGCGAGGCCCGGCGCGCGGATGACCGCGCAGCCCGGGCGCGCGGGTCACCGGGGAGCCCGGCGGATGGTCGTCCGGGGCCCGGCGGGGGTGGCCGGGCGCCCGGCGGGCGGGTGAATCGCTCGGCTCGCTACCGCTGACCGGGACGGCCCGGCGGCGTAGGGTCGATACATGGCCACGCCCCAGACCCCCTACGACGCGGTGCTCCAGGCCGCACGCGACGTGACCAGGCTGGACACCGCCCTCGACGCCGAGATGCTCGGTGCCGCGCTGCTCGGCAGCGTCTACGCGGTCGCCGAGACCGACCGCAGCGCCGCGGTGCGGGACTTCGTGGCCGGCTTCCTGGCCGCCACCTCCCGCCGCCGCACGGCCGCGGCCACCACCATCCGCTCCGTCTTCGCCGCCCTGGTGCCCGACGCCGAGGGCGCCGCCCGGGTCCGCCCCGGCGCCACCGCGCCGGCCTGGTCCGGCCAGCTCGGCAAGGTGCACCTCACCGGCAGCTGGGCGTACGGCGACGTCTACGGCGACCAGACCTCCTACCTCGCCACGTTCGCCTACGACGACGCGGCCGGCGGCCCGGAGCACGCGCTGGTCGCCCTGGTCGACCACAACATCGGGATCACCAAGGACGTCTTCGTCGGCGGGCCGGCCGAGCGGATCCTGGAGCAGGTCCGGCAGATGTGCGCCGGCGACGAGCTGACCTGGTTCCGCGAGGAGGACCCGGCCCGGATGCACGGCGAGGTGAGCCGGCACCTGGCGATCACCGACGACCTCGGCGAGCTGCCGGGTGAGGGCTCGCTGGCCACCGACCGGGCGCTGGTCGGCGCGCGGCTGGCGCTGCTGCCGCACGGCGCGGTCCCGCCCGCCGACCCGGACTCCGTCGAGCCGCTCTCCGCGGCCGAGCGTACGGAGCTGGTGCGGCGGTTCCTCGCCTCGCCCGAGGCGGCCCGGTTCGGCCTGGACAGCGTCGACGGCCCGGAGCTGGCGTCCCTGCACTTCTGCCTGAGTCTGCTGCTGGACCACGCGGCGAGCTTCCCGGACGCCGACCCGCTGCGCTGGAGTCCGGCGGTGGCCGGGCTGTTCCTGCTGGACTGGGTGCACCGGCGGGCCGTACTGGACATGGACGACGCCGCGATGCTGCCCCGGGTGCTGCGCGCCTGGGCCGCGTACGCCGCCCGCCAGCGCGGGCTGCCCGGACCGGCCGCGACGCAGACCGACACCGCGATCGAGGAGATGGTGCCGGAGTTCGCCCGGCTCTACAGCACCGGCGAGCGGCGCAGCCCGGCCACCGCCGCGGTCGCCCAGCTGATGGCCGACGGCGTCGACCCGGACGACCCGGCCGCCCTGGACGCCTGGATCGAAGCCAACCGCCACCGCCTGGCCGACGACGGCGCCTGACCGTCCTTCCCCACCCGCCCCCACCCCACCATGCCCGTTGATCATGAGGTTGGCGGCAGCTGAGGAGATCGACACCGCCGCCAACCTCATGATCAACCGCGCGGGACCGCGGTGGGGCGGTCAGGGGGAGACGAGGGTGAGGTGGGTGGGGGCGATCGAGACCGTGAGGCGCTGGCCCCAGTCGAGGGTGAGGCGGTCGGTCTCCAGGCCGTCGGCGAAGGCCACCAGCCCGTCGGACTCGGCGACCAGGTCCAGCCGGTCGTTCGCGGCGAGCCGGCCGGCGGTGAGGTCGACCCCGGTGACCGGGGACGGCCACGCCTCCCGGACGAACCAGCCGAGCGCGGCCTCCTCCGGGGCGGGCGGCGGCGGCGCACCCGGACGGTCGCGCGCGATGGACGCACACCAGCCGGTCGCCCCCGTACCGCTGCCGACCACCACCCCGGAGGAGGAGTGCCGCTCCCGCCGGGTCCGCCCGCTCTCGCAGACCGAGAGCAGGTAGCGGGCGGACTGGTGGGAGGCGTGTCCGACGTAGACCTCGTTGAGGCCGACCAGCTCCTGGCCGTCGTCGAGGCTGGCCCGGACCATGGTCCGGGCCATGGTCCGGGCCGCGCCCGCCACCACCGCCGGCAGCAGGGCGGCGAGCGACCCGGCCCGGTGCCGGACCAGCACCCCGGCGTTGCGCCCCGGTTCGGGGTCCACTCCGATCACCGGCTGCCCCGACAGGTACTTGGCGACGTTGGCCACCAGGCCGTCCGGACCGACCGCCACCACCACGTCCTCCGGTCCGAAGAGGAACCGGGGCAGGTCGGCGCGGTCCACCGCGCCACGCCGCCAGTCCGCCGGCACGGCCGCCCCGACGGTGGTCAGCGCGGCCTGGAGCGCCTCGTGCCGGTCCACCACCTCGGCCAGGTCCCGACCACGCTCCCGCAGGTACCAGGCCGCCGCGGCCCGGGTGCCGTGCCGGGCCAGCAGCTCGTCCAGCTCGCTGCGCCGGCTCACCACCACCACCCGGGGCGCGAGCGTGCCCGCCCCGGCGCCGGGACCGCCGCCCACCCGGCCGACGGTCGCCCGGCCGCTCATCGGAGCCACTCCGGGGCCGGCCCGGCCCCGCCGCGCCGGCCCGCCGCCCGGGCCGGCCGGCACGCCGGGCCGGGCCCGATCGCCGCCGTGCGGCGGCTCGTCCCGCCGCTCATCGGGCCGGGGTCAGCCGGGCCAGCAGGTCGGACACCAGGTCGGGGGTGACCGTGAGCTGCCCGATCTGCGGCAGCTGCCCGGCCAGGTCCCGGACCGTCAGGGCCCGCAGCACCTCCGGCGGCAGTTCGGCGTACGCGGCCAGCTTCGCCGCCTCCGCCTCGGCCTCGGCGTGCCCGACCGCGCGCATCCCGTCGGCCCGGGCGGCGGCCAGCGTCCGCTCCTTCTCCGCCTCGGCGCCGGCCAGCACCCGGGCCCGTTCGGCGGCCGCCGCGTTGGCGACCTTCTCCCGCTCGGCCTTGCCCTGCGCGGCGGCGAGTTCGGCGGCGGCGTCCAGCTCGACCCGGCGCCGGGAGTTCGCGCCGTGCTGCTCGACCAGCTGCTGCTCCCGCCGGGCCAGCTCGATCTTGTTCTGCAGCTCGTTCTCGGCGATCGAGCGTTCCTGCTCGACCGCTTGGGCGCGCCGGGCGTAGGTGGCCCGGTCGGCGTCGACCTGCACCGCCTCCCGGGTCGGCGTCTGCAACGCGCGCTCCAGCTCCGGCTCGGGCCGGATGGCCACCACCCGGGCACTGACCACCGCCACGCCGACGTCGGCGAGCCGGGGCTCGTCGGCCAGGGCCGCCGAGACCGCCTCCCGCACCGGCGCGATGGTGGTGAGCGCCTCGGCCAGCGGCACCCGGGCCAGCAGGTCGAGCGCGGGCTGCTGGGCCAGCTCGGCGAGGAGGGTGGCCACCTGGTCGAGCGGGCGGGACCGGGCCCGGCCGGTGCGCGGGTCGACCGAGAAGTCGAGCCGGGCGGCGGCGAGCGCCGGGTCGGCCACCCGGTATGTCACCGTGGCCTGCACGGTGATGTCAGCGAAGTCGCCGGTGCGGGCGTGGAAGAGCAGCGGCAGCTCCCGGTCGTCCACCGGCACCTCGCTGAGCACCGCCCGCAGCGGCCGGTACCAGAAGGAGAGCCCGGTGCCCTCCCGGCGCACCCGCCCGCCCACCTGCCACCGCACCCAACTGGTCGGCGTCCCGCGCAGGTGGCGCAGGTGCAACCGCCTCGTCACGTCGGCCATCATCCCCACCTCTCTCGCTTTTTCGTCGTCACGACGATAAACGCTCTGCTAGATTCTCGTCAAGGTGGTGATAAAGATGGCCGAGTACCCGCCCTTCGCGGTGACCGTCGACCTGGTGGTACTCACCGTCCGGGCCGACGAGCTGAACGTGCTGCTGGTCCGGCGCGGGATCGAGCCGTACCGGGGGCGCTGGGCGCTACCCGGCGGCTTCGTCCACGTCGACGAGGACCTACCGACGGCCGCCGTTCGCGAGCTGACCGAGGAGACCGGCCTCGCGGAGCCCGCCGGCCACCTGGAGCAGCTCGGCACGTACGGCCGGCCGGACCGGGACCCGCGCGGCCGGGTGGTCACGGTGGCCTGGCTGGCGCTCCTGCCCGATCTCGGCAGCCCGGTCGCCGGCACCGACGCGGCCTCGGCGGACTGGCTTCCGGTCGCCCGGCTGACCCCCGGGCAGCTCGCCTTCGACCACGACCGGATCCTCGCCGACGGAGTGGAGCGGGCCCGGGCGAAGCTGGAGTACACCCCGCTGGCAGCGGCGTTCTGCCCGCCCGAGTTCACCGTGGCGCAACTGCGGGCGGTCTACGAGACGGTCTGGGGCACCCGGCTGGACCCACGCAACTTTCACCGTAAGGTGACCGGCACGCCGGGGTTCGTGGAGCCGGTGGGCCGCTCCACAGCGGGCGAACGGGGCCGGCCGGCGCAGCTGTTCCGGCGCGGTGCCGCCACCCTGCTGCATCCGCCGATGCTGCGGCCGTCCTGAGTAGGGGGTGTGATTCCGGCGCGGTCGGACTCGGCGCACGCCGGTCCGGAATGGACGGCGGTGACCCGGGCAGCCCCGGGTCGCGCCGGCTCAGCGGAGGGTGGCGAAGACGACGCCCGCGATCAGCCCACCGAGCCCGCCACCGGCCAGCACCTGGGCCACCGTGTGGTCGCCCAGCCGCACCCGGGACCAGCCGACCAGGGCGAGCAGCGGCGCGGTGACCAGCAGCCGGGCGCCGAACGTCAGCACCAGCACCACCACCGTGCCGGCGGCCACCGCCGCGTGGATGGACAGCTTCCACCAGTGGCTCACGCCCACCGCGACCACCAGGCCGAGCACCCCGGCGGCGGCCAACGCCAGCACCGGGCGGGGCGCGCCGAGCGCCGCGAGCAGGGCCAGCCCGGCGGCCACCGAGCAGAGGCCGAAGAGCAGCGGAACCCGCCGCTGTTCGCGGACGCCCACGTGGTGGTCGGTGAGCCGGCCCCGGCGCACCCCGCCGAGGATGTACGCGAACGGGATGCCGGTGACGAAGAGCGTGGCGAGCAGCCCCCAGGCCAGGCCGCGCCCGGCCCCCTGGCTGCTGTGCCAGCCGATGGCGATGGTCAGCACGCTGACCAGCACCGCGGGCGCGGTCACCTCGGTGACGATCCGGGCCAGCCGCGCACCCGGGCCGGGCCGGTCGGCGTCGGCCGGCGGGACCTCCCGACTCACCTGCCGGTGGCCGGCACCGTACCCGTCGCCGGGGTCGGCGAGGTCCGCGGTGCGGGGACCGGAGCGGCCGGCTCGGTGACCGGCGGACCGGTCCGCGGCGCCGGCGTGCGCCCCGCGCCCGGAGCCGGCGCGCCGCCGGCCGGACGCGGTGCCGGTACCGGCGAACCGGTAGACGTCGGAGTGGGCCCGCCGGCCCTGGTCGGGGTGACCACCTCGGGGGCCGGCGTCGCCCCGGTGGTGCCGTCGGGGGACGGGGTCGCGTCGTCGGGCGACGCGGGCGGGCTGCCGGTCGGGCTGGGCGGCACGGTGGTGCTGGTCTCCGGCGAGGGCGACGGGGACGGCGAGGTGCCACCGCCCGGCGAGCCGGTGGGCGACGGTGACGGCGACGGGGTCGGCCGGGGCGGTGGGGCCGTCGTACCGCCGGAGGGTCGCGGGCGCGCGGGCGGCGGAGTCCGGGCCGGCGCCGGGTCGGCCGCGAACCCGGCCGGACCGGGCGGGCGCCCGGCCGGCCGCCACGGAGCGGTGTTCGCCGGGCCGTCGGACGGCGTGCCGGGCGGGGTGGCCGCCGGCTGGCTGGTCACCGGCAGTGGGATCACCACCGGCCCCACCGACGGCGTCGGGATGAACGGGGTGCTGGTGTCCGGCAGCGCGGTGCTGCCGACGGTGGCCGACCCGGTGCTGATCGCGGCCAGGATCGGCATCGACGCGGTGCCGGCCAGCAGGGCGACCGTGAACAGGTAGCCCCGCGACGGGGCCGCCGAGCCCGCCGCGCGGTGCGCGCCGACCACCCGGCGGTAGCCGCCGGCCGAGCGGTGCCGGCCGAGCAGCGGAGCGCCTGGTCCCTCAGCTGGCTCGGACACCGCACACTCCTCGTCGTCGTTCGGTCCACCGGAGAGACCGGACGGGTCGCGCCCACCCGGGAAGCGGCAAACCACTCGATCGGTGGCGATCCGCCCGGACCAGGGTGGCCCAGTGACGGTGCGTCAGCCAACCCGTTACCGCGTGTCGCCACGCGTATCTGGCCGAACGGTGACGAACCATCGCCGGATCGGTCGGGCGGCGATCGATGCGACACCGGGCGATCTGTGTAACGAACTGGGCGGCAACCGGGGTGCGGGGCGGGCGTACTGTGGGCCGCCTCACCCTTGATGCGAATATGGACCACGACGGCAACGCAGCCGCGACCTCCGCGCACCCTCGCGGCAGGCGCGGCACGGCGCCGGCGCTCCCCGAACCGGGTTCGGCCTGAATCCGGCTCACGCCGCGCGGCAACCCCCACCGGGGCTAGGCGCGGCCGCCAGGAACCGGTCCGGCACCAGCCGGACAGGCGCACGAGTTGCGCGGCCGGGTGACCCCCCGGTGCCGACGCAGACATGACAGGGAGAGACGGATGGCAAAGGGCGACCCCGGGGTCACCACCCGCGGCCGGCGGGCCGCACCCCGGTCGAAGAAGGCCGGGGCCGGCAAGGCCGGCGACCCGGAACTGGTGCAGCTGCTCACCCCCGAGGGCGAGCGGATCGAGAGCGTGACCGGGCCGGACGGCACCGAGTACCGCGTCGACTTCACCGACGAGGAGTACCGCGGCCTCTACCGGGACCTGGTGCTGGTACGCAAGCTGGACGCCGAGGCCACCGCCCTGCAGCGGCAGGGTGAGCTGGGCATCTGGGCGAGCCTGCTGGGTCAGGAGGCGGCCCAGGTCGGCTCCGGCCGGGCGCTGCGTACGCAGGACATGGCCTTCCCGACCTACCGCGAGCACGGCGTGCTCTACTGCCGGGGCATCGACCCGATCATGCCGCTCGGCCTGTTCCGCGGCGTCGACCAGGGCGGCTGGGACCCGAACGAGTTCAAGTTCAACATGTACACGATCGTGATCGGGGCGCAGACCCTGCACGCGACCGGGTACGCCATGGGCATCGCCATGGACGGCAAGACCGGCACCGACGACGGCGAGGCGGTCATCGCCTACTTCGGCGACGGCGCCACCAGCCAGGGCGACGTGAACGAGGCGTTCGTCTGGGCCGGCGTGTTCAACGCGCCGATGGTCTTCTTCTGCCAGAACAACCAGTACGCGATCTCCGAGCCGCTGGAGCGGCAGACCCGGATCCCGCTCTACCAGCGGGCCGCCGGCTTCGGCTTCCCGGGCATCCGGGTGGACGGCAACGACGTGCTGGCCACCTACGCGGTCACCCGGCACGCGCTGGACAACGCCCGGCACGGGCAGGGCCCGAGCCTGATCGAGGCGTACACCTACCGGATGGGCGCGCACACCACCTCCGACGACCCGACCCGGTACCGGATCGCCAGCGAGGTCGAGGCCTGGCAGGCCAAGGACCCGATCGCCCGGATGAAGGCGTTCCTGACCAAGCAGCAGCTGGCCGACGCGGACTTCTTCGCCGAGGTCGACGAGCAGGCCCGCCGCGAGTCGGTGCACCTGCGCGAGCGGGTGCTGGCCATGCCCAACCCGGAGCCGACCACCCTGTTCGACCACGTCTACCCCAACGGGTCGCCGCTGGTCGACCAGCAGCGTGAGCAGTTCAGCAGGTACCTGGAGTCGTTCGAGGGGAGCGCGCACTGATGGCCACGGAGACGCTCACCCTCGGCAAGGCCCTCAACGTCGGCCTGCGCCGCGCCCTGGAGAACGACCCGAAGGTCGTCATCATGGGCGAGGACGTCGGCAAGCTCGGCGGCGTCTTCCGGATCACCGACGGGCTGCAGAAGGACTTCGGCGACCAGCGGGTGATCGACACCCCGCTCGCCGAGTCCGGCATCATCGGCACCGCGATCGGCCTCGCCATCCGCGGTTACCGGCCGGTCTGCGAGATCCAGTTCGACGGCTTCGTCTACCCCGCGTACGACCAGATCGTGTCGCAGGTGGCGAAGATGCACTACCGCTCGCGCGGCAAGCTGAAGATCCCGATGGTGATCCGGATCCCGTTCGGCGGCGGCATCGGCGCGGTGGAGCACCACTCGGAGTCGCCCGAGGCGTACTTCGCGCACACCGCCGGCCTGAAGGTCGTCTCCTGCGCCAACCCGCAGGACGCGTACGTGATGATCCAGCAGGCCATCGCCTCGGACGACCCGATCATCTTCCTGGAGCCGAAGCGGCGCTACTGGGAGAAGGGTCCGGTGGAGGTGGACGCGCCGCTGGCAGACGCGTACCCGCTGCACGCCTCCCGGGTCGCCCGACCGGGCACCGACGTCACCCTGCTGGCGTACGGGCCGATGGTGCGGACCTGCCTGGACGCGGCGACCGCCGCCGCCGAGGACGGCCGGGAGCTGGAAGTCATCGACCTGCGCACGCTCTCCCCGCTGGACCTCGGCGTGGTGTACGAGTCGGTGAAGCGCACCGGCCGGGCCGTGGTGGTGCACGAGGCGCCCTCCAACGTCGGCCTCGGCGCGGAGCTCGCGGCCCGGATCACCGAGGAGTGCTTCTACTCCCTGGAGTCCCCGGTGCTGCGGGTGACCGGCTTCGACACCCCCTACCCGGCCGCCCGGGTGGAGGAGGAGTACCTGCCCGACCTCGACCGGGTGCTCGACGCCGTCGACCGCACCTACGGCTGGTGATCGGCATGTCCCGGATCAAGGAGTTCAACCTGCCCGACCTGGGCGAGGGTCTCACCGAGGGCGAGATCCTCAGCTGGTTGGTCGCGGAGGGCGACACCATCGAGCTGAACCAGCCGATCGTCGAGGTGGAGACGGCGAAGGCCGCCGTCGAGATCCCGGCGAAGTGGGCCGGCCGGGTGCAGGCGATCTTCCACCCGGAGGGCACCACGGTGGAGGTCGGCACCCCGATCATCGCGATCGACACCGACCCGGGCGCCGGGCCGGTCGAGACGCCGTCCAGCACCGCCGGCGGCGACGACCTGCCCACCCCGTCGGCGGCCTCGCTGGCCGCGGTCGAGGTGGCGCCCGCCGAGGGCATGGTCGAGCCGGGTCTGATCGGCGGTCCCGCCCCGGGCGGCCGTACCGCCGTGCTGGTCGGCTACGGCCCGCGTACCACCGCGGCGAAGCGCCGCCCGCGCAAGGGTGACGTCCCGGCGCAGGCCCGGCCGGCCGCGGCCGCCGCGGCACCCGCCGCACCGGCGGCGCCGACCGTGGTCCCGCCGGTCGAGGCCGCCCCGGCCGCCGGCCGCAACGGCCACCCCGGCACCGGTGGGCTGGTGCTGGCCAAGCCGCCGGTGCGCAAGCTCGCCAAGGACCTGGGCGTCGACCTCGCCACGCTGACCGGCTCGGGCCCGCTGGGCTCGATCACCCGGGAGGACGTGCAGCGGGCGGCGGCCGGCGCCACGGCGGCGGCCGAGCCGGTCGCGGCGACGCGGCCGGCCACCTCGGCCCCGAGCTTCGGCGCGGACCGCGAGCAGCGCATCCCGGTCAAGGGGGTACGCAAGCTCACCGCCGAGAACATGATCCGGTCGGCGTTCACCGCGCCGCACGTGACCGAGTTCCTGACCGTCGACATGACCCGGGCGATGAAGGCCCTGGACCGGCTGCGCGACCGGCGGGAGTGGCGGGACGTACGCGTCTCGCCGCTGCTGCTGGTGGCCAAGGCGGTGCTGCTGGCGGTCAAGCGGCACCCGATGGTGAACTCCACCTGGTCGGGCGACGAGATCGTGGTCAAGGAGTACGTCAACCTGGGCATCGCGGCGGCCACCGAACGCGGGCTGATCGTGCCGAACATCAAGGACGCCGGCCGGCTGTCGCTGCGGGAGCTGGCGGACGCGCTGACCGACCTGGTGCAGACGGCGAAGGCCGGCCGCACCTCGCCGGCCGACATGTCCGGCGGCACCCTGACCATCACCAACGTCGGGGTGTTCGGGGTGGACACCGGCACGCCGATCCTGCCGCCGGGCGAGTCGGCGATCCTGGCCTTCGGCGCGGTCCGCGAGATGCCCTGGGTGCACAAGGGCAAGGTCCGCCCGCGCCAGGTCACCACGCTGGGGCTCTCCTTCGACCACCGGATCATCGACGGCGAGCTGGGCTCGAAGTTCCTGCGCGACATCGGGGACTTCCTCAGCGACCCGGAGGCGGCGCTGCTCGCCTGGACCTGACGGCTCGACACCCGGCAACGGCCGGTGTGCCAGGGGTGAACGCCCGGCACACCGGCCGTTGCCATTGGAGGACGAGAAACGTCGGCGAGATGGCCCTCTCACCTTTGATTGTTCGGCGGGTGTCCGAGCTCACCTAATAATCGATGGAAGTTGGCCGCGTTCTGCGGTTCAATAGAGACATCGACGGGCTGACAACCGAATAGCCAGGAGGAGACACCACCATGAGCATGATCGAGCGAATCCGGAACCGCCGCGACGCCAACCGCCGCGCCCGTGCCATCGAGCACGCGCTGCGCTCGGCCAACTCGCCCGCGGTCCGCGACGAGATCCTCGCCATCGCCCAGCGTCACATGAGCTGACGCTCCACAACTTTCCTCACCTCCTCCAGATCGACGACCCGCCCGGTCCACCCGGGCGGGTCGTCGGCGTTTCACAGCCCTCGGCACCGGGATTCCACCTCGCCGCAGCGCCCGGTACGGTGGGGCTCGGTCGTCGCCCGCCGACCCGGACCGGGTCGGGCCGATAGAAGCTGCTCGACACCATCCGGCGACGCGGAGTGACGACCGAGTGCTCCCCGGGCGCCCCCGGGCCGCCACCGGATACGGTGCGGGGAGCCGGCACGGCCGGTACCGCCGGCGACGCCGGCAGCCCTGCCGAGCAGACCGATCGGCACCGGCGGCCGACATGTGATGGAGGAGGCGCACGCATGACGTCCGAGGGCCCGCACCACCCCGGCCAGCAGCCGGACGAGGTGTCGCCGGGCGCCGGCGGACCGGCGCCGTACGGCGACCGGCCGGCGCAGCAGCAGACCGGCTGCGGCGTGACCACGCCCGATCTGGGCTGGGCACCACCGCCCCCCGCGCAGCCGGGCCCACCCGCACCGGCCTGGGCCGCGTCCCAGGACCAGCCACCGCACCGGGGCGCCGCCCAGCCGCCGCAGGCGGGCGAACCGGGCGCCTGGAACCCGCCCGGCGACGCGCAGCCCGCCTGGCTCGCCCAGGGTGAGCAGCCCGGCCAGCAGCCGTGGGCCGCCGGCGGATCCGCCGAGCAGCCCGGCTGGGCGTCGGGCGAGCAGTCGGCCCCGGCCTGGGCGCAGCAGCCCGCCGCCCGGGGCGCCGCCCAGGTGCCGTCCGCCGCCCCCGACGCCTGGCCCGCGCAGAACGGCGGCGGCCAGGACCCGGCGCAGTCCGGCGGCTGGCACAACGACCCGGCCCCGCAGGACGAGCAGCCCCGCCAGCCCGACTGGGCCGCCGCGCCGCAGCAGGACGACCCGGCCCGCTCCGGCGGCTGGGCCGGCGCGCAGCAGGACGAGCAGCCCGCCTGGGCGCCGGCCGAGCCGCCGGCCGCCCGGGGCGCCGCCCAGGTGCCCCAGGCCGCGCCGGCCTGGGGTGGCCAGGAGGAGCCGGCCGCCTCGGGCGGTTGGCACGACGAGCGCCCGGAGCAGTCCGGCGGTTGGGCCGGCGGACAGCAGGACGACCAGCCGCGCCAACCCGACTGGGCCGCCGCGCCGCAGCAGGACGACCCGGCCCGCTCCGGCGGCTGGGCGGCCGCCGGCCAGGACGACCAGCCGCGGCAGCCGGACTGGGCCGCGTCGGAGGACCGGTCCCCGGGCGGGTGGGAGGCCCCCGCCGAGCAGCGCCCCGGCGGCGCCTGGGGCGGATCGGCCGATGACCCGGCACCGGCCCGCGACGAGCCCGGCGCCTGGGGTGCCGCCGCCGCGCCGCAGCCGGTCGACCGGCCTGACGAGAACGGCTGGACGCCGGCCGAGCCGGCCGCCACGCCACCCGCCCGGGCCACCGCGTCCGTGCCCGGCGACGGCGGACCGCCGGTCTGGTCGCCGGTCGCCGCCGGGCAGCCGCCGCAGCGGACCGGCACCGACCGTCCAGCCCTCGACAACGACCTGCCCTCGCGGACGCCCAGCCTGCCCGACGTCGAGCCCTGGGATGCCGCCGAGGCGTGGGGCCGCGCCGATGCCCAGCCGTCCGGCACCGACCGGGAGGCCGACCGGGCCGAGCAGGCACCGATCTACCAGCCCGCCCCCGGGCCCGGCATCTCGCCGGCCAACGCGGTGCCGCTGCCCCCGCAGGAGCAGCGGGTGCCGGGCGCCAGCCTGGCCGCCGCGCCGCCGGCCGACTACACCCCGCCCGCCCAGTTCGCGCCGGAGCAGCCGGCGTACGCCGAGCAGTCCGCCCGCGAGGCCGGCGCGCTGGCGTACGAGCGGGAACAGGCGGGCTGGGCGCCGGCCGGATCGCGGCACGAGGAGCCGCAGTCCCCGGCCGGTCCGGTGGTGCCCGCCCCGCGTACTTCTCCGGAGGCCGCCGAGCCCGCCGCCGGCAGCGTCTCGGCGAGCGCCGCAGTGCCGCTGGCCAGCCGGGTGATGCCCCCCGCCGACGAGGCGCTGCGACCGGCCGGCACGCCCGCGCCGCAGCCGCGGGTGTACGGGCGGCCGGCCCGCCAGGAGCCGGTGGACGAGCCGGGGCCGGCCGAGCAGGAGGCGGTCCGCCCCGAACACGCCCCGCCGCCGCGGTTCGACCCGACGCCGGAGCCGCGCTTCGACGACCGGCCGCCGGTTGGGCCGAACGGCTTCGACGACCGGGCGGCAGGGGGCCCGAACGGCTTCGACGACCGCGCGCCCGCCGGGCCGAACGGCTTCGCCGGGGCCGCCCCGGTCGCGCCGGCCTCGCCCGCGCCGCCGCCGGCGTTCCCGCCCGGGGTGCCCTCCTTCGTCGACGCGCCGCCGCAGAACCGGCCGGTGAACGGGGTCCGGCCGCACGCCGGCGACCGTCCGGCCGACCAGTTCGGCGGCCCGGCGGACCACTTCGGCGGCCCCGGCGCCGGTGGCGGTGCGCCGGTGGGCGCGGCCGTGCCCGGTTACGGTCCCGCCCCGACGGCCGACCCGGCCCCGGGCGGCGGCTTCCCGCCGTCGTTCCCGCCGCCGGCGCAGCCGCCGGCCGGCCCGTCCTGGGACCAGGCCCCGGCCGAGCAGAACCGGTTCGACGCATTCAAGCCGGAGGCGGAACCGAAGACCGAGGCGCCCACCCCCAAGGTGCGCAACGGCCGGGTGCTCGCCGCGGTGCTGGTCGCCGCCGTGCTGATCCTGGCCGTGCCGCTGGGTCTGCTGATGCTGCTCGGCAAGGTCGGCGGCTCCGAGACGCCGGCCTTCGACCCGGCGGTCGGCACCTGCGTCAAGAAGTCCGGTGACGGCGCGGCCGCCGCGGACTGCGCCGAGGCCGGCGCGTTCACCATCGTCTCCAAGGTGGACGCGCCGGAGAAGTGCGCCGACCCGGCCCAGCCGCACGTGCGGCTCGCCGGCGACGGTGCCAACCGGGTGCTCTGCCTGAAGCCCGCCGGGCAGTAGCCGTACGAGACGACCGGCGGGGCCACGGGGTGACCGTAGCCCCGCCGCCGTTTCCGGGCCCGAACGCGACCCGACGGTCCCGGGCGGATGTGACGGAACCCGCGCCGGGGTACCGGCCGGAACGACGGGTGCCGTCCGGCAGACTGGCGGCATGAGCGCACGAGTACGGGCACCGGAGCTGCGCGGTCGCGGCTGGCTGAACACCGGCGGTCGGGAGCTGAAGCTCGCCGACCTGCGCGGCAAGATCGTAATCGCCGATTTCTGGACCTTCTGCTGCATCAACTGCCTGCACGTACTCGACGAGCTGCGCCCGCTGGAGGAGAAGTACGGCGACGTGCTCGTGGTGATCGGCGTGCACTCGCCGAAGTTCGAGCACGAGAAGGACGCGGACGCGCTCGCCGCGGCGGTCGAGCGGTACGGGGTGCACCACCCGGTGCTCGACGACCCCGAGCTCGACATGTGGCAGCAGTACGCGGCCCGCGCCTGGCCGACCCTGTCGGTGATCGACCCGGAGGGCTACGTGGTGGCCACCATGGCCGGCGAGGGGCACGCCGAGGGGCTGGCCCGGCTGATCGACGAGCTGATCGCCACCCACGAGGCCAAGGGCACGCTGCACCGCGGTGACGGCCCGTACGTGCCGCCGGCCGAGCCGGAGACCACGCTGCGCTTCCCCGGCAAGGCCGTGCTGCTGGAGAACGGCAACCTGCTGGTGTCGGACTCGGCCCGGCACTCGCTGGCCGAGCTGGCGCCGGACGGCGAGACGCTGGTCCGTCGGATCGGCTCGGGCAGCCGGGGCCGGGCCGACGGTCCGGCCGAGGCGGCCGGGTTCTCCGAGCCGCAGGGGCTCTGCCTGCTGCCCGCGCACGTCGCCGAGGTGGCCGGCTACGACCTGGTCGTCGCGGACACCGTCAACCACCTGCTGCGCGGCGTACGCCTGGCCACCGGCGAGGTGGTCACCGTGGCCGGCTCCGGCCGGCAGTGGCGCTCCACCGTCGACGACCACGCCCACGACGCGCTGGCCGTCGACCTCTCCTCTCCATGGGATCTGGCCTGGTACGACGACAAGGTGGTCATCGCCATGGCCGGGATCCACCAGCTCTGGTGGTTCGACCCGGTGAAGCGGACCGCCGGCATGTACGCCGGCACCACGGTCGAGGCGCTGCGCGACGGACCGCTGGCCGACGCCTGGATGGCCCAGCCCTCCGGCCTGTCGGTCTCCGCCGACGGCGCCCGGCTCTGGGTGGCAGACAGCGAGACCAGCGCCATCCGGTACGTCGAGGACGGCGTCATGGGCACCGCCGTCGGGCAGGGCCTCTTCGACTTCGGCCATGTCGACGGGCCGGCCGCCTCGGCGCTGCTCCAGCACCCGCTCGGGGTCTGCGCGCTGCCGGACGGCTCGGTGCTGAT
Organism: Micromonospora echinaurantiaca; assembly: GCF_900090235.1. Taxonomy (NCBI): domain Bacteria; kingdom Bacillati; phylum Actinomycetota; class Actinomycetes; order Micromonosporales; family Micromonosporaceae; genus Micromonospora; species Micromonospora echinaurantiaca. The sequence goes on along the minus strand of NZ_LT607750.1, from coordinate 6,487,730 downwards.
CGCCGACACCTACAACGGCGCGGTGCGCCGCTACGACCCGGCGGGCGACCAGGTCTCCACGGTCGCCGACGGGCTGGGCGAGCCGAGCGACCTGGTGCTCACTCCGGCGGGCGAGGTGCTGGTGGTGGAGTCCGCGGCGCACCGGCTCACCCGGTTGGCCCCGGGTGCGCTCTCCGCCGCCGGGGCGAGCACCGTGGACGGGCCCCGGCACCGCGCCGAGCGGAAGCCGATCGACGTCGCGGCCGGCGAGCTGTCGCTGGACGTCATCTTCACCCCGGCGCCGGGGCAGAAGCTGGACGAGACGTACGGGCCGTCCACCCGGCTGGTGGTCTCCGCGTCCCCGCCGGAGCTGCTCGTCGAGGGGGCGGGCACCGGCACCGAACTGTCCCGCCGGCTGGTGGTCAACGGCGACGTCACCGAAGGCGTGCTCCAGGTGACCGCGCAGGCGGCGACCTGCGACGCCGACGTCGAGCACGCGGCCTGCCACCTGACCCGGCAGGACTGGGGCGTGCCGGTGCGGGTGGTCGACGGCGGCGCGGCGCGGTTGCCGCTGGTGCTGCGCGGGCTGGACGCCTGAGGGGGTCCGCGCCGGCTACCGGGCGAACGGCGTGGGCGTGACGCCGGCGTCGATCAGGGCGGCGCGGACCAGCTCGGCGGCGGCCACCGCGCCGGGGCTGTCGCCGTGCAGGCAGATCGACTCCACCGGGCACGGGATCACGCTGCCGTCGACGGCCACCACGGTCCGCTCGGTGGCCATCCGGACGGCCCGGGCGGCCACCTCCTCCGGGTCGGTGACCAGCGCGCCGAACGCGGTGCGCGGCACCAGTTGCCCGTTGGGCAGGTAGCCCCGGTCGGCGAAGCCCTCCGCCACCACCCGCAGGCCGGCGCCGACCGCGAGCTGGGCGAGCATCGAGCCGGGCGCGCAGAGCACCGGCAGCTCGTGGTCGTACTCGCCGACGGCGGCGACCACCGCCGCGGCCTGGGACTCGTCGCGGGCCGCGGCGTGGTAGAGCGCGCCGTGCGGTTTCAGGTAGCGCACCCGGCCGCGGAACACCCGGCAGAACGCGTCCAACGCGCCGAGCTGGTAGATGATCTCGTCGCGCAGCTCGGCGAAGGCGTACCCGATGTGCCGGCGGCCGAACCCGGCGAGGTCCCGGTAGCCGACCTGAGCGCCGATCGCGACGCCCCGCTGGACGGCGGCGGCGCAGACCCGGCGCATGGTGGGCGGGTCACCACCGTGGAAGCCGCAGGCGACGTTGGCGGAGGTGACCAGGTTCAGCAGCGCGTCGTCGTCACCGAGCCGCCAGATGCCGAAACCCTCGCCGAGGTCAGCGTTGAGGTCCATGAAACCTCACCGTAGTGCCTGGCCGGGCCTGCGCGAGCGGGGTCACGTCGGCCACCACCCCGACGACCGGGTAGCCGCCGGTGGTCGGATGGTCGGCGAGGAAGACCAGTGGCTGGCCGTCCGCCGGCACCTGCACCGCGCCGAGCACCAGCCCTTCGCTGGGCAGTTCCCGGGCCACCGCGCGGGGTAGCGGCGCGCCGGTGAGGCGCGCGCCGACCCGGTTGCTCAGCGGGCTCACCGCGTACGCCGTGCCGAGCAGCCGGTCCAGCGCGTCCGGGGTGAACCAGTCGTGCCGGGGCCCGAGCCGCAGGGCCAGGCGCAGCTCGGCCGGGGCGGGCGCGCCGACGGTCAGGTCCACCGGGGCGGGCGGCCCGGACGGCGTGCCCAGTGGCAGCCGGTCGCCGTCGCGCAGTGGTGCCGGGCCGAGCCCGGAGAGGGTGTCGGTGGACCGGCTGCCGAGCACCGGCTCGACGGCGATGCCGCCGCCGACCGCGAGCCAGTTGCGCAGCCCGTCGGGGGGTGGGCCGATCCGCAGCACCGCGCCCGCGGGCAGGGACAGCGGCCGACCCACGTCGCCGGGGCGGTCGTCGACCCGGACGGTGGTGCCGGCGCCGGTCACCGCGACCGGGGCGGCCCGGGAGAATCGCAGCTCGCAGCCGGTCAGGGTGATCTCCAGGCCGGCCGCCGCCTCGGGGTTGCCGACCAGCCGGTTGGCCAGCCGCAGCGCGGCCGGGTCGAGCGCGCCGGAGCGGGGTACGCCGAGGTGTGCCCAGCCGGGCCGGCCCAGGTCCTGGACGGTGGTGAGCGCGCCGGCCCGAAGCACCTCGACGGTCGCCGCCGTCACGCGGCCACCAGGCGTACCTCGGTGCCGGGGGTGAGCCGGGCGGGCGGGTCGGCGTGCACGTCGAAGAGGGTCGTCCCGGTGCGCCCGACCAGCAGCCAGCCGCCCGGTGAGGCGCTCGGGTAGATGCCGGCGTACGGGCCGGCCAGGGCGACCGAGCCGGCCGGCACCCGGGGGCGCGGACTGGGCAGCCGGGGCACGGCCAGCCCGGCCGGCAGCCCGGTCAGGTACGCGAAACCGGGCGCGAAGCCGCAGAAGGCCACCCGGAACCGGGTCTGGCGCAGCCGCCGGACCACCGTCGGCACGTCCACGCCCCAGTGGCCGGCGACGGCGGGCAGGTCCTCCCCGTCGTACGTCACCGGAATCTGGACCGTCGCGGCGGCGGCCGTGGTGGCGGGCGGTCGCGGGGTCCAGCCGGCGATCCGGGCGGCGGTGGCCGCCGGGTCCGGCACGCCGTCGAGCAGGACGGTGGTGGCCGCCGGCACGATCTCGGCGGCGTCCAGCTCACCGCGTTCCCGACGGTGCCACAGCTCGGCCCGCCACGCCTCGACCAGCTCCGCGACGTCCGGCGCGGGCGCGGGGTGGGCTTCCGGTTCGGCGCAGTCGAGCAGCAGGGCGTGCGCCCCGACGGGTCGGATCCGCATCCGGCCATCCTCGCCGATCCGGCTGGCCGGGCGGGAGGGTCGGAGGTCCCGCGGCGGGAGTGACCGGTTGCACTACCAACAAGTAACCTACGGTGCCGTAACCTATTGGGCGTGACGACCTCCGCCCCGCTTCGACTCAAGCCGGTCGACATCGGTAAACCCCGGATGCGCGGCTGGCTGCACACGTACGCCTTCTTCGTCGCCCTCGTCTGCGGGATCGTGCTCTGCTCGATCGCCGCCACCCGGCCCGGCTGGGCGCCGCTGGTCAGCTGCGTGGTCTACAGCCTGACGGTCTGCGGCCTCTTCGGCACCAGCGCCCTCTACCACCGTCGGGTGTGGTCGGAGCGCGGCTACCAGATCATGCGCCGGCTGGACCACTCGATGATCTTCGTGTTCATCGCCGGCACCTACACGCCGTTCTGCGTCCTGCTGCTGGACTTCCGGCCGGCGGTGGTCATGCTGTCGGTGGTCTGGGGCGGTGCGCTGGCCGGAGTGGCGCTCAAGCTGGTCTGGCCGCACGCCCCCCGCTGGGTCTCCGCGCCGCTCTACCTGGCCCTCGGCTGGGTGTCGGTCGCGATGCTGCCGGACATCCTGCACTCCGGCGGGGTGGCCGCGCTGGTGCTGCTGATCGTCGGTGGCGCCATCTACAGCGTCGGCGCCATCTTCTACGCGCTCCGCCGGCCCAATCCGTGGCCCACCGTCTTCGGCCACCACGAGTTCTTCCACGCCTGCACGCTGGTCGCCGCGATCTGCCACCACATCGCCATCTACTTCGCGCTCTTCGCCTGACGGACGCGCGCCGGGGGCTCCGCGACGTCGCGGAGCCCCCGGAAGCAGGCGATGGCGTCAGACCGTGCGGCCCGGGCGGCGCACCTCGCGGTACTCCTGCACGACCCGGTCGTCCTGCACCGGCACCACCCGCTCGGCGACCACCCGGTCGCCCCGGGCGGGGGTGGCGACCACCGTGCGCCGCCGGGAGTTCCAGAAGTAGAGGGTGACGAGCAGACCGGCGACCCCGGCGAGCATCAGCACCCAGCCGACGACGCTCAGGTCGAGCCAGCCCAGATCCGCCTGCACGGCGAACGCGAAGATCGCACCCAGTGCGATCAGGAAGATACTGCCACCAATGCCCATCTCGGCGCCTCCTCGGCTGTCAGCTGGCGTTTACCTCCGCCGCGGCCATCGGTGAGGTTGCGGCATCCATCGACTTACCCCGGCGCTGTGATCGCCAATCGGGCAAGCTGAGGACATGACGGACGCGTACGCCGAGGAACGGACGCTGGTGTTGCTCCGGCACTCCAAGGCCGAGCCGCCCGACGACGGGCCGGACGTCGATCGGGGCCTGTCCGTACGCGGGGCGGCCGACGCCGCGGCGGCCGGCGCCTGGCTGGCCCGGCACGAGCTGCTGCCCGACGTGGTGATCTGCTCGGCCTCCCGGCGCACCCGGCAGACCTGGCACCGGGTGGCGATGGGCATGACCGGTACGCCGCCGGAGGGCGGCCCGGCGGGCCCCGCGCCGGCGGTGCACTACGAGGCCGACGCCTACGAGGCGCAGCCGGAGGACCTGCTGGCGCTGGTCCGGCGGGTCGACCCGGCCGCCCGGACGGTGCTGCTGGTCGCCCACAACCCGGGCATCTCGCTCTTCTCCGCGCTGCTCGACCCGGAGCGGGCGGACCAGGACGGCCTGCGCACCAGCGACGTGGTGGTGCACCGCACCGGGGTGACCTGGGCGGAACTGGGCCGCGGACGGGCCGAGATCACCGACCGGCACACCGCCCGCGGCTGAGCCTGTGCGCGGGTGGACGTGGTCGAGCCACCCGCCCGGTGCTCGGCGGGTGGCTCGGGTGCCGCTGGTGGACGCGGCGCTCCGGAGGCGGCCCTCAGGCCGTCGGCGGCCGGCTCACGAGGGCGGTGCGGTCGGCGGCGGCGGGTCCGGTGGGGGCGGCATCATCGCGGTCGGATGGGACAGCCGGTTCTCCTCCACGATGAGCGTCCGCGCCCGCTTGCGCCGGTCCTGCCAGAACCAGAGCGTGGTGAGCAGTACGGCCAGCCCGGCCAGGATGAAGACCCAGCCGACGGCGCGCAGGTCGATCCACCAGACGTTGGCCCGGATGGCGAAGGTCAGGATCGCGCCGATGGCGATGAGAAAGATCCCGCTACCAATGCCCATGTGCGCTGCACTCCCCCGTGCGGTGGCTCTGGGCGTGCTCTGACGTTCGTCGCGCGAGGGTTACCCGCCACACCGACGGGCTACCCGGCCGGCACCGGCAAATCCCGCGACTTCCCACCCGAGCGCCGTCGCACCCGGTATGGCCGACCCCGGGGCGATCCGGACGGCAGGGACACGGACCGACACCCGGCCCGGAGACACGCCGACGGCCGGCGGGCTGCTGCCCGCCGGCCGTCGGTGCCGGGCCGGTGCCGGGTCACCCCGGCTTCGCCGCCGCGCCGGGGCGCGGTACGGCGTGACTCAGAAGGCCTCCTCCGGGAGGTCCATGACGTCCAGGTCGGTGCCCTCGATGATCCGGCGGTCGGCGCCGATGCGGGGCAGCACCTCGCGGGCGAAGAACCGGGCGGCGGCCACCTTGCCGGTGTAGAACGCCTTGTCGGCGGCGGACACCTCGCCGTTCAGGGCGCTCAGCGCCACGTCGGCCTGCCGCTGGAGCAGCCAGCCGACCACCAGGTCGCCGATCGCCAGCAGGAACCGGCGGCTGCTCAGGCCGACCTTGTAGAGGGCCCGGGTGTCACCGCCCTGCGCCTCGCCGAGCCAGCCGGTCATCACGCCGAGGATGTTCTGCACCTCGGCGAGCGCCTTGCCGAGCGCCTGGCGCTCCTCCTTGAGCTGGCCGTTGCCGCCCTCGGTGGTGATGAACTCCTGGATCTCGGCGGCCACCGCCATCAGGGCCTTGCCGTTGTCCCGGACGATCTTCCGGAAGATCAGGTCGAGGCTCTGGATCGCCGTGGTGCCCTCGTACAGGGTGTCGATCTTGGCGTCCCGGACGTACTGCTCCAGCGGGTAGTCCTGCAGGAAGCCGGAACCGCCGAAGGTCTGCAGCGCCTCGTGGCCGAGCAGCTCGTACGCCCGCTCCGAGCCGACGCCCTTGACCAGCGGCAGCAGCAGGTCGTTGACCCGCTTGGCGAGCTTGGTCGCCTTCTCGTCGCCGGCCGCCTCGGCGATGGCGACCTTGTCCTGCCAGGACGCGGTGTAGAGGACGAGGGCGCGCAGACCCTCGGCGTACGACTTCTGCAGCAGCAGCGAGCGGCGCACGTCCGGGTGGTGGGTGATGGTCACCCGGGGCGCGGTCTTGTCGGCCTGCTGGATCAGGTCGGCGCCCTGCACGCGGCTCTTCGCGTACTCGAGGGCGTTCAGGTAGCCGGTGGAGAGGGTGGCGATCGCCTTGGTGCCGACCATCATCCGGGCGTACTCGATGATCATGAACATCTGCCGGATGCCGTCGTGCTTGTCGCCCAGCAGCCAGCCCTTGGCCGGCACGCCGTGCTCACCGAAGGTCATCTCGCAGGTGTTCGAGACCTTGATGCCCATCTTGTGCTCGACGTTGGTGGCGAAGACGCCGTTGCGCTCGCCCAGCTCGCCGGTCTCCTCGTCGAAGTGGTACTTCGGCACGACGAACAGGGACAGACCCTTGGTGCCCGGGCCGCCCACGCCCTCCACGCCGACCGGCCGGGCCAGCACGTAGTGGACGATGTTGTCGGTCAGGTCGTGCTCGCCCGAGGTGATGAAGCGCTTGACGCCCTCGATGTGCCACGAGCCGTCCGGCTGCGGGATGGCGCGGGTGCGGCCGGCGCCGACGTCCGAGCCGGCGTCCGGCTCGGTGAGCACCATGGTGGAGCCCCACTGCTTGTCGATGAAGAGCTTGGCCCACTTCTTCTGCCGCTCGGTGCCCTCGACGTGCAGCACGTGCGCGAAGGACGGGCCGGAGGCGTACATCCAGACCGGGGCGTTCGAGCCGAGGACCAGCTCGGCGAGCGCCCACCACAGGGCCCGCGGGGCGTTGGTGCCGTCCAGCTCCGGCGGCAGGTCGAGGCGCCAGAACTCGGACTCCATGAACGCCTGGTACGACTTCTTGAACGACTCCGGCAGCGGCGCGGTGTGCGTGGCCGGGTCGAAGACCGGCGGGTTGCGGTCGCTGTCCGAGTAGCTGGCGGCCAGGTCCTCGCGAGCGAGGCGGTCGACCTCGGCGAGGATGCTGCGCGCGGTGTCGACGTCGAGATCCGAGTACGGCTCCTGGCCGAACGCCCGGTCCGCCCCGAAGACCTCGAAGAGGTTGAACTCGAGGTCCCGAAGGTTGCTCTTGTAGTGGGTCATGCTCGCTGGCCCCGCTTCCGGACAGGTGTTACCGATCAGTAACCCAGACTGTATTACTCACGGGTAGGTACCGACAACCCGATTCCGGAAGTGACAGCGATTACACACCTGCGGTTCAGCTGTCCTTCCGGCCCGGTACGCCGTGCCGGCGGCCGTCGCGCTCAGCTCTCGGCGGCGCCGACCTCCCAGCTGGGGACGGGCGTGTCCGAGCCGCCCCGGGAGCCGGTGTACTCCATCAGCACCAGGGCGATGTCGTCGTCGAGCCGGCCGTGCACCCACTCCACCAGCGCGGTCTCCAGCGAGGCCAGCCCGTCGGCGACGGTGCCGTGGCCGAGCAGCCGCCAGGCCCGGTCGGCGGTGGGGAAGAACTCCCCGTCCCGCCGGGCCTCGCCGAGCCCGTCGGTGAAGAGCAGCAGCCGGTCGCCCGGCTCCAGCCGCTCGACCCGGGGCCGGACCACCGGCATGAAGCCCAGCGGCGGGGCGGGCGCCGGCGGTTCCAGCGGGATCACCGCGCCCCGGCGCAGCAGCAGCGGCGGCGGGTGGCCGCAGTTGACGATGGTGAGCGTCCCGCCCCGCTCCTCGACCAGCGCCGCGGTGACGAAGTCCTCGTCGCCGACGCTGCGGGCCACCGCCCGGTCCAGGTCGGCCACCACGGCGCGCAGGTCGGCCCGCTCGTACGCGACGTGCCGGTAGGAACCCAGCACGATGCTGGCCAGCCGGACCGCCTCCAGCCCCTTGCCCCGTACGTCGCCGATGATCATGCGGACCCCGTACGGGGTGTCGATCGCCTCGTACAGGTCGCCGCCGATCTCGGCGGTGGCGGTGGACGAGATGTACCGGCCGGCGACGGAGAGCGTGCCGACCTGCGGGCCGAGCGGGCGCAGCACCGCCTGCTGGGCCACCGCCGCCAGCTTGGACAGCTCGGCGATCTGCTCGGCCTGTCGCTGCCGCACCGCGGCGACAGCGGCCGCGATGCCGGTGCCGAGCGCGATGCCGGCCACGTTCACCCCGTTGACCAGGGAGATCGACCAGTCACAGAGGGCGAACGTAGCGCCGATCGCAGTGGCCACGACGCCGACGCCCAGCACCACCCGCCAGGACGCCAGCGCGGCGGCCAGGAAGGGCGCGGCCACCATGAGTGCGATGTAGTGGGCCGGCCGCCCGTCGGCCAGCTCGACCGAGGACACGATCGCGAGCAGGGCGAGGGCCGCGCCGAGACCGGCGCGGGATCCGGGGCTCAGCGGGCCGCGGCCCGACTGGAAGGGTTGCGTACGTACGAGGGACAGCATGCCTGATGGACGTGAACGGTTGAATGGACCTGGCCCGTCGACTGAGGAGGTTCTGACCGCGCGGCCCCCGCCGCCGGGCCGATCGCCGTCCGGCACGGGCTCAGCCGAGCACCTCGTAGCGCACGTCCACGTGCCCGAGGTCGAGCGACGCGATCTCGGCGAACGCGGCCCGGGACAGGTCGATGCAGCGGCCCTCGATGAACGGGCCCCGGTCGTTGATCCGTACGGTCACCGACTTGCCGTTGTCCGGGTTGGTCACCCGGACCCGGGTGTTGAACGGCAGCGTCTTGTGCGCGGCGGTCAGCGCGTCCGGGTTGAAGTTCTCGCCGTTGGCGGTCAGCTGGCCGTCGGAGTAGAAGGAGGCGCCGCACGAGCCGCTCTCCACCACCTTGGTGGTGGCGGTCTTCTTCGCCGTCGCGGTCGGCTTCGGGCTGGCGGTGCGGGGCTTGCTCCGCGACGGCGCCTGCGGCGACCGGGTGGCCGCGGGGCTCGCGGTCACGCTCGGCGACGGGCTCGGGCTCGACGGGCTGGGTGCGGCGCTGCCGGGCGTGGCCGGCGAGAGGTCGACGGCGACCGGCCGCGCCGGCTCCGAGCCGGCGGTGAGCTGCACGGCGCCCACGGTGCCGCCGACGGCGAGCGCGACGCCGAGCGCCGCGGCGGCCGCGATCCCGGCCGGCGAGGAGAACCTGCGGGTACGGACGTGGTGCCTACCAGCCACCGGAACCGGTCCTTTCGCGATCTGAACAAACCGGCTCGGACCGTAACGAGAGAAGTACTTCCGAAGTCAACGTGATCATTGTGGTATGCCCGGAATTGCGGTCATACGTGTGGCCGATCATCCGACCCGAGGTGGGCCGCCCGGCCCGGTGACCGCCCGTGACCGCCCGGTGCTCGCCTGCCCCGCCGGGGTTCGCGCCGATCCCGCAGGATGGGTGACATGCCCGCTGAGCTGAGCGAACGTCTGGCCGCGTTGTTCCGCTGGATCGACCCCGGTCCCGGCGCCAGCCACCTGGTCAGCGACGTCTCCGGCTGGTGGCGGGATCCGGATGTGCTCACCCGCCTGGGTCCGGCCCTGGTGGAGCCGTTCCGGGCGGCCCGGCCCACCGTGGTCGTCTCCCCGGCGGTCACCGGTTTCCTGCTCGGTCCGCTCGCCGCGACCGCGCTCGGGGTGGGTTTCGTGCCGGCGCACAAGCCGGGCGACGGTCGCCTGCCGGCCGGGCCGCTGACCTGGGCGCAGAGCCCGCCGGACTTCCGCGGCCGGCGGGTGGACCTGGCCGTGCGGGACCACGCCCTGGACCGGACCGACCGGGTGCTGGTGGTGGACGACTGGGTGGCCACCGCGGCACAGGTGCGCGCGATCTACGAGATCTGCGCCGCCCGGGGGGCCGAACCGGTCGGCACCGCCACCGTGGTCCTCGACTGCGCCCCGGAGCTCGCCGTCGAGCTACGGATCCGGGGCCTGGTGACCGCCGACGCGCTGCACGCTTGAACGGCCGGGCGGGGCCACGTCGCTGCCCGCAGCCGCGGGGAGTGGGCGCGGCACCGGGCGGCCGGCCGGCTCAGCGGACGAACTCCTCCACCGCCGTGCAGACCCGGCCGAGCGCCTCGGCGGAGCGGGCCAGCGGACCCGGGACCATCAGCGCGTGGTCGGCCTGGTCGATCTCCACCACGTGTGGGGTGAGCCGGCGGGCGACCGCGCCGTCCCAGGACGGGTCGGCGGTGCCCCCGATCAGCAGGAACGGTGCGGTGGCGCGGTCCAGCGCGTCGACCACCGGTGCCATGTGCAGCAGCGGGGTGAGCCAGACGGCGGGCAGCCCCCGGTCGGCGGCGAGCGGCGCGGCCAGCGTACCGAGGGACTTGCCGACCAGCAGTTCCATCCGCCCGGTGAGGGTCGGGGCGACCTGCCCGGTCACCCAGTCGGCGGCCGAGCCCGCCCCGTCCCGGTCCGACCCGAGGCTCTCGGGCACCTGCCAGGAGATGGCGTGCAGGGCGAAGCCGGCGCGGCGCAGCGCCTCACCAAGGTAGAGGAAGAGCGGGAACCGGGTGTCATAGCCTCGGCCAGGGATGAGCACCGCACGCCGGTCCGCCATGGCTGCCTCCTGATCGTCGATCCGCCCACCGTATCGCCGGACCGTCCGTCCGTGGGCGACAAATCTGGCGACCCCCGACCGTCCCGGGCGTAGCCTCGGCAGGATGTGGCCTCGGATCGGTGGACTGCGCACGCTCGCCCTCGGCACTCCCGGCGAGCTGCGGACGCGGCTGAACACGTTGGTGCTGGCCGGGGTGAAGACCGCCACCGCCGGCCTGCTCACCGAGTACGCCGAGGAGGGCGAGGAGCTGGAGCAGGTCGGTGAGCGGCTGGTCCTCGTCGACGACGCGGACGCGCTGGCCGGCGTCGTCGAGGTGACCGGCGTCGAGGTGGTCCCGTTCGCCGAGGTGTCCTGGGACTTCGCCCGCTCGGAGGGGGAGGGCGACCGGTCGATCGAGGAGTGGCGGGCCGGGCACGCGGCCTACTGGGACCGGGTCGGCACCCCGGTCACCGACGACACCGACATCGTCTGCATCCGCTTCCGGCTGGTGTCCGCCGGCGAGGGCGGCGTGGCCACCGGCGACCTCGGACCGTAGCCGCCGGAACCGCCGCAGGTCGGGGCAGCGGGCGGACCGGTCAGCCGCGGCGCAGCTCGGGCAGCAGCCGGGTGGCCACGTCCACCAGCACCTCCTCGTCGCCGGCGTACCAGCTGCTGGCCCGGGGCCAGTGGGTCACCACGTCGGTGAAGCCGAGCGCGGCGGCGCGCTCGACCTGGTCGGCGAAGAACTGGGCGCTGCGCAGCGAGAACTCCGGCGCCGAGTCGAGCGAGAGGTAGCGGTCCAGGGTGACCGGGTCGCGCCCGGCGGCGGCCAGCGTCTTGTCCAGCCGGGCGCACAGCTCGCCGACCCCGTCCCACCAGCTGTCCAGGTCGTCGCCGCCGGAGCCGGTGGTGACCCACCCCTGGCCGAACCGGGCCACCAGCTTCATCGAGCGGGGCCCGTTCGCCGCCACCACGAACGGCACCCGGGGCAGCTGGACGCAGCCGGGGTTGTTCCGGGCGTCCACCGCGGCGAACCAGTCACCCCGCCAGGTCGTCCCGTCCTCACGCAGGACGAGGTCCAGCAGCTCGGTGAACTCGCCGAACCGGTCCACCCGCTGCCGCGGCGGCAGCGTCTCGCCGCCGAGCACGGCGGCGTCGAAGCCGATGCCGCCGGCGCCGAGGCCGAGCAGCAACCGGCCACCGCAGACGTCGTCGAGCGCGGTCACCTGCCGGGCGAACGCGGCCGGGTGCCGGAAGTTCGGCGAGGCGACCAGCGTGCCGAGGCGGATCCGGGAGGTCACCGTCGCGGCGGCGGTCAGCGTGGCCATCGAGTCGAACCACGGCCCGTCGACCAGGTCCCGCCAGCCCAGGTGGTCGTACGTCCAGGCGTGGTCGAAGCCCCACTCGTCCGCCTGCCGCCAGCGGCGCTGCGACTCGGACCAGCGCTGGTCGGGAAGGATCACGATGCCAATCCGCATGATCAGCAGCCTAACCACCGGCACCGACGGAAACCGCCGGGTCGGGCTGCCGGCCTTGCCATGTATCAATGATCTGAATATGTTGACCCGCGTGACCCCGATGCGCGAGCCGACGTTCCTCATCCTCACCGCGCTCGCCGCCGGCCCGCGGCACGGCTACGGCATCATCCAGGAGGTCGCCGCCCTCTCCGAGCAACGCGTCACGCTGCTGCCCGGCACCCTCTACGCCGCCCTCGACCGGCTCAGCGCGCAGGGGCTGGTCGCCCCCGACCGCGAGGAGACCGTCGACGGGCGGCTACGCCGCTACTACCGGCTGACCCCGGACGGCGTCACCGCCCTCGACGCCGAGACCGCCCGGCTGCGCCAGCTCACCACCGCCGCCGAGGCCCGGCTACGCCCGCTCCGCCCGCGTACCGCCTGACCCGCGCCACCTTCGAAGGGACGGCCATGCCGCCGACCGGCGATCCACTCGCCCGCCGCTACCGGCGGCTGCTCTGCTGCCACCCGCGCGCCTACCGCCGCGCCCGGGGCGAGGAGATGGTCGGCGTGCTGCTGGACGCCGCACCGCCCGGCCGCACCCGACCGACCCTGCGGGAGGCGGTCGATCTGCTCCGGCACGGGCTGCGCTGCCGGCTCGGCCGCCCGGCCAGCCGTACGGTGGGTGCCTGGGCGACCCTCGCGGCCGTCATCTGCGGGCTGTTCACCGCGGCCGCCGCCACCCGGGTCGCCTGGGAGACCTCCCGCCCGCAGCCGGACCGCGCCGAGGCCGCCGCGCTCTTCGCCGACGTGTTCCCCGGTCACCGGCTCGGCGACGTCGAGCCCGCTACGGCCCTGTTCACCTTCTACAGCCAGCCGCTGCGGCTTCGTAACCTCGACCAGGTGCTCTTCCCGGACGGCGGCGAGTACCAACTGGGCGAGACGGTGCTCACCGCGGCCGGCGCGCCGCCCGCGCCGGCCGAGCGGACGGTCGCCGACACCGAGCGGCGGCTCCGGCAGGCCGGCTGGCAGTTGTCCGAGCCGATGGTCACCGGGGACTCCGGCTGCACCGACAAGTGGTGCGCCTCGGTCGTGCGGTACACCGAGACCACCGTCCTGGCCCGTCGGGGAGACACCGTGCTGCGGGTGACGATCACCTCGCCGCCCCAGGGGGTGAGCAGCTACCTGATGGTGAGCCTGAACCGGGCCGCCCCGCCCGCGGTGCTGCCCGCCGGCCTGCTCGGTGGCCTGCTCGGCGCCGGCATCGGTTGGCTGCTCTTCGGGTGGGCGAGCCGGCGCACCGAGGCCGCGCACCCGGCCCGCAACGCGGTCACCGTCCTGTTCGCGGTGAGCATGTTCCTGTGGTGGTCACCGGTCCTGCTGACCGTTCCGCACCTGTTCGGCCACCACCTCGACGAGCCGCACCCGAGCTGGCACCCGCTGTGGGAATGGCTCGGGCAACCCGCGCTCGCGATGTTCTTCGTGGCCGGCACGCTCTGCGCGCTGCTCGGGCTGGCGCTGGCCGCCCTGCCGCGCCGCGCTGCCGACCCGCTGCCCACCGCCGCGGCGGGCTGACCGCCGGAAACCGGTGGGCGGCGGCACCTCCGCCTCGTACGCTGCGCCGCGTGGACCAGTCGATGCCGCACACCGTGGACAGCCTCGCGTCGGACCTGCGCGCCCTCGGCCTCGCCGCCGGTGACGTGGTGCTGGTGCACTCGTCCTACCGGAGTCTCGGGTTCGTCGCCGGTGGCACCCAGGCGGTCGTGCAGGCGCTGCTGGCCGCCGTCGGCCCCGACGGAACCCTGGTCGTGCCGACCCACACGCCGGACAACACCGACCCGGCCGGCTGGCGGCACCCGCCCGTACCGGAGGCGTGGTGGCCGGTGATCCGGGAGCGGACGCCCGGCTTCGACCCGGCGCGCACGCCCAGCCGGTACATGGGAGTCCTGGCCGAGACGGTCCGCACCTGGCCGGGGGCGCTGCGCAGCGACCACCCGCAGGTCTCCTTCGCCGCCCTCGGCCGGCACGCGGTGGAGGTGGTGGCCGGGCACCCGCTGGACGACGCGCTGGGCGAGCGCTCGCCGCTCGGCGCGGTGTACCGGCTGGCCGGCAAGGTGCTGCTGCTCGGCTGCGGGTACGACTCGAACACCTCCCTGCACCTCGCCGAGTACCGGCAGGCCGCGCCGCCGCGCGCGGCGACCGGGTCGTCCCTGCGGCAGCCGGACGGGACCAGCCGGTGGGCCACCTGGGTCGACGTGGTGACCGACGAGAGCGACTTCGACCGCCTGGGCGCCGACTTCGACGCCACCGGGCAGGCGACGACCGGCCGGGTCGGCGGGGCGACCGCCCGGCTGATGCCGCAGCCCGCCCTGGTCGACCACGCCACCGCCTGGATGGCCGCGCACCGGCACTGACGGCGGGCACCTGATCCGGTCGGCGGCGGTTCAGGTCGACAGGTCGGCGGCGCGGTCCAGCAGGGCGCGCCGCTCGGAACCCGCCCGGCACATCGCGGCGGCCCGCCGGAACAGCGCCGCCGCCCGCTCACGGTCCCCCTGGCGGGCGGTCAGCTCGGCCTCGGCCGCCACGGCCGGCGGGTAGCCGTCCAGCGCCCCGCCGGCCCGGGCCTCGGCCAGCAGCGCCAGCCCGGCCGCCGGCCCGTGCGCGAAGCCGTGCGCCACCGCGCGGTTCAGCCCGATCACCGGTGACGGCTGGATCCGGGCGAGGTCGTCGTACGCCCGGGCGATGGCCGGCCAGTCGGTGGCCGCGGCGGAGGCGGCGGTGGCGTGGCACGCGGCGATCCGGGCCTGGAGGGCGTACGGGCCGGCCGGGCGCACCCGGGCCAGGAGGTCGACGGCCTCGGCGATCGCCGCGCGGTCCCAGCGGGTGCGGTCCTGCCGGTCGAGCGTGAGCAGGTTGCCGTCGGCGTCGCGCCGGGCGTCCCGGCGGGAGTGCTGCAACAGGAAGAGCGCGAGCAGCGCGGCGACCTCCGGCTGGTCGGGCATGAGCCGGACGAGCAGGCGGGCCAGCCGGATCGCCTCGTCGGCGAACGCGGGCTCGCCGTCGGCGTCGTAGCCCCTGGTGAAGAGCAGGTAGAGCACCGCGAGTACGCCGGGCAGCCGCTCGGCGAGCATCGGGCCGGTCGGCACCCGGTAGGGGATGCCGGCGGTGGTGATCCGGGTCTTCGCCCGGGTCAGCCGCCGGGTCATCGTCGACTCGCTGACCAGCAGGGCGCGCGCGATGTCGGCGGTCGGCACGCCGCAGACGACGCGCAGCGTCAGCGCCACCCGGGCGTCCAGCGACAGCGCCGGATGGCAGCAGGTGAAGACGAGCCGCAGCCGGTCGTCCACGATCTCCTCCCCGGTCGCGAGGTCCGGGCCGGCCGGTGCCTCCCCGGCGGGTTCCGGGCCGGCCAGCGTGAGCAGCGCCAGCTCGTGCAGCTTGCGGCGTTCGACGGAGGCCCGGCGCAGCACGTCCAGCGCGCGGTTGCGGGCCACCGTCATCAGCCAGCCACCCGGGTTGGCCGGCACGCCGTCGCCGGGCCACCGTTCGAGGGCGAGCGCCAGCGCCTCCTGGGCGCAGTCCTCGGCCAGCGTCCAGTCCCCGGTCACCCGGATCAGCGCGGCGACGATCCGGGCGTACGAGTCGGCGCAGGCGGCCGCGACGGCGTCCGCCGTCGCGGCCGCCGGTGGGTCAGTCACCCGGGGCCAGATCGGCGAAGGGGCGCAGCTCGATCCGGCCGGCCCGGGCCATCGGATGGGTCCGGGCCACCTCGATCGCCTCGTCCAGGTCGGCGCACTCCAGCAGGTCGAAGCCCACGATCACCTCCTTGGTCTCGGTGAACGGACCGTCGGACACCAGCAGCTCGCCGTTGCGCACCCGGACCGTGGTGGCCGCCGTCGTCTCGGCCAGCACGTCGCCGGTCAGCCGGCGGCCACGGGCGTCGTTCTCGGCCACCCACGCCTCGATGTCGGGCCAGTTCTCCCGGTCGGCGTCCGGCTCGGTGTCGCTGCAGACGAACATCATGTACTTCATCTCGGCTCTCCCTGGTCGGTGATTCTCACCAGGGTGACGAACGGGTGGCCCGGTTCCGGACCGTACCGGCCAAGATTTTTTCCGGCGACGGTGCCGGCGGCGCCCGGGGTCGCCTGGCGCCGCCGACGCCGGATGGGGCAAGCTGGGTGGGAACGCGACTGGCGGCACGGGGATGGCACCAACCATCGGGGAGCTCGCCGTGGGAGTCGACCGCCTGGGCACCCACGTTGGGGGAGCCATGCCCATCGCAGACGACACCGCCGTGATCCCGCACACCGCCCGGCTGCTGTCCGGCAAGCCGCTCGCCGACAAGGTCTTCGCCGAGGTGGCCGACCGGGTGTCCCGGCTGCGCCGGGCGGGCGTCGTGCCGGCGCTCGCGACCGTACTGGTCGGTGACGACGACGCCAGCGCCGGTTACATCCGGATCAAGCAGCGCCAGGCGGCGGAGCTGAACTTCGAGTCGCCGCACACCCACCTGCCGGCCGACGCCACGCAGGAGGACCTGCACCGGGTGATCGCCGGCTACAACGCCGACCCGGGGGTGCACGGGCTGCTCGTGCAGTACCCGGTCCCGGCCCACCTCGACTACGACCGGGCGTTGCAGAGCGTCGACCCGGACAAGGACGTCGACGGGATGCACCCGCTCAACATCGGGCGGCTGGCGCTCGGGCTGCCCGGGCCGCTGCCCTGCACGCCGGCCGGCATCGAGGCGCTGCTGGCCCACTACGACATCCCGGTCGCCGGGCGTGAGGTGGTCATCCTGGGCCGGGGCGCGACCCTCGGCCGGCCGCTGTCGATCATGCTGGCGCAGAAGCGGCCCACCGCCAACGCGGCGGTCACCGTCGTGCACACCGGCGTGCCGGACTGGGACCGCTACACCCGGCGCGCCGACATCCTGGTCGCCGCCGCCGGCGTACCCGGGATCATCCAGCCGGAGCACGTCAAGCCGGGCGCGGTGGTGATCGGGGCCGGCGTCCGCTACGAGGGCCGCCGGCTGCTGCCGGACGTCGACGAGTCGTGCGCCGAGGTGGCCAGCGCGATCACGCCCCGGGTCGGCGGGGTCGGCCCGACCACGGTGGCGATGCTCTTCCGCAACGCCGTCGACGCCGCCGAGCGGCTGAGCGGGCGCGCCTGAGCCGCGGCGCCCCGGCCGGCCGGGGGCGGAAGGCCGGCCGGGGCGGAAGGCCGGTCGGGGCGCGCGTGCTTGACCCACGCCGACACCTGGGTATGGACGGTGGTATGGAGGATCGACCTCGGCTGACGCTGACCGCCACCGTGCTGGATTCGCCCGACGCCCGGGAACTGGCCGCGTTCTACGAACGCCTGCTCGGGTGGCCGCGGGACGAGGACGAACCGGACTGGGTCACGCTGCGCGCGCCGGGCGGCGGCGCCGGCCTGGCGTTCCAGACCGAGTCGGACTACGTACGGCCGGTGTGGCCGGCCGGGCCGGGAGATCCGCAGATGATGATCCACCTCGACATCCAGGTCGACGACCTGGAGGCGGCCTCCGCCCACGCCGTCGCCGCCGGGGCCACCCTGGCGGACTTCCAACCCCAGGACGACGTACGGGTGCACCTCGACCCCGCCGGCCACCCCTTCTGCCTCTACCTCTGAGTGGGTGCCGGACCCGGTTCTGCCGCTGTCGCTGAGCGGGTGCCGGACCCGGACCGGCGTCGGCGCGTCGGTCCGGGTCCGGCCGCCGGGATCAGTGCCAGTCGCTGATCCGGACGTCGTCCGGCGCCGGCCGGCCGCGCCCGGTCTCCACCAGCTCCTTGAGACTGAGCAGGAACGTCGCCCACTTGGTGCTGCAGTGGTGCATGAACTCGACCGGCTCGCGCCAGCCCTCGTGCCGGAACTGGACGATGGTGTACTCGCCGCGCCGGTCGAGGCGCCAGTCGATCTCGGTGCCGACCCATTCCGCGGGCCCGTCGGTGACCCGCCACCGTACGTGGCCGGCGGGATCGAGCTCCAGGACCTCCATGTCGAAGCCGCCGACGTCGCCGAACCGGAACGCCAGCTGGCCGCCGACCTCGCTCTTGCCCGTGGTGTCCGTCGTCCACCAGCCGGCGATGCCCTCCGGCGTTGCCACCGCCCGGTAGACGTCGTCGAGCGGCGCGACGACGCCGACCCGGTGCAGGATGTCGACCATCTCAGTCTCCTCGGTTGTTGTCGCGGTTGCGTTCGATCGCCTCGGCGATCCGCTTGATCCGGCGGAGTCGGGCGTCCCAGGTGGCGCCCACCGCCGACAACTGGGCGACAGCTCGGGCGAGCTGCGCCTCATCGACCTGGTAGCGGCGCTCCCGACCGGCCGGCGTGCCGTGCACCAGGCCGACCCGGTCCAGGACGGCCAGGTGCTTCGAGACGGCCTGGCGGGTGACGGGCAGCCGCTCGCTCAGTGACGTGGCCGTTCCCGGCCCTCCGGCGAGCAGAAGATCGATCATCGTACGCCGGATGGGGTCGCCGACCGCCGACCACAGCTCGTCGTCGATCGCCGTGCTCATGCGGTGGCGACCAGCCGCGCCACGTACGCGCCGAGCGCGGGGAGGTAGTGGTCCCAACCGCTCTCGTGGTCGCGGTACTGCGCCTCGAGCTGGGCGATCTCCCAGCCCATCTCCCGGAAACCGGTCTCCGTCATCCGGACCCGGGTGCCCCCGCCGGTGGGGACCAGGTCGAAGGTGACGAACAGCGAGTTCCCGGCCCGGTCCGGCGCTGAGTAGCACCACCGGAACGAGAACCGCTTCGGTGGATCGACCTCGACGACGGCGAGGGCGATGGTCGTCGTCTCGCCGGTCTCCGCGTCGCGCCAGACGAGCTCGCCGGGTGCGCCGGCGACCGACTCGAACCGCGCGTCGTCGGGCCACCACTCCCGCATGTGCTCGGGCCGACTGATCACCTCGAAGACCACCTCGGGCGAGGCGTCGACCTGGATGTCGCGCTCGATCGATCCGTACTCCATGCGTACCACCCTTTCGCAACCTTTGGTTGCGTCTAACCTACCCAACCACCTCCCGACGTGCAACCTTCGGTTGCATGTTTGGCGCCCGTCGGGCGGCCAGCGCCGGGGCGGCACCCGGCGCGGCACGCCCGCGGAGCCGAGGGGCCGTCGTCGTTCCCGGGTCAACCCCGACCGGCGTGGACCGCGGCGGGGACCGCCGGCGGGTTGACGCGAGCGAACCCCTCCTGTCGGTGGTACGGGAAGTACGGGTAGGGCGGCGTCGTGGCGCTCGCCGCGTCGAGCCGTGCCACCTGCTCGTCGCTGAGCGACCAACCAACGGCGCCGAGATTCTGGCGCAGCTGGGCCTCGTTCCGGGCGCCGACGACAACGGACGACACGGTCGGGCGCCGCAGCAACCAGTTGAGGGCGATCTGCGGTACGGCCCTGCCGGTCTCCGCCGCGATCTCGTCGAGGACATCGACCACCCGGTAGAGCAGCTCGTCGGGGACCGGCGGGCCGTAGTCGGCGGTCTGGTGCAGGCGACTCTGCGCCGGCAGCGGCGCGCCTCGGCGTACCTTGCCGGTGAGCCGGCCCCAGCCGAGCGGGCTCCAGACCACGGCGCCGACCCCCTGGTCGCGCCCGAGGGGTAGCAGTTCCCATTCGTAGTCGCGCCCGACGAGGGAGTAGTAGACCTGGTGGGCGACGTGGCGGGGGTAGCCGTAGCGTTCGGCGACGGCGAGGGACTTCATCAACTGCCAGCCGGCGAAGTTGGAGACGCCGACATAGCGGATCTTCCCGGCCCGTACGAGGTCGTCGAGCGTCGAGAGCACCTCCTCGATCGGCGTGCCGGCGTCGAAGGCGTGCAGCTGAAAGAGATCGATGTAGTCGGTGCCGAGGCGACGCAGCGCGTCCTCACACGCTCGGATCAGCCGCAGCCGCGAGGAGCCGGCGTCGTTCGGTCCGTCGCCCACCGGAAGGCCGCTCTTCGTCGAGAGGATGAGGCCGTCCCGGCGCCCCTTGATCGCCGCACCCAGCACCTCCTCGGAGGCTCCGTCGGAGTAGACATCGGCGGTGTCGAACATCGTGACGCCGGCGTCCAGGCAGATGTCCACCAGCCGCCGGGCCTCCGGCACGTCTGTGGTGCCCCAGGCTCCGAACAACGGCCCCCGACCGCCAAAGGTGCCGGCGCCGAAGCTCAACACGGGCACCGTGAGGCCGGACGCTCCCAGGCGTCGAAATTCCATGACCGGTCCTTCCCTAGGTCGGCAGCAGCAGCACCTAACGGAACTGTAGTTCCGTTAGGTGCCTGGCTACGATAACATCGACCCGCCCTTAACGAAACTGGAGGCCCGTTATGGTTGCTGACGAGGCGCCGGCCGGGACGCTGCGGCCCGGCGGACGGACCGCGCGGGTGCGGCGAGCGGTGTTGCGGGCCACCGGCGACGTACTGGCCGAGAAAGGCTTCCGTCACCTGGACCTGGCCGAGGTCGCCGAACGTGCCGGCGTCGGCAAGACGACCGTCTACCGTCGCTGGGGCTCGGCCGCCGGACTGGTGGCCGAGTTGCTGGTGGAGATGGCCGAGGACTCACTACCCCGAACCGACACCGGGTCGCTCCTCGGCGATCTGCGGGCGAACGCCCGACTCGTGCAGCGCACGCTGACCGACCCGCGACAGGG
This sequence comes from Micromonospora echinaurantiaca, assembly GCF_900090235.1. Classification (NCBI taxonomy): domain Bacteria; kingdom Bacillati; phylum Actinomycetota; class Actinomycetes; order Micromonosporales; family Micromonosporaceae; genus Micromonospora; species Micromonospora echinaurantiaca. Next base: position 6,467,117 of record NZ_LT607750.1, on the reverse strand, counting down.
ACCGCTCTTCAAGGCGGTGATCGCAGCCGCCAGCTGGGACGAGCGGACCGCGGAGGCCCTGCACCGGTTCTACGACACGCGCCTGCAGGAGTGGGCGCCCTGCGTGCGGCAAGCCGTCGATCGCGGCGAGGTGCCCACCGGCACCGACGCCCGCGAGGTGATCCGCGCCGTTTCCGCTCCGCTCTACCATCGCCTGCTGCTCAGCGGTGACCCACTGGACGAGGCCGCCGCGGACCGCGCCGCCGAGGCCGCCGCAGCCGCGGCACGGGCCGGTGCGTACGTCGTGCCAGCGGCGGGGTCCGCCAATTCGGCCACGGCCCACCTCCCCTGAGGCGACGTGGCGGGCGATGTAGTGGTGCGGTTCCAGCCGCCCGCCACGCCGCGGGAGGCGTCGTCAGCGACGCCAGAACTGGCGTGGTGCGAACCCTTCCCGCCGCAGCCAGTGCTCGGTGTAGACGATCCGCTCCGCTTCGATGACCACGAGTGTGTCCTCGGGCGGCTCGGACAGCGGTCGCCCGCGCTCCGCGTGCTCGTTCTCCCAGCGGAACGCCGTCCAGTAGTGCGCACGGTCCGGATGCTGCGGATCCAGCACCCTGGCGGTCCCGAACAGTTGGGCGCCGCGGCTGCTGGCCAGCCCCACCAGTGGCGCGAAGATGCCGACAGAGACGCGCGGGTCGGCGGCGATGTTGCGCATCTTGGGCGAACGCGGCGCCGCGGTGAAGAGCACCGCGAAGCCGAGCGGGTAGTAGCGCACCGGGGTGGCCAGGGGGCCGTCCGGACCCGTGGTCGCGAGCACACACATGTTCTGCGACGACAGCAGGTTGAGGATGCGTTCTTCCAGCCGTTCGCGGTCGAGCCGCTTGTTCGGCGTGGGCCCGGACAGCCACGGATTCGTCAACGGCATACGGCGTCCCCGACCATGGCGAGCACCCTACCCACAGCACCTAATCTGCCCGGCGGGCTAATCACATCCCGCCTTACCTCAGGTCATCGGTTGGCGTTGTGCGAGACGCGCGGCCGGTACTTCCTGAAGCCCCGGGCGGCTGGTGCAGCAGGGTGGGCAGGTCGCGAAGGGTGGCGAACGCCGGCCCGTCCCAGCTCGGGTCGGTGTCGTTGTGCTCCGTGGTCCGGAGCACGGTCATCCCGACCCCTGCCGCGCCGGCCAGCTCGCCGTCCGCGCCGTCCCCGACGAAGACGCACTCCGCCGGCGCGACGCCCAGCAGCTCAGCGGTCGTCCGGTAGATCGCCGGGTCCGGCTTGGCCACCCCGACGTCGCAGGAGAAGACCGCGACGTCGAAGCGGCGGGCGAGTGGACTCCGCGGCCATGCCTCGGCGGTCTCCGACGTCGCATTGCTGATGAGCGCCAGCGGATGCCCGGCGTCGCGCAGCGCGTCGAGCATGTCCAGGGTCGCGGTCGAGACCGAGCCCAGCACCCGGCGCGCGAGGGATCGTCGGTGGGCAGCCGCACGGGTCACCTGCTCGTCGGTCGGGGCGCCGCCGAGCCGTCCGGCGAGGACGCGGATCGTCTCCTCCACGTCCCACCGGACAAGCCGCTCACGCCAGGTGGCGTGGTACGCGGCGACCAGCGCGGCCGGATCCACCCCGACCATGAGCGCCATCTCGCCGACCACCCGGTCGCGTTCGTCGTCGGCACCGTGGACCAGGGTGTGGAAGAGGTCGAAGATCACGGGCCGGGACACGGGAAAATACTACTGAGATCATCGCCGGCAGTTCCGAGCTTGCGGGTCGCGGACGGCCACTGTCAGCTCGGGATCGGACAAGATCGGCTGGCCTGTCGGGTCCGCTGAGCCGCGTGGTCGACGCGGGCCGTCGGGGTCATGATCGGGCGATGGGACCCCTCACGCTGCGCCGCCGGTTTCGCCCTTGGCGCTACAGCATTAGCCATTCAACCCTGCTGCTGCACGCCCACGCCGACAGTGGGTACGACGAGCACCTCAACGTCCTGTTCGAAGACGTCCGCGCTGTGAAGCTCCGCCCGTTCTACGAACCACGTCCCACGTGACGAGCGGCCGCTGGCCGGAAGCGCCCGGCGACTCCGGTCAGCGACGGTTACGGGATCGGCGGACCGCCCAGACCCCGCCAACGATCGCGGCGGCAGTCGGCACAAGGCAGCAGAGTGTCAGGACGAACAGGTGCCACGGCTTGATTGCTCCCATGGCCGGGAGAATATGCACCGCTCCCGGGCACCGCTGTCCGGCGCGCCTCAGTTCGGACAAGCGTGCTCAAGGGGTCGTGCTGCCCGAAGCGCTTGCGGCCGGAGGTCGGCGGAGATGCGTCTCGTGCCTGCTCGTGGCCGCAAGCCCGAACCCGCCACGACGTGTCGCTGCTAGCCGCGTCGGCTCCGTCGACGCCAAATGAGCAGACCTGCGACTGCGACCGCGATGGCGGCGAGGATAGGCCAGTCTCCCGCGACGGTCGCCTCCGGCAAGGCCCGCACCGGCCTGGACTCGGCCTCGTACTCGTCGCCCTCCGGCGATTCGTTCATGCCGACACGCTATCGGGCCGAACCCACCAGACCCGGGTCACCCTTGCGTCGCGTCGTGGTTCGCGCGGGGGCAGCTTCATTCTTTGATCAACTCGCGCAGCTTCCGACCCCGCTCGACCCGCTCCGAGTGCAACTCGTCCTCCAAGACGTGGCCCGGCAGGTTGCTGCAGCTCTGACCGGGATAGGCATGGCAGACGGGGCAAAGTACGTACTTCGCGTTGAACGGCAACGGGATGCCCTGGGACAACGCGGCCATGCCGATCTTGCGGGCGGCGCGGTACAGCTCCTCGTCGCGATGGACGGCGGCGGCGTCCGTGATGTATTGCAGAGCGGACCAGAACGACAGCCCGGCCTCCTCCCTGCTCAGCCCTCTCAGCTCCCGAACCAGCCGACCCTCGGGGGACTCCTCCAGATGCTCCACGCGTCCGATCTCCCCGCTCCTTGGAGGAGGAAACCCCAGGCCAGGTCCTGTACGACTTCCCGGACGAAGCATCCGCACGGTCGATGGTTGTGGGTACGCCCAACCCCTGGCTCAGCGGTTGTCGCCGCTGCCACTCAGCACGCCACGGCCCTGGCGGCTGGCCAGCTTGGCCAGGTTGGCCGTCGCGATGTCGTCCAGCGACAGGTCGAGGTAGTCGGCGAGCACGGCCACGTACCAGAGCACGTCACCGAGTTCCTTGGCGATGTCGGCCCGGTCGATCCGCGACTCGTCGCTGTCCAGGTCGCGGACCCACTTCTTGAACTTCTCGGCGATCTCACCCGATTCGCCGACCAGCCCGAGCACCAGGTGAAGCAGCTCGTTCCGCTTGTCACGTGGAGCGGCGGTACGGAGGGCGCCGCGCTGATACTCGTCCAGGTCCATGGCGGACCAGTATGGCCGAACGCGGCACGCCACGGCGGAGGCTGATCGGGTCATCGCCCCAGGCGCTGCACGATGCGGTGCGCGCCGACCAGAAGAGGGCCAAGGGAATCGGGCAGGCATCGGACACGCCGACAGCCAAGCGGCCTGTTCCGCCACCAGGCCGGCCGTGATCAATGGGGTCGAGTCGAGGCAGCCGGTCTAATACGGTGGGCGAGTCAGAGGCCGGCCCCACTGGAGCGGTTGTTTGTCCGACGTGCCATACACCGAGCCGTACCTCCCCAGCCGGGACCCGATGATCGTGCCCTGGTACCTGACGTGGGCGGAGGTGAACCCGGCCCGACAGCCGTTCGATCCGGACACCGCCCCGGCCGTCATCCAATCGCTGCCGCCCTCCGCCGCCGTCCCCACCCGGCCATCCGGCCGGTCGGGCAGACCGGAGGTGTACAGATGGGGGCAGCAGCAGGGCACCCGGTGGGCGGACGAGATGAGCTTTGCGATCGTCGATCACTACGGGCACTGGGCGTCGGGCTGGCGGTGGGGTGTCGGCGAGGCCGACTTTGGCGGCGGCCCGGTCCATGCCTGGTGCTGCCCCGCCGACAGCATGGGTGACCCGGAGCAGACGCTCGGCGTGGTGGCCGAGGCGCTGATCGAGTGGCGGGGGTGGCTGGAGGAATTGGCCGAACGCTTCGACCGGTTCCTGCCGCTACTCGTCGCCGGCCCCGCCGACCCGGCCGACTGGGAACGGGCAGCGCTGCACCTGGTCACCGTGGTGGTCGACCGCACCTGCGCCGACGGCGGTTGGGAGTGGCACTGCCGGCAGGTGCTCGGCTGGTTTCTCGGGCTGGCGGGCCTACCGTCCGAGCGGCACAAGCCGCTGCTCGACCGGTCGATCGACGGTCGCTTCGACGCCTTCGTCACCCCATCGAACCTGCTGATTCAGGACGTCCCCGAACGACTCGGCCGGGCGGTGACCGGCCGGTGATCGAGTCCACCGCCGACTGGCTGCGGCCCACCGCGGCCGGTACCTCAGGGCACGGCCAGCGCAAGAAGCGGTAGCAACGATCGAGGCCCCTGACACCGGCTTGTGGCCCGTGAATGGCCCAGCCCCGACCGCGGAGGTGGCCGGAGGCCACCCCGTAGGAGTGGCTCCCGGCACCGGCGATTCAGTTGGGTTGATCGGCCCAGGCGGTGTCGAGGATCACCTGGTACGAGCTGATCTGTACGGGCGAGAGGGTCAGCAGCTCGTGGGCGAGCAGTTCCCCGGTGTTCGGGTGGAAGATCAGAAGGGACTGCTGGTTGTGCTCGCGGTCGTCGAAGGTGACGGCCACACCCTTGCGACCGGCCCGATCGGTCACCTGGCCCCGCCACAGGAAACCGGGCACATCGGCAAGGACCCGCAGGATCTCAGCGCGCGTCTGGCGCGGAACGACATACCGCCCGTACACCGTGCTGACTTCCTTGCTGACGGCGCCTGCGCCGAACCTGACCTTGAGCATTTCGTTCAGCTGTGCCCGACCCGACGGCAGCGGCGCGAGGTCCGTCGGCGGCAGGGGCATGTCGTCGGGAGCGGGGGTGGCGGAGGCGGCAGCCTTGGGCTTGAGGTTGCGCTGCCAGTAGTCCCGGGACTCCTGGTCTGGATACTGCGGCTCAAGTTGAGTCGTGACCTGCTTACCGGTCCCGTCGGCCGCCTGCCAGACCTTGGTCTCGTCCGCGAAAGCGACGTGGTGGCGACCGTCGGCGGACGTCATCACCGGGTCGCCCCACGTCTTCGTGTGGTGGTACATGTACCGGCCGGTGCGGTTGTCGTACTCCGAGTCGATGAGCCTGCTCGCCAACGCGCGCAGCTCGCTCCCCGCGTCACGGGCGCCAGCGCCGTACGCCACCGGCACGAGCACCACCCCCGGATCCGCTCCGGGTGGACTGACGTTCTCCGAGGTGTCCGGGTTGGACGGGCCGAAGGTTTGCGCGATCGCTGCGGCGCCGACCGCTACGGCCAGCGACCCGGCCGTCAGAACCAGCCTGCGGGTCGGGCGTGCCTGACGGCGATGGGCGACGGGCTCCGCGACAACTTCAGCCCGGTTGATCAAGTCGTGTGCCGACAGCCTGGGCGGTGCGATGGTGGTGTGCCGAGCCGGGTCGATCGGCTTGAGGAGGGTACGGGTTCGCTCTTCTCCGAACATCACACGGCCTTTCGAGGACTAGCCAGCACCGGCTGCTGTGCCGGCGATCCAGGTCGGTACGACATCGCGTCGTTGAGGCGTCTACGGGCGCGGTGCAGGCGCACCGCGGCGGTGGTGCGGGTACAGCCAAGGACCTGGGCGGCCTCGGCAACCGTCAGCTCCTCCCAACCGACCAACCGGAGGATTTCCTGATCAAGGTCGGTGAGGGTCGCCAGGGCGGCCCGAAGATCGGCCACGCCCACGGTCGCGTCGGCGCCGGGCGAGCCCGGTTTCTGCAGTAGGCCAGCGTCGGTGATCGGTAGTACATTCGGCGCAGCTCTCCGCGCTCGCCATTCGTTCGCGAGCAGGCGCCGAGCCACCCCGTACAGCCAGGGCAGGCTGCGGTCCGGGACCTCGCGGCGACGCCGCCAGGCGATGACGAACACCTCCTGAGCAAGTTCAGCCGCCGCTTCCATGTCGGCGAGCCGGCGCTGGCCGTACTTCACCACCTGCCCGTAATCGGCCGCGTAGACCCTGGTGAACCAGTCCTCATCGCGTTTCCCCGGTGGACCCATCCAAGACTCCCGCCTCGTTGACGAACTCTCACCGTGGCTTGTGTCCTCTCCGGCCCGATGATTACCGGCAACCACCTATCAGAGCCGCACGCCGCGGCACGCTGCCTCCGGGTACAACAGGCTTGTCGCGTGGCTCTTATCCAACGACCGCCAAGTAATCCGAGTAGAACAGGCCCAGGCCGACCGCCACGCAGACGCCGGCCACGATCCAGAACCGGACCACAATGTTGACCTCGCTCCATCCGGCCAACTCGAAGTGGTGGTGCAACGGCACCATCCGGAAGACGCGTCTACCGGTGGTCCGGAACGAGACGATCTGGATCACCCAGGTCGTCGTGATGATGACGAAGAGCCCGCCGATCATGATCGAAAGCAGCGTCGTGCGGGTTGCCACCGCGAGCCCGCCGATCAGGGCGCCGAGCCCGAGCGAGCCCACGTCACCCATGAAGATCCGCGCCGGGGACGTGTTCCACCACAGGAAGCCCACGCAGGCGCCGGCCGCCGCCGCGGCGATCATGGCGATCTCCAGGGGATCCCGGACCTGGTAGCAATAGTCGTTCACGCGGGCGTACGCGTCGTCGGCGCACCAGTGCCGGTACTGCCAGAACCCGATCAGCGCGTACGCGCCGAGCACCAGGATCGACGCGCCGGTGGCCAGGCCGTCGAGGCCGTCGGTGAGGTTCACGCCGTTCGACATCGCCATGATCACGAAGACGATGACCATGACCGCGCCGACCTTGCCGACGTCCAGCCAGCTGATGTCGCGGATGAGCGAGATGTGCTCGCTGGCCACGGTCTGGCCGTCGGTGCTCGGCACGTAGAGCGCGGCGATGCCGAACCCGCCGCCGACGAGCGCCTGGCCGAGGAGCTTGCCTCTGGCGGACAGGCCATCGGAGTTGCGCCAGCGCACCTTGAGGAAGTCGTCGAAGAAGCCGACCGCGCCGCAGAAGACGAACAGCCCGAGCAGCACCAGGGCCGTCATGGTCGGCCCCTCCTGCGCGATCTGCCGCTCGGGCAGGGTGGTCAGGGCGATGTGCCCGGCGACGTAGGCGAGGACGGTCGCCACGATGAAGACGACGCCGCCCATCGTGGGCGTGCCCTTCTTGCCCTGGTTGCTGGCGAGCCCGATGGATCGGATCGGCTGGCCGGCCTTGAGCGCGGTGAAGACGCGAATCGCCACCGGCGTGCCGAACAGGGAGATGATGAACGCGACCGCGGCCGCGACGATGACCGCCCTCACGGGCGAACCTCCACGAGATCCGGATTTCTCACGGCGTCCCCACCGAGCTTCCACATCAGCGCCGGACGTATCGACCTGAGCTGGCCGTGCAGATGGTCCTTGGCGAAGTCATCGATCACGAGGCACGAGCTTGCCATCCGGCGGCGAGCGGAGCAGCCCTGGACCTCACAGCGCCGTGCCGTTCAGGGTGAGGCAAGCTAGCGCGGCCCCTCCGCCCGGGCCGTGGTGATCCATCAGCACACGGCCCGGGAGCGTGACGAGCACATCGCTGACGGCCTCAGCTCGCAGATCAAGGAGAGCAGGGATCGGGCACGCAGCGGGCACGGCCGGCGCAAGAAGCGGTGGCAACGATGAAGGCCCCAGCCAGGAAACCTGCCCTGAGCCGGGGCCTTGCGGTGGAGCGGGTGACGGGAATCGAACCCGCACTGTCAGCTTGGGAAGCTGATGTTCTGCCATTGAACTACACCCGCAAGCGGCACCACTGTACCTGAGTCACCACGCCGGTGCATCCAGGTACCCCCTCCGCCGGACCGCGCCGTCAGCCCCGCGGGCGGCGCGCCGCAAGATCCACACACAACTTTCGGGAAGTAGCGGCCTCACAGACCCCGCGAGGCAACAACTTGCGGGATGTCGCGCCGACCCAGCCGGGCCGCCCGGCCGAGGGACCAGCCGCTGCCACGAAAAAGTTTCAGTCCGGCAACATATGGGCGTTCTCAAATCTGTCGATCGGTTGTAACGTCTGGCCCACGTTCTCAGCCACGGCGTGACATACCCCCTGTCGCGCCGCCAGAAAGAGGTGGGCCCATGGGACTTCGTCCCGACCTGCTGACCCGGCGTGCCGCCGGTGTCGCGTCGACGACCCTCGCGCTGCTGCTCAGCACCGCCGCGGTGGGCGTCGTACCGGCCGCTTCGGCCTTCTCCGCCGCACCCGGTGAGGCATGCGTCGAGCCGGCCGACGTCCACGCCGATGCCCGGATCAAGGCGGGCGGCGCGGCCAGGCACGAACCGAACGAGCTGACCCTCGCGGAGACCCGCGAGCGGGAGGCCGACCTGGCCGCCGCGCTGCGCGAGCGGGCGCGCTTCCGCGCTGGCGCCGGGGCGACCACCCTCGCCGCGACCGTGACGATCCCGGTCGTGGTGCACGTGATCCAGGAGAACAGCACCCGGGCCGGCGGCAACATCCCGGACTCGATGATCACCTCGCAGATCAACGTGCTGAACCAGTCTTACAGCGGCGCGACCGGCGGCGCGGCCACCGCGTTCAGCTTCCAGCTGCAGAAGATTAACCGGGTGACCAACCCGGCGTGGTACCCGATCGTGCAGGGCTCGTCGGCGGAGCGGTCGATGAAGTCCTCGCTGCGGGAGGGCGGCAAGAACACCCTCAACGTGTACCTGGGCGAGCTGAGCAACGACCTGCTCGGTTGGGCGACCTTCCCGCAGCGCAAGCTGAGCAGCATGGACGGCGTGGTCGTGCTGAGCGAGTCGCTGCCGGGCGGCACCGCCGCCAACTACAACCAGGGCGACACCGGCACCCACGAGGTCGGCCACTGGCTGAACCTCTACCACACCTTCCAGGGCGGCTGCTCGGGCCAGGGCGACGGCGTCAGCGACACTCCGGCCGAGGCCTCGCCGGCCTTCCAGTGCCCGACCGGGCGGGACACCTGCACCGCCCCGGGCGCCGACCCGATCACCAACTTCATGGACTACACCTACGACTCGTGCATGTACCAGTTCACCGCCGGCCAGGCGAGCCGGATGCTGACCGCGTGGAACGCGTACCGCGCGGCCTGATCTGACGTACGGCCATCGGTGCCGGCTCCGCACGACGGAGCCGGCACCGCTGTCTTCGCGGCTAGGCGGCCTCGCGGCGGGCGTCGTGGTGCCGCAGCCGCGACGCGGGGTCGGCGGCCGGGGCGTCGGCGGGCGCACCCGGGTCGAGCCAGACCTGGACGGCGGGGCGGCCGTGACCGTTGCCGGGGCCACCCGCGGCACCCGCGTCACGGCGGGTCAGCATCGCCACGTCGACGGTGAACTCGAACAGCCGCCAGTCGACGTGCGGAGCGGCCCGGTGGCTGCGGGCCAGCCGGGCGACCCGGGCCGGGTCGGTGACCGGGCGGGCGTGCCCGGCGACGTAGGCCTCGTCGTCGCTCTCCTCCGGCGGGAAGGAGTGCAGCGCATAGCGCCCGTCGCGTTCCAGGTCACGCCGTTTCGGCGAGTCGACCACGAAGCAGAACAGCCCCTCGTCGGTGATCACCGGGGAGACCGGGTGCACCCGGGGCCCGCCGTCGGCGCGGACCGTGGCCAGGTAGCCGAAGCCCGGCCCGTACTGCTGCATGAGAACGCGGATCCCGTCGGCGAGTCGGGGCTCGTCAGCGGCGAATTCGGACCAGGAAGCCATGTGGACAGTCTATCGAACAGGTGTACGAACACCTAGTCCGACACGCAGGTCACCCGGGCGGCTTCGCTATGGTGTTCCGATGCTGCTCTCCGACCGCGACCTGGTCTCCGAGATCAAGGCGGGCGCCCTGGCGCTGGAGCCGTTCGAGCCCACGCTGGTGCAGCCGTCCAGCATCGACGTACGCCTGGACAAGCTGTTCCGGGTCTTCAACAACCACCTCTACACGCACATCGACCCGGCGCAGCAGCAGGACGAGCTGACCTCGGTGGTCGAGGTGCCCGACGGCGAGCCGTTCGTGCTGCACCCGGGCGAGTTCGTGCTCGCCTCCACGCTCGAGGTGATCTCGCTCGGCGACCAGCTCGCCGGCCGGCTGGAGGGCAAGTCGAGCCTGGGCCGGCTGGGCCTGCTCACCCACTCCACCGCCGGCTTCATCGACCCGGGCTTCTCCGGCCACGTGACGCTGGAGCTCTCCAACGTGGCGAACCTGCCGATCACCCTCTGGCCGGGCATGAAGATCGGTCAGCTCTGCATCTTCCGGCTCTCCTCACCGGCCGAGCACCCGTACGGCTCGGCCGTCTACGGCTCCCGCTACCAGGGGCAGCGCGGCCCGACGCCGAGCCGCTCCTGGCAGCAGTGGCGCACCTGGCCGACCCGCTGACGCAGCAGGAAAGGGCCCGCTCCGACGCCGGAGCGGGCCCTTTTCGGTGGTACGCGGTCAGCCCGGCCTGCCGTAGCTGTGGATCGGGCCGTCGTCGACCTTCTTCATCTTGATCGGCACCCCGGCCCGGGAGGCGTGCACCACCCAGCCGCCGCCGACGTACATGCCGACGTGGTGCAGGTCGGCGTAGTAGAAGACCAGGTCACCCGGGCGCAGCTCGCCCCGGCTGACCGTCTTGGTGACTCCGCGCTGCTGCGCGGCGTTGTGCGGCAGCGAGACCCCGGCCTTGGCCCAGGCGGCCAGCATCAGCCCGGAACAGTCGTACGAGTTCGGGCCCTCGGCGCCCCAGACGTACGGCTTGCCGATCTGGGCGCAGGCGAACTTGACCGCCACCCCCGCCGCGCCGCCCGGATAGCTGGCCGGGCAGGGGGCGGGACGCAGCGGCCCGCCGCCGCCGTTGCCGTACACCTTGATCCGCAGCTTCTGCAGCCGGTCGATCTCGGCGTTGATCTGCTTCTTCTTCGCCGCCAGCTGCGCCTCGACCTGGGCGAGCTGGGCGACCATCTCGTCAAGCGGCGCCTTCTTGGCGGCCAGTTGGTCGCGCAGGTCGGCGACCTGTCGCACGTCCTGCTGCTGGCGGTCGGCGAACCGGTCGAGCATTTCGAGCTGCCCGACCACCTCGCCCGGCGAGCGACTGCCCAGCAGGGCGTTGATGGTGAGCACGTTCTCGCCCTTGTAGGCGCGGACGGCCAGCGCGCTGACCTTCTCCATCGCCTCGTCGACCTGGGCCTGGAGCGGTTTGATCTGGGCGGCCAGGGCGTCGGCCTGCTTCCGCTTGGCGGCCAGGTCCTGGCGGGTGGCGTTGTGCCGTTCGATGATCGGTTCGAGCTTGTTCCAGTCCTCGTCGATCTGGCGCTCGATCTCGGCGACGGTGGGTTCGGCGTGGGCCGCCGTGGCGCCGCCGGTCAGGACGGCGGCGAAGCCGACCAGGGCGGCGAGTGCGGTGGTGAAGCGGGACCAGCGTGAACGCGGCGCAGCCGTCGCCGGGCCGGCGTACGCCGACCGTGCCGACGGTGGCCGCGGGGCATGGTGTGCCACCGGGCTCCGTACTCCTTCTTCCCAGACCGCCTACCGGGTTAGCTGACGGGTTCGGGCGGGAAGGGGACGCCCTACCGCAGTGGCTGCGGATTCACCCCGGGTTACCTGGTTCCCCGGTTCGCTCGCGAGCGATTCGGCGGTGTCGGACCGTTACCGCCCGGGTTGGACGGACCTGTTGCCGGGCCGACGAATGACCAGAGTAGAGACGGTCGTTATCAATCCGCAACCCGTGTCGCCGTGACACTCCGTACGCCCCGGCGATCGACGGTTCTCGCCGGGACGCGTCGAAGGTTTTCTTCCTTAGGAGTTGATACATGGAAAGGTATTGACGACAGGCCCGGCCCGGGGTGAAGGTGGCCGCATCGTCCACCCGTCTGACCAGGGGGTCCGATGCAGTTGTCCACAAGGTCCACAAGGTCCACGAGATCCACGAGATCCACGAGATCGAGGAGCAGGCGCACCCTGCTCGCCGCCGCCGCGACGCTCGCCCTGGCGGTCACCCCGTTCACCGCCGCTCCGGCCGCCGCCGAGCCCCTCGACCGGCAGCAGCAGTACGCCGCCGCGGCCGCCGAGTTCGGCGTGCCGGAGAGCGTCCTGCTCGCCGTGTCGTACCTCGAGTCGCGCTGGGACACCCATCCCGGCAACCCGAGCACCAGTGGCGGCTACGGTCCGATGCACCTCACCGACGCCGCCCACGTCACCGCCCAGCCCGCCGGTGGCCACATCGACGAGGGCGAGGACCCGCGCGGTGACGAGGCACGGCCGCTGACCGTCGCCGCGCCCGCCGTCAGCGAGTTGGCACCGGCCGCTCTCGGCGACGCCGCGCTGCAGACCCTCCAGGCCGCCGCCGCGCTCACCGGCGCCAGCGAGGAGGCGCTGCGCTCCGACCCGACCGCGAACATCCGTGGCGGAGCGGCGCTGCTCGCCGCGTACCAGCGGGAACTGGGTGGCCCGGTCGACGCGGCCAGCGACCCGGCGGCCTGGTACGCCGCGGTGGCCCGCTACTCCGGCGCCGGCGCCGAGGACACCGCAGCCGCCTTCGCCGACGAGGTGTACGGGCAGCTCCGCGAGGGCGCGAGCCGGACCACCGACGACGGGTACCGGGTGACCCTCGCCGCGCGGGAGGTCAACCCGGACACCTCGACGCTGCACCAGCTCGGGCTGCGGCGCGGCGAGCGGCCCGACGGGCTGGAGTGCCCGGTCGGCCTCGGCTGCGAGTGGATCCCGGCCCCGTACGAGAAGTACGGCCCGGGCGCCGGCGACTACGGCAACCACGACCTGGGCAACCGGCCAGCCCAGCAGAAGATCGAGTACATCGTCATCCACGACACCGAGGGCTACTTCTGGCCGAGCGTCGGCCTGGTGAAACGGGCCGACTACGTCGGCTGGCACTACACGCTGCGCTCGGTGGACGGCCACATCGCCCAGCACATCAAGGCCAAGGACGTCGGCTGGCACGCCGGCAACTGGTACGTCAACGCCAAGTCCATCGGCCTGGAGCACGAGGGCTTCGCCGGGCACGGCACCTGGTACACCGAGGCGATGTACCGCACCTCGGCCAAGCTGGTCCGGCACCTGGCGCTGCGGTTCAACATCCCGCTCGACCGGCACCACATCATCGGGCACGACAACGTCCCGGGCACCGTGCCGTCGACCGTCGCCGGGATGCACTGGGACCCGGGGCCGTACTGGGACTGGTCGCACTACTTCGACCTGCTCAAGGCGCCGTTCCGGACCACCGGCACGGCGCACACCGGGCTGGTGACCATCGACCCCGAGTTCGCCGACAACCAGCCGGCGTTCACCGGCTGCTCGCGGCAGCCCCCGGGGGTGCCGAACCCGCCGCCGCCGGTCACCGACCCCTGCCCGCTACGCGGCTCGTCGGCGGTGCTGCTGCGCACCGCGCCGAGCCACGACGCGCCGCTCGCCGTCGACCTCGGCGAGCACCCGGACGGATCGCCGGGCACCATGTACGTCCCGGACCACAGCGCCCGGGCGTCGGCCGGCCAGACGTACGCGGTGGCCGAGGTACGCGGTGACTGGACGGCGATCTGGTACCTCGGCCAGAAGGCCTGGTTCCACAACCCGGCGTCGGCGCGTACCGCGAAGTGGGCAACCGGCTTCGTAGTGACGCCGAAGCCCGGCAAGGCCACCATCCCGGTCTACGGGCGGGGCTACCCGGAGCGGGACGCCTACCCGACCGGGGTGCCGTACCAGGCGATCACCCCGTTGCAGTACACGCTCGCCGCAGGCCAGCGGTACGCGGTGGGCGGTGTCCTGCCGAGCGAGTACTACCGGGCCGTCACCTTCGACGGGTCGTCCCCGGGCGACTGGACGGTTATCCGCGGCGACCTGCGCTACGTGCAGGTCCAGTTCGGTCACCGGATCGGCTACGTGAACCTGGACGACGTGCTGATCCTGCCGTCCCCGGTGGGCGCTCCGCGGTGAGCCGCCCGGCCTGAGTCGGGGCTCGTCGCCGAGCCGCCCGACACGAACGCGGGCCCCCGGGTAGACCGGGGGCCCGCGTTTCGTTCTCGGTGCCGGATCAGGGTCGGCGGAACCCGGCGACCGGCATGGTGTTGATGCTGGAGACGTTGACCGGTTTGCCGGCGCGTGGCGCGTGCACCATCTTGTCGTTGCCGAGATATAGCCCGACATGATGCAGGTCGCTGAAGAAGAAGACCAGGTCACCCGGGCGCGCGTCGGAGCGCGAGATGGCCTTGCCCTCGTTCCACTGCGCGCCGGTGTGGTGGGTCAGGTAGACCCCGGCCGCCTTGTACGCGTACTGGGTCAGGCCGGAGCAGTCGAACGAGTTCGGCCCGTCGGCGCCCCACACGTACGGCTTGCCGACCTGGGCGCAGGCGGTCCGGATCGCGATCCGGGCCTTCTCGCTGACCACCCCGTTGATGGTCGGGCACTGGTCCGTCTTGACCGTGGTCACCGGCAGCATCTTCTCCAGCCGCTTGACCTCGCCCTCGATGTGCTTCTTCTTCGTCGCCAGCTCGTCCTGCTGCTTGACCTGGTCCGCGATCAGCGCCTCGAGCTGCTGCTTCTGGTCGTCGTACTTCTTGCGGACCGCGAGCACACCCTCGATCTGCTTGCGCTCCTGCGCGGCCAGCCGGTCGAGGAGGGTGAGCTGCTCGGTGAGCGTGCTCGGCTTGGCGCTGACCAGCAGGGCCGCGACGTCCTGGGACGGGCCGGTGATGTAGTAGCGGGAGGCGAGATCGCCCACCCGGTCCATCGCCAGCTCGCTCTCCAGCGCCAACGGCTGAATCTTCTTCTCCAGGTCCGCTGCCTTGCTGCGGTTCTTCTTCAGCTGCGCCCGCACCTTGTTGTACTGCTCGATGGTGGGCTCCAACTGCTCCCACTGCTTGTCGATCTGCGCCTCGATCTCCTCGACCGAGGGCGCGGCGTACGCCGGCGCGGCGAGCAGGCCGGCACCGACGGCCGCGGCGGCGACCAGGGTGAGCAGACGGTGGGCGGCCCGGCGCAGGCCACCCGGACGAGCAGACCGTCCCGGTGCGTGACGATGGGGGGGCAGGATTGCCACCGGCACCGACTCCTTAGCGTCCGACCGCCGGGCGCCTCGCCGAGGGGAAGGGGCGAGGCAGACGACCCACAGCGGCCGGTGCCCCACATTAGGGAAGGGCCGCAGCGGAATCAAGGCGACCAACGTCCACATCACGCCTGCGCAACCGCTTGTGTACCAAGGGTGTGCGCACGTCAGCCAACGATTGCCATCAATACATCGTCGAGCGTCACCACACCGAGCGGCCGGCGGCCGTCGCTCACCAGCACCATGTGCCGCCGC
Organism: Micromonospora echinaurantiaca; assembly: GCF_900090235.1. NCBI lineage: Bacteria > Bacillati > Actinomycetota > Actinomycetes > Micromonosporales > Micromonosporaceae > Micromonospora > Micromonospora echinaurantiaca. The sequence continues at coordinate 6,451,810 of NZ_LT607750.1, read as the reverse complement.
TCGCGTCGCATCGCCAGCAGCAGGTCGGCGAGCGTACGCTCCGGCGGCACCACTGCCAGCGGCCGGTACACCTCCGCCGGCACCGGCGCCCGCCGGCTCACCCCGGCGTACCCGAGCACGTCCTTGACGTGCACGAAGCCGAGCACCCGTCGGGTGGAGCGCTGCACCACCGGGAACCGGGACCGGCCGGTCCGGGTGGCCAGCACCTCCAGCGAGGCAGGCGAGACGTCCTCGGCGACGGTGGTCACCGCCGACCAGGGCCGCAGCGCGTCGGCCGCGGTCCGGGCGTGCAGGGCGAGTGCGCCGGTGATCCGCGCGTGCTCCTCGGCGTCGAGCAGCCCCTCGGTACGCGCCTGCGACACCAGCGCGGCCAGTTCCGCGGCGGTGAACACCGTCTTGACCGCCTCGGTGGCCTCGATCCGCCACAGCCGCAGCACCCGCCGGGACGCCCACTTCATGGCCAGCAGCAGCGGCTTGGTGGCCAGGCAGAACGCCAGCATGGCCGGGCCCAGCCAGAGCGCGGACGGCTCCGGCCCGGCCAGCGTGATGTTCTTCGGCACCATCTCGCCGACCACGGTGTGCAGGAAGACCACGATCCCGAGGGCGAGCACGAAGGCGACCGGGTGCACCGCCGGCGCCGGCAGGCCGAGCGCGTGGAACGCCGGCTCCAGCAGGTGGGCCAGGGCCGGCTCGGCGATCGCGCCGAGCCCCAGCGAGCAGATGGTGATGCCCAACTGGGCGCCGGCGATCATCAGCGGGATCTGGTTCATCGCGGAGAGCGCCCACCGGGCCCGCTGGGAGGTCGCCGCGAGCGGTTCCACCACCGTGCGCCGGGACGCGATCAGGGCGAACTCGCTGCCCACGAAAAACGCGTTGCCGAGCAGCAGCAGCACCGTGACCAGCAGCTCAGCCATCGTCGTCCGGATCCTCGGGGCGGAGCACCCGGACCTGCTCGATCCGGTGCCGCTCCACCTCCACGACGGTGAACTCGTACCCGGAATCCTCGACCGTCTCGCCGGCGACCGGAATGTGCCCCAGCCGGGCCATCAGGAACCCGGCGAGCGTCTCGTACGGACCCTCGGGCAGCCGGAACCCGGTCTGCTCGACCAGCTCGTCCGAGCGCAGCACGCCGTCGACCAGCACCGTGCGTTCCCCGCCGGGCACCGTCAGCTCGACCGGCCCGACGTCGGGCACCGCGGCCGGGTCGAACTCGTCGGCGATCTCGCCGACCAGCTCCTCCACCAGGTCCTCGACGGTCACCACGCCGTCCGTGCCGCCGTACTCGTCGACCACGATGGCGAGGTCGGCGTCGGCGGCCCGGAGCGCGGCGAGCACCCCGTCGAGGTCGAGGCTCTCCGGCACGTACACCGGCTCGCGGGCCACCGAACCGACGGCGGTCGAGGCGCGCCGGTCCGGCGGCACGCCGAGCGCGTCGGACACCCCGGCGACGCCGGTGACCAGGTCGAGCGTCTCCTCGTAGACCGGGAACCGGGTCCGGCCGGTGTGCCGGGCGAGATCGAGCAGCTCGGCCACCGTGGCCGTGGCGCGCAGCGCGATCACGTCCACCCGGGGCGTCATCGCCTCGGCCGCCCGCTTCTCACCGAAGCGGATGGTGCGGCGCAGCAGCATCGCGGTGTCCGGCGGCAGCGCACCGGCCCGGGCCGAGATGGCCGCCAGCAGGCCCAGCTCCTCCGGTGAGCGAGCGCTGGCCAGCTCCTCCTGCGGCTCGATGCCGAACGCGCGGACCAGGCGGTTCGCCGAGCCGTTCAGGCCCCGGATCAGCCAGCCGAAGGTGCGCGAGAAGGCCCGCATCGGCGCCGCGGTGGCCAGCGCCGCGGGCATCGGCCGGGCCAGCGCGAGGTTCTTCGGCACCAGCTCCCCGAAGAGCATGGAGATCAGGGTGGCCAGGGCGAGCGCCAGGAACGGGGTGAGCCGGTCGGTGGCCGGCCCGGCGATCGGGTCCAGCAGCGGCGCGAAGAGCCGGGCCAGCGCGGGTTCGGCGAGGTAGCCGGTGAGCAGGGCGGTGATGGTGATGCCGAGCTGCGCGCCGGAGAGCTGGAAGGAGAGCTCGCGCAGCGCCCGCCGTACGGTCGCGGCCGGGCCGTCACCGCCGGCGGCCCGCCGGTCGATCTCGGCGCGGTCCACGGTGACCAGGGCGAACTCGGCCGCGACGAAGAACGCGTTGCCGCCGGTCAGCAGCAGGAAGCCGACCAGGGGAAGCAGCGTGGTCAGGAGCAGGCCGTCGATGGTCGCCTCACCTCGGCGCGATTCTCGCACGGGCAGGTCGTGGTGGCACGACCCGCGCGTCGCGGGTGGAGTGGGCCCGACCGGGTTACCGTCGAGGCCATGGCCGAACTCACCCTCGCGCACGAACTGGCCCTGCTGGCCTACGACGACAAGGGGACGCTCCAGCTCAACCGGCCCGCCCTCGACCACGGGTTGGCCGGGGCGCTACTGCTGGAACTGGCGCTCGCCGGCCGGGTCGAAGTGGTCGACGACCGCCTGGTGGTGGCCGACCCGACCCCGCTCGGTCAGCGGCAACTCGACGACGCACTGGCCCGGATCGGCGCCGACGACAAGCGTCGCCGGCCCAAGGACTGGGTCGGCCGGCTCGCCCGGGACCTGCCCGAGCAGGTGCTGGACGGGCTGGTCACCGCCGGCGTGCTGCGCCGGGAGTCGGACCGGGTGCTGTGGGTCTTCCCGCGTACCCGCTATCCGTCCGAGACCGGCGCGGAGCCGGCGGCGGAGACCCGGGCCCGGCAGCGGATGACCGCCGCGGTGGCTGCCGACGGCCCGGTGGAGCCGCGGACCGCCGCGCTGATCGGCCTGGCCCGGGCGGTCCGGCTGGATCGGCACCTCTTCCAGGATTTGCCCAGCGACCGGGTGAAGCACCGGCTGGCCGAGATCGCCGCCGGTGACTGGGCGTCCGCCGCGACCCGCAAGGCCCTCCAGGAGACCGAGGCCGCCGTGCTGATGGTGATCACCTCGGCCGCGACCGCCGCGACGATGACCGCCGCCACCTCCTGAACCGCCGCGGACGCGGCACCACCTCCCGGTGGCACCGCGCCCGCGGCGGTACGCCTCAGCCGGCGACCGGCTCGGTCTCCTTGTCGCCCTGCGCCTGCTCCGGCTTGACCGAACGGAGCAGCACGCTGGCCACGTCGACCACCTCGACCTGCTCGCTGGCGCCCTTGCCGTTCACACCGTCGTTGAGCATCGTCGAGCAGAACGGGCAGCCGACGGCGACCGTCTTCGCCCCGGTGGACATGGCCTCCTCGACCCGCTCCACGTTGATCCGCTTGCCGATCTTCTCCTCCATCCACATCCGGGCGCCGCCGGCACCGCAGCAGAAGGAGCGCTCGCTGTTCCGCGGCATCTCGGTGAGCTCGCCGGAGATCGCGGTGCCGAGCACCTCACGCGGCGGGGCGAAGACCCGGTTGTGCCGGCCCAGGTAGCAGGGGTCGTGGTAGGTGACGCCGCCGTCGACCGGCTGCACCGGGGTGAGCTTGCCGGTGGCGACCAGGTGGGCCAGCAGCTGGGTGTGGTGCACCACCTCGAACTCGCCGCCGAGCTGGCCGTACTCGTTGCCCAGGGTGTTGAAGCAGTGCGGGCAGGTCGCGACGATCTTCCGCTTGCTCTTCTCCCGGTCGCCGAACGCCTCGTTGAGCGTCTCGACGTTCTGCTGGGCGAGCATCTGGAAGACGAACTCGTTGCCGATCCGGCGGGCCGGGTCGCCCGAGCAGGTCTCGCCCTCGCCGAGGATCGCGAACTTCACGCCCGCCTCGTTGAGCAGCGTGGCGACCGCCCGGGTGGTCTTCTTGGCCCGGTCCTCGAACGCGCCGGCGCAGCCGACCCAGAAGAGGTACTCGAAGTCCTCGACCTCGCCGACCCGCGGCACCTCGAAGTCCAGGCCCTTGGTCCAGTCCTCGCGGGTGTTCTGCGGGGCGCCCCACGGGTTGCCCTTGTTCTCCAGGTTGCGCAGCATCACGCCGGCCTCGGACGGGAAGCTCGACTCGATGAGCACCTGGTAGCGACGCATGTCGACGATGTGGTCGACGTGCTCGATGTCCACCGGGCACTGCTCGACGCAGGCGCCGCAGGTGGTGCAGGACCAGAGCACGTCCGGGTCGATGACGCCGCCCTCCTCGGCCGTGCCGATCAGCGGCTTGTCGGCCTCGGCGAGGGCGAGCACGTCGACGTGCGCGAGCTGGGCGGCGGTGGCCTTCTCCTCACCGGTCAGGTCCTTGCCGCCGCCGGCCAGCAGGTAGGGCGCCTTGGCGTACGCGTGGTCGCGCAGGCTCAGCACCAGCAGCTTCGGCGACAGCGGCTTGCCGGTGTTCCACGCCGGGCACTGCGACTGGCAGCGGCCGCACTCGGTGCAGGTGCTGAAGTCCAGCAGGCCCTTCCAGGTGAACTGCTCCACCTGGGCGACGCCGAACTGGTCCTTCTCCGGGTCGGCCTCCTCGAAGTCGAGCGGCTTGCCGGCGCTCATCATCGGCCGCAGCGCGCCGAGGCCGGAGCCGGCCCGGTCCGGGTTGCGCTTGAAGAAGATGTTCGGGAATGCCAGGAAGCGGTGCCAGGCCACGCCCATGGTGACGTTCAGCGAGATGACGATGAGCCAGGTCATCGAGATGACGATCTTGATCAGCGCGGCGAGGCTGACGCCCGCCTCCCAGTTCGGCAGCGCGGCGCCGATGGCGTGGCTGACCGGGGTGGCCCAGGCCGGGTACACGAAGTGGTCGGTGGCGACCTTGAAGCCACGGATCAGGAAGCCGAAGATCAGGACCAGCAGCACGACCCACTCGACGAAGTAGCCCTGCCACATGGTGGAGCCGGTGAACCGGGAGCGGCCGCCCGGCCGGGTGGGCCGGTTGCGCAGCCGGATCGCCATCAGCACCACGATGCCGACCAGGCCGAGCACCCCGATGACCTCGGTGGCCAGGCCGAAGATCGTCCAGTGCCCGATCACCGGCAGCTCACCGGTGGTGCTGACCACCTCGAAGTACGCCTCGAGCACCAGCAGCGAGAGCACGACGAAGGCGATCATCACGAACCAGTGCGCCGCGCCGACCACGCTCCACCGGAGCATCCGGGTGTGGCCGGCGGTCTCGACCAGCATGGTCTTCGTGCGGGTGCCCTTGTTCCCGAACCGCTCCGGGTCGGGCTGACCCAGCCGGATGACGGCCGTCATCTTCATGACCGCGCGTACCGCCAGCCCCACCGCCACGGCGGTGATGGCGAACGCGAGGATCGTGGTGACGATCTGGACGCTGCCCATCGAGATTGGCCTCCCCGGTCTGCTGCCTGGCGAGCGGCTCGGCGACCGGGGGCCGGGTCAGGGCGCGATCGGCGAGTCGCCGCTGCCGCACCCTCGACCGGACCGGTCGATGACCTCGCTCCGCTCGGTCATGCAGTGCAGCCTACGCGCAAGGTTACCCAGCGGTAACGTGAGTCTTCTCGCACCCGGCCACGCCGCCCTGCGCACACCATAGGGTCCCCCGCCCGGAACCGCCGGGCAGGGGCCGCGTCGAGTGATGTGGATTGCCGCACAGGAGCCGGGCGGAGCGGGTGCCGCTGCCGCCGCGCCGCCCACGCCGGCCCTGGGTGCGCCGCCGCCGCGACGCACGCCGGGCCCTGGGTGCCGCTGCCGCCGCGGTCAGCGGCGGCGGTCGGGGGTCAGCGCCAGCGGGAGAGCAGGAGCAGCGAGGCGACCATCGCGCCGAAGCCGACCGCGAGGTTCCAGTAACCCCACGACATGACCGGGTACTCCTGCTCGGACAGGTAGTAGACCACCAGCCAGCCGATACCGCCGACGATGAGCGCGACCGCGGTGACCGGCAACCACACCGGGCTAGGCTTACGCGTCGCCGCCGTCGCCGTCGGACGCACGTCCGTCGGCGGGGTGTACACCTTCTTCTTGCGGACCTGAGACTTGGGCACGACGCTCTCCAGAGGGGATGACTGACCTCGTCCGGCCTGACAACCGGGCGCGGGGGCGACGGTCCATGGCCAATAATGTTCGACAGCTAGCGTAGTCCCGAAGACCCGTCCAGGCCACGAATGGGGTCAGGCCGGTGCACCGGGTGACCGAAAAAGGCGGGGCGAATCGGTCACCGCATCAGCTCGCACGGTGCCGGGCCGAAACCAGACGACGCGGAAGGAACGCTCGGTGGAGTACACATCCGGCGCGGCCTCCTGGCAGAAGGTGCTCCGGCGGGCCGTCGCCGCGCTGCTGCCCCGGCGACCTCGGCAGCGACGACCGGGCTGGTCGATCGGCGTGCCGCTGATCGCCGCCGCGGCCGGACTGCTCTTCACCACCACCGCCACCACGGCCGGCGGCACCGCGCTGCGCGAGGACCGGCGGCCCCAGCTCAACCAGTTGATCGAGGACCGCCGCGAGCAGGTGGCGGCGAGCGAGCGCCAGGCCGCGGCGCTCCGCCACGAGGTGGAGCAGCAGACCAGCGCGCTGGCCGACACCGACGGACCGATCAAGGAACAGCAGCAGCGAGCCGACGCCGCCCGGGAGGCCGCCGGCTTCACCGCCCTCACCGGGCCGGGCGTCACGGTGGAACTCAACGACGCCCCCCGGCGCAGCGAGCAGAACCTGCCCGAAGGGGTCAGCAACGACTACCTGGTCGTCCACCAGGGCGACGTCCAGGCGGTGGTGAACGCGCTCTGGGCAGGCGGCGCGGAGGCCATGTCAATCATGAACGTCCGCGTGCTCGCCACCAGCGCGGTACGCTGCGTGGGTAACACCCTGCTGCTGCACGGTCGGGTGTACTCCCCGCCATTCAAGATCGTAGCAATCGGCGATCCCGCTGCCCTCCAGCAGGCCCTCGCCGGCTCTGAGGGAGTCCGGTTGTTCAAGGACGCGGTCGACCACTACCAGCTCGGCTACAAGGAGTACGTCTCCACGGTGACCGTCCCGGCGTTCGAGGACTCGACCGCCCTGCGTTCGGCGACGGTGCCCCGGTGAGTCGCGCGCCGGAGGACTGGTGGGAGAGCCGGGACGGGCGACACCGCGACCCGGCCGACGAGCCGACCGCGTTCATCCCCAAGACCGACCGGCCCGCTCCGACGCCCCGCCCGACGGGCGGCTGGCCGGATCCGGTCCTGCCGCGCAACGTGGCAGCCGGGCCCTCGGGCGGCAGCCAGGCCCCCGGGCGCGACCCGGTCGACGTGCCGCGCCCCGCCGAGCCCACCCGCGCGAACCAGCCGGACTGGACCGCCGAGGGTGTCCGGCCCGGGCGGTCCGCGGAACGGGGCTGGCCCGCCGACCCGACCCCCGCCACGGGGGCCGGCTGGTTCGCCGATCCGCCCGGCCCGCAATCGTCCACCGGCCCGGCGTGGTCGGCCGATCCGGCGCGTACTCCGGCCGCGCAGCAGCAGCCGGGCTGGCCGGCGAACCCCGGCCGAGCCGGTGCGCCCACCGAGCCCCGCGCGGCCGCCACCGGCCCGACCGGGCTGCCCGACGTCTCCGGTCACCCCGTCGCCGAGCGATCCGGCAACGCCTCCGAGCGGCCCGGCAACGCGCCAGAGCGGCCGGGCGGGGCGTCCGAGTGGACCGGCGCCGGTCCCGGCCGGCCCGCCACTGTGCCTGGCCAACCAGCCACGCCGACCGGGCCGAGCCACACCGACTCCCCGGCCGCCACGGGGCCGGGGCACACCGGTGCGCCGCCGCCGTGGCCGGGCAACGGCACCCTCCGGCCGGCGGCCCCGCTCACGCCACGCGGCCCGGCGGCGCCGGGCTTGTCCGGCGCGCCGCTCGACGCCGACCGGCCGGTCTCGCCCGCCCGGTCCGGCCCGGCCGCGAACCCGCTCGCCGACCGCGCCGAGACCCCGGCCGGGCGACCCACGCCCGCCACGGACGCGCCGACCGCGTTCCTTCCGCAGGTCGCCCGCCCCGCCACGGCGGGTGCCGGGCCGGCCACCCCGGTCTCCCCGGCCAGCCCCGACCGCGCCGCCGACCCCGCGGCCACCGCGCTGATCCCGGCCGTCACCGGGCGTACGCCGGGCGGCCCGCCCGCCGTCGACTCGACCGCTCTGATGGGTGCCGTCCCGCGTACGCCCACCGACCCGGCCGGCGACTCGGAGAACGTGGACGAGCCGCTCCGCCCGCGCCGCGGTGAGCGGGTGGTCCAGCTCCGGCCGGAGCAGACCGGCGAGGGCTACCGGAGCGTCTACTCGGAGCTGACCCGCCCGTCGCTCGCCTCCCGGCTGCGCGCCGGCATCCGGGTCACCGGCGAGGTGCTGATCACGTTCGGGCTGGTGGTGCTCCTCTTCGCCGGCTACGAGGTGTGGGGCAAGTCGGCGATCGTGGACGCCCACCAGAACGACCTCAGCCAGCAGTTGGCGCAGGCGTGGGGGCCGGACGGCGACCCGACCGTGGCGCCGTCGGCCAGCGCCAGCCCGACCGCCAAGCCCAAGCCACCGGTGCAGGGCAAGCCGATCGCCGGCCTCTACATCCCGAAGCTGGACAAGAACTGGGTGGTGGTCGAGGGCGTCACCCAGAAGGACATCCGGTACGCGCCGGGCCACTACCCGACCAGCGCCATGCCCGGCCAGGTGGGCAACTTCTCGGTGGCCGGGCACCGCAACCGGGCCACCTTCTGGCGGCTGGACGAGCTGCACGACGGCGACGCCATCGTGGTCGAGGACAAGAACACCTGGTACGTCTACAAGGTGACCCGCAACCACATCGTGAAGCCGACCCAGGTCGAGGTGGTGGCGCCGGTGCCGGGCAAGCCGGGCCAGAAGCCGACCCAGCGGATGCTCACGCTGACCACCTGCAACCCGAAGTTCGACAACTACCAACGCCTGATCATCCACGCCGAGCTGGACCGTTCCCAGCCGAAGTCGGCGGGTCGCCCGGCGGAGCTGGGAGGCTGACGGCGTGTACGCCTGGATCTGGCGGAAGCTCCCGTTCGGGCTGCCCGGCAAGCTCACCGGCAGCGTGCTGATCGCCGCCGCGATGGTGGCCCTGCTCTGGTACGTGGTCTTCCCCTGGGCCGAGCCGCTGCTGCCCTTCGACGACGTGCAGGTCACCCAGGACTCCGGCGTACCCGGTGACCCCGGTGGCGACGTGGTGCCGGGGGACGCGCCCCCGGGCGACGAGCACGACCTGCCGTACGACACCGAGCGGAACAACACCCCGCCCCCCTCTCCGGACAGGTGAGTCGATGCGCGTCCTGGTGATCGACAACTACGACTCGTTCGTCTTCAACCTGGTGCAGTACCTGGGCCAGCTCGGCGTGGAGTGCGAGGTACGCCGCAACGACGAGATCGACGTGGCCGAGGTGGGGCGGGTCGGCGCGGCTGGCGTCCTGCTCTCGCCCGGGCCGGGCAGCCCCGACCGGGCCGGCATCTGCCTCGACGTCATCCGCGCCTACGCCGGCCAGCTGCCCATCTTCGGGGTCTGCCTCGGCCACCAGGCGATCGGCGAGGCGTTCGGCGCCACCGTGGCCCGCGCCCCCGAACTGCTGCACGGCAAGACCTCCGAGGTGCGGCACGACGGGGTCGGCGTGCTCGCCGGCCTACCCGACCCGTTCACCGCGACCCGCTACCACTCGCTGGCCGTGCTGCCCGAGACGCTGCCGAACGAGCTGGAGGTCACCGGCTGGACCGGCTCCGGCGTGGTGATGGCGATGCGCCACCGCACGCTGCCGATCGAGGGCGTCCAGTTCCACCCCGAGTCGGTGCTCACCGAGGGCGGCCACCTGATGCTGGCGAACTGGCTGGCCGGCTGCGGTCACCCGGAGGCGCTGGAGCGCGCCCCGGAACTCGCCGCCGAGGTGGACGCGCGCCGCCGCGCCGCCTTCGCCACCACCTGACCCGTCGGACGGTCAGCCCTTCAGCGCGTCCTGGATCCCCGGGTTCGCGGGCGAGTGGACCGCCGGCGGCCTGCGTCGGAACGCGTCCCACGCCGCCTTGCCACTGGCGAAGTACTCCCGGACCGCTTTCCCGACGAGCACGGCGGACCCGCAGCCGGAGCACCGGGCGGCCACTCCGTCGACATCGAGGCCGAGGTGTCGGCACAGCGTCACCGCTCGTGACAGGTGATAGGACTGGGTCACGATCAGGGCCCGCTCGACGCCGTACACCTCGCGCGCCCGCGCACAGCTGTCGTACGTGTCCAGGCCGAACGGGTCGGCCACGACGCGGCCCGGATCGACACCGAGCCGCTCGGTCAGGTACGAGGTCATCACCGCCGGCTCGTCACCGGACGTCCCGCCCCCGTCGCCCGAGACCAACACCACCCGGGCGCGCTCGCTGTGCACCAGCGCAGCAGCCGTCTCCAGGCGGCCGGCGAGCCGGTCCCCCGGTTGCCGCCCGTCCGCCGCCACCGCGGTGCCCAGGACGATCACGACGTCGGCGGTGGGCGCCTCCGCCTCGTCGTACACGTGCCCGTACGCGCCCATCGTCGTCCACAGCCACGGAAGGCTGCTCAGCAGCAGCGCGCCCAGACCCAGCGCGACCCCGCGTACCAGGTGCCGCCGCCACCGGAGCGCCAAGCCGGAACGGCCGGTCACGGCTCTCACCAACTGCTTCCGACGAGCAGCCGTAACCTCACCGGTGCGCCCTCGCCAGCCGAGGTGGACGCCGCATCAGTCGTTGGAGAGGCGGGCCGGCGGGGTCGTCGGGGCGGTCGGGAACAGCGGGAAGCCGCCGCCACCGCCGTCGGGCGTGTTCGTCGGCGTCGGGGTCGCCGTGCCGGTCGGCGTCGGGTCGACCACCTCCGGCACAGTGACCACGATGGTCACCGTCTTGCCCTTCGCGAGGGGCTCACCGGCCTTCGGGTTCTGCGACTGCACCCGGCCCGCTCGGTCGGCCGGTACCGCGTCCCCCTGCTCCACATCCACCCGGTAGCCGGCGTCCTCCAGCTCGTCCCGGGCGTCCTCCGCGGTGGCGTTGAGGACGTTCGGCACCTGAGCGACGTTGCCCTTGGAGACGGTGAGGGTGACCGTCGCGCCCTCCGCGACCGCCGTGCCCTCGGTCGGCGACACCTTGAGCACGGTGTCCTTCCGCTCCGGGCTGTCCGCCTCCTTCCGGTCGACCACGAAGCCCTCGTCCTCCAGCCGCTTCTTCGCGCTCTCGTACGTCGACCCCTCGAGCCCGGACGGGATGGCCTTCGTCGCCGGGCCGCCGCAGACCTGGACCGTGACCACCTGGTTCGCCTCGAGCCGGGCGTTCGGAAGCGGGTTCTGCTGGGCGACCGTGCCCTTCTGGCAGGTGGCGTTGAAGATCTGGTCGCCGGCCTGGGGTACCAGGCCGGCCTGCTGGATCTGGGCGAACGCCTGGTCCTGGGTCAGACCGGTCACCGTGGGCACGGTGACCTGCTTCTCCGCCTGCTGGTTCCAGAGCAGCGCGGCGACCAGGGCGATCACCGCGAGCACGCCGACCGCGGAGAAGGTGGCGATCAGCCAGGACGACGCCTTGCGCTGACGCGGGTCGCCGACCCGGGCCGGGATCTGCCGGGTCTGCGGGGCGCCGGGGGCCGGCGGGTAGCCGGCCGCGCCGGCGGCCGGCGCCATCGGCATGGTCTCGTCCTCGCGCATCACCGGGGTGGCCAGCACCGGCCGGCCGGCGGCCGCACGGAGCAGGTCGGCGCGCATCTCGCCGGCGCTCTGGTAGCGGTTGAGCGGATTCTTCGACAGCGCCTTGAGCACGATCGCGTCGACCGCCGGGTTGACGTCCGGGTTGATGTCGCTCGGCGTCGGCGGCGCCTCCCGGACGTGCTGGTAGGCGACGCTGACCGGGCTGTCCCCGACGAACGGCGGGTGGCCGCAGAGCAGTTCGAAGAGCACGCATCCGGCCGCGTAGACGTCGGAGCGGGCGTCCACCGCCTCGCCCCGGGCCTGCTCCGGGGAGAGGTACTGGGCCGTCCCGATCACCGCGCTGGTCTGCGTCATGGTGGTGGCGCCGCTGGCCAGCGCCCGGGCGATGCCGAAGTCCATCACCTTGACCTGGCCGGTCTGGGTCAACATCACGTTGCCGGGCTTGATGTCCCGGTGGATGATGCCGTGCCGGTGGCTGAACTCCAGCGCCGCGCACATGTCGGCGCAGATCTCCAGCGCCCGGCGCGGCTGGAGCCGCCCCTCGGCGCCGAGCACCTCCTTGAGGGTCCGCCCGTTGACGAACTCCATCACGATGAACGGCAGCGTCTCGCCGGTCGGCGCGGTCTCCTCGCCGGTGTCGTAGACGGCCACGATCGCCGGGTGGTTGAGCGACGCGGCGTTCTGCGCCTCACGGCGGAACCGCATCTGGAAGGTCGCGTCCCGGGCCAGATCCGCCCGAAGCATCTTGATCGCGACATCCCGCCCGAGCCGGAGGTCGCGACCGCGGTGCACCTCGGCCATGCCGCCGTAGCCGAGCAGCTCGCCGACCTGGTACCTGCCACCGAGCAGGCGGGCCTGCGCTGTCATCGCGTCTGTCGTCCTTCGCTCGTCGTCGTCTCGCCGCTGCCCAGCCCGGGCCGTACCTGTCGACGGTACGACCATTCGGCCGGATCGTCGCGTCCGTCATGCCGCAGCGCGCCGGACGTCACCGTCTGCGGGGCGAGCGCGCCCGACTGCGTGCCCTTCCGCAGACTGTAGGAAATCACGCCGGAGCAGATGAGTACCAGTACGGCCAGGAGGATGGCGACGAACACCATGCCGGGTCGGGACCGGCGGGGGGCCGGCTGCGGGGCGTACGCCATCGGACGGGCTGCGGCGGGTGGGGGCACCGGGGCGGCGCCGCGCGGGTAGCCGGCCTGGGCCGCTGGCGGGCGGGGCGGCGCGGCCGGCGCGACCGCAGTGGGGCGCTGCGGCGCGGCCGTCGCGCGCGGCGCGACCGGCGGGCGGGACTGCTGCGGCGCGGCGGCCGGCGGGCGGGCCACCGCCGTCGGCGGGCGCACCTGGGCGCGGGCGGCCGGAGCGGCCGGGGCGGCGGGCGAGGACGGGGCGGCGGAGACCGGGCTGGCCTGACCGGCGGCCCGGGCCTGCTGGGAGAGTGCGAGCTTCAGCTGCCGGGCCACCCCGGCCAGCGCGGCGGCGCTGGGCCAGCGGGCGGCCGGATCCTTGGCCAGGGCCCGCTCGACCACAGCCCGGACCTGCGGCGGGATGTCGGCGGGCAGCGGCCGGGGGGCCTCCCGGACGTGCCGCATGGCGATCTCGAGCGGGTTGTCACCCTCGAACGGCCGCCGCCCGGCGAGGCACTGGTAGGCGACCACGCCGAGGGCGTAGACATCGGAGGCGGGGGTGGCGACGCCGCCGGTGGCCTGCTCCGGCGAGATGTACGAGGCGGTGCCGAGCACCGAGCCGGCCGCGGTGAGCTGCCCGACCAGGTCGGAGCGGGCGATGCCGAAGTCGGTCAGCACCAGCGTGCCGTTCGGCCGGACCAGCAGGTTGCCGGGCTTGACGTCCCGGTGCACGATGCCCTTCTCGTGCGCGGCGTGCAGCGCGTCGGCCGCCTGGGCCATCAGCGCCATCGTCCGGGCGGGGGTGAGCCGGCCGACCCGGTTCAGGGTGGCCGACAGCGCGTCGCCCTCGACGTACTCCATCACCAGGAAGGCGATCTGCTGGTCGTTGCCGAAGTCGTAGACGTCGACCACGCCCGGGTGGTTGATGGTGGCCATGGTGCGGGCCTCGCCGCGGAACCGCTCCGCGAAGCCGGGCTCGTCGAGCAGCGCGGGGAGCAGGCTCTTCACCGCGACCGTCCGGCCGAGCACCTGGTCGGTGCCGCGCCAGACGTCGCCCATGCCGCCGCTGGCGATCCGCTCGTCGAGGCGGTATCGGTTGCCGAGCAGCACACCGGGGCTGAGCATGTCAGCGGCCCCCCGGGTCGGTGATCGCCGCCCGCATGATCTGGCCGCCGATCCGGGCCGCCTCGGCGCTGCCGCCGTCGCCCGCCTCCTCCAGCAGGACGCAGACAGCGGAGACCGGGGTGCCGTTCTTGTCGAGCGCGAAGCCGATGAACCAGCCGTGGTCAGGGGTCTGCGGGCCGGACTGGGCGGTGCCGGTCTTGCCGCCGACGGTGTAGCCGTTGATCCGCGCGTTGCGGCCGGTGCCGTTCTCGACCACGCTGACCATCATTTCCCGCAGGTCGGCGGCGACCTGGCCGCTGACCGGCTGGCGCAGCTCCCGCGGGTTGGCGGTGTAATAGCTGGTGGTGCGATCCGGGCCGAGCAGCTGGCGGACCAGGTAGGGCCGCATCTGGCTGCCGCCGTTGGCGACCGACGCGGCGATCATCGCCCCCTCCAGCGGGGTCATCCGGACGTCGCGCTGGCCGATGGAGGACTGGGCGAGCGCCGCCGGGTCGTCGCCGCCGTCGGCGTTCTGCATGTCGCCGGTACGGCTGGCCGCCACTGGGTGCCCGCCCTCGCCGAGTTGGCCGACGGTGAGGTCGTCCTGCTCGAAGCCGAACTGGCGGGCCTTCTCCTTGATGGCCTCGGCGCCGAGCCGGATGCCGAGCTTGGCGAAGCCGGTGTTGCACGACTCGGTGACCGCTTCCAGCAGGCTGACCTGGGACTCCGGGCAGATGGACGGGGCGGCGTTGCTGATCGGAGTGCCGGAGGTCGGCGGGGTGAAGCTGGCGCCGGCCGGGATCTGGGTGTTCTTGCCGACGCCGTTCTCCAGCGCCGCGGCCGCCACCACGATCTTGAAGGTGGAGCCGGGCGGCAGCACCTCGCCGAGCGCGCGGTTGCGCAGCGGGCGGTCCGCGTCCTGCTCCAGCTTGTTGTACGCCGCGGTGGCCGCCTTGGTGTCGTGGCTGGCCAGCGGGTTCGGGTCGAAGCTCGGCATGGAGACGAGCGCCTGCACCGCCCCGGTACGCGGGTCGATGGCGATCGCCGCCCCCTTGCTGACCCCCTCCTTGTTGTTGCGCAGCTGGTCGTACGCGACGTCCTGGGCGCGCTTGGAGATGGTCAGCAGCACGTTGCCGCCGGCGGTCTGGTCGCCGGTGAACATGTCCTTGAACCGGTCGATGAAGAGCTGGTCGCTGGTGCCGGCGAGGAAGTCGTTCTCGCTCCGCTCGATGCCGGTGTCGGCGAGGTTGACCGGCTTGTAGCCGAGCACGTGCGCGTACTTGGCGCCGCCCGGGTAGGTGCGCTGGTACTTCAGCTCGCCGTCGGTCTCCTTGCTGACCGCGAACGCGGTGCCGCCGGCCTCGATGTTGCCGCGCTTGCGCTCGTACTCGGCGACCTGGACCCGACCGTTGTAGTCGCTGGTGCGGTACTCGTCCGCCTTGTAGGCCTGGATCCAGTTCAGGTTCGCGAAGAGCAGCCCGAAGAGGATCATCACGACGACGCCGACCCGGCGCAGGGGTGCGTTCACGGCCTGATCACCTCCGTGGGAGCACCGTGCAGTTGCTCCGGCGGGCCGCCGGAGGGTCGGACCGGCCCGCCGCCGCCGGTGACCGGGCGGCGGGCCGCGTCGGAGACCCGCAGCAGCACCGCGATCAGCAGCCAGTTCGCCATCAGCGACGAGCCACCGGCGGAGAGGAACGGGGTGGTCTGACCGGTGAGCGGGATGAGCTTGCTGATCCCGCCGACGATCACGAACACCTGCAGGCCGAGGGTGAAGGCCAGGCCGCCGGCGAGCAGCTTGCCGAACGAGTCCCGTACCGCCAGCGCGGCGCGCAGCCCCCGCTCGACGATCAGCAGGTAGACCACGAGCAGCGCGGAGAGGCCGAACAGGCCGATCTCCTCGCCGATGCCGGCGAAGATGAAGTCGTTCTGCACCTCGGGCAGCAGGCCCGGCTGGCCACCGCCCGGCCCGGCGCCGAACAGCCCGCCGGTGCCCAGCGCGAGCAGCCCCTGCACCAGCTGGTAGCCGTCGTCGTGCGGGTCGGCGAACGGGTCCAGCCAGATCTGCGCCCGCAGGTAGAAGTTGGCGAAGGGGCCGCCGACGACGTCGCCGAGCACGTACGCCAGGTAGGCGCCGCCGAAGAAGAGCACCAGGCCGATGAGCAGCCAGCTGACCCGTTCGGTGGCGATGTAGAGCGTCACCACGAACATGCCGAAGTAGAGCAGCGAGGTGCCCAGGTCCTTCTCGAAGATGAGGACCAGGAGGCTGATCAGCCAGACCACCACGACCGGGCCGAGGTCGCGCCCGCGGGGAAAGTCGATGCCGAGGAACCGGCGACTGGCCAGCGACAGCACCTCACGCTTGCGCACCAGGTAGTAGGCGAAGAAGGCCAGCAGCGCCAGCTTGGCGAACTCGCCCGGCTGGATCGAGAACGTCTCACCGAACTTGATCCACAGCTTGGCGCCGTTGATCTCCGAGTACCGGCTGGGCAGCACCGCCGGGATCATCACCAGCACGATGCCGGCCAGCCCCAGGGTGTACGCGTACCGGGAGACCGACCGGTGGTCGCGCATCAGGGCGAGCAGCCCGGCGGCCAGGATGACCGAGAGCAGCGTCCAGGCCAGTTGCCGACCACCCGTGCCGGCGAAGATGGCCAGGTTCTCCCGGTCGGCGGGCAGCGCGTCGCCGAGGTCGAGCCGGCGCAGGAAGCCCACCCCGATGCCGTTGAGCAGGGCGACCGCCGGCAGCAGGGCCGGGTCGGCGAACGGCGCGAGGAACCGGATCACCAGGTGCAGGCCGAGGAAGACCGCGGTGAGCGCGGCGGCCGGGATCCAGAAGTCCGGGGTGACCCTGTCGAGCACCTTCGCCTCGACCATCGCCCCGTACGCGGCCACCAGGCCCATCGCCAGCAGCAGCAGCGACAGCTCGGCGTTGCGCCGGGACCGGGCCAGGCGTACGCCGGGCTGCTCGCCCGTGGTGGCGGGCGAGGATGCCGGGGTGGCCGGTGCGGTCACGATCGTCCTCGGGTTCGAGCCGGCGCCTATTCCGGCGACCGGCAGGCGGCCGGATCCAGCGCCGGCGCGATGGTGTCGGAGGGCGGGGCGTCGGGCGTGCTGGCCGGCGCGGCGCTACCGCTCGGCGCGCCGCCCGGCGTCGGGCTGCCCGTGACCGGACCGGGCGTCGCGCCCGGCGACGGCGCGCCCGGGGTCGGCGTCGCGCCGGTGGCCGCCGCCGTCACCGTCGGGCTCGGCGGGCAGATCGGCTTCAGGTTCGGGTTCGTCGGGCTGTCGCTGGTCAGCTCGGCCAGCCGGCGCTCGGCGTCCGGCTCGCTCTTGGCCGGGATGCCCTGCTTGACCTGCTCCTGCGCGGCCAGGGTGAGATCGTCCAGTTCGGCCGGGCTGGTGGAGTGCACCGTGGAGAGATCCATCCCGGCGATCTGGCCCTGGATGCCCCGGAAGACCGCCACCTGGCCGTCCTCCGTCGCCCCGACGTAGTACTGCCGCTGGGTGTAGCTCCACCCGCCGAACAGGCCGCCGCCGACGATCACCAGCAGCGCGAGCGTCATGGCGGCGGCGCGTACCGGCCGGTGCCGGCGGCGCTCCGGCTCCTCCTCGGCGGCCGCCGCGGGCTCCTCCGGGGCGGCGGGCCGGGGAGCGGACAGCGCCGAGGCCCGGGCCGCCGGGGTGGAGACGTCGGCGGAGGTGGCCATGCCGCGGTCGCGGGCGGCGGCGCCGCCGACGATCGGGGTGGCCTCGACGATGTCCTGGTCGGTGGCGTCGGCGATGATCACCGTGATGTTGTCCGGACCGCCGCCGCGCAGCGCGAGCTGCACCAGCCGCTCCACGCACTGCTGCGGGTCGGCGTACTCGCGCATGGTGTCCGCGATGGTGTCCGCGCTGACCACGCCGGAGAGCCCGTCGCTACAGATCAGGTAGCGGTCGCCGGGCAGCACCTGGCGGACGGAGTATTCCGGGTCGATGTCGCGGCCGTCGAGCGCCCGGGTCAGCAGCGAGCGCTGGGGGTGGCTGCTCGCCTCCTCGGCGCTGATCCGGCCCTCGTCGACCAGCATCTGGACGTAGGTGTCGTCCTTGGTGATCTGCGCGAACTCGCCGTTGCGCAGCAGATAGGCACGCGAGTCACCGATGTGGACCATGCCCAGCTTGCTGCCGGAGAAGAGGGTGGCGGTGAGCGTCGTGCCCATCCCCTCCAGCTGCGGGTTGGCGTCCACAGTGTCGCGGAGCTGCTGGTTGGCGGTGCCCACCGCCGACCGCAGCGCGTCCACGAGGGCGTCCCCGGGGACGTCCTCATCCAGTGGCGCCATGGCGCCGATGACGATGTTGCTGGCGACGTCACCGGCGGCCATGCCGCCCATGCCGTCGGCGACGGCGAGCAGCCGCGGCCCGGCGTAGACGGAATCCTGGTTACCGTCTCGGATCAGACCGCGGTCGCTGTGGGCCGCATAGCGCAGGGTCAGAGTCATGGCCGTAATTCGAGGGAAGTGCGGCCGATCCGGATCGGCACGCCGAGGGGGACGGGGGTTGGTCCGGTGACCTTAGCGCGATCCAGGTACGTCCCGTTAGTCGAGCCGAGATCCTCGACGAACCACTGCCCGTCGCGCGGCACCAGCCGGGCGTGCCGCGCGGAGGCGTAGTCGTCGGTGATGACGAGGGTGGAGTCCTCGGCCCGACCGATGGTGATCTGCGCTTCACCGAGAGTGATCCTGGTGCCGGCCAGCTGGCCGGCGGTGACCACCAGCTGGTGGGCCGCCCGGCCCCGCTTCACCTTCGCCGGCTTCGCCGGCTGCCCGGTCGAGGCGCCGACCGCCCGGGGCGCGGCCACCAGCCGGCCCGACCGGGCGCCCGCGAAGAGATCCCGGCGGATGACGCCGACCACCGTGAACACGAAGATCCACAGCAGGATGAGGAACCCGAACCGGGCAACGGTGATGACGAGTTCCGGCAAGGCGGGTCAGCCGTCCACGCGGAAGGTCAGCGTCGTGGTGCCCAGCTGGATCATGTCCCCGGGGTTGAGCGCGACGGCGGAGACCCGCTGGCCGTTGACCATCGTGCCGTTGGTCGACCCGAGGT
This sequence comes from Micromonospora echinaurantiaca, assembly GCF_900090235.1. Classification (NCBI taxonomy): domain Bacteria; kingdom Bacillati; phylum Actinomycetota; class Actinomycetes; order Micromonosporales; family Micromonosporaceae; genus Micromonospora; species Micromonospora echinaurantiaca. Next base: position 6,432,939 of record NZ_LT607750.1, on the reverse strand, counting down.
CGGTCAGCACGACCTGGCCGCCGTCGAAGTCCAGCCGGGCGTGTCGCCGCGAGATGCCGACGTCCGGCAGGCGCAGGTTGGCCTGGTCGCCGCGGCCGATCACGGTCGAGCCCATCTGCAGCGGGTAGGTGCGCCCGTCGCCGGAGACCAGCCGGACGTTGCGGCCGCCGCCGTGCCCCGGCGGGGGGCCGTAGCCGCCGCCCTGGTCGTAGGCGGGGTAGGCGGGCGGGCCGGCGTCGTAGCCGGGCGCCGACACCGGGGCGACCTCGCCGCCGGTGTAGACCTCGGCGGTGACCCGGAACATGCCGGTGTCCAGCCCCTCGCCGCGTTCGATCTCGACGATCACGTCGCCGTAGACCGTCCAGGCCTGCTCGCCGATGAACTCCGCCTGCGACTGGGCCAGTTCCTGGGCCAGCGCGGCGGCGTACGGCGCCAGCCGACTGTGGTCGTACGGCGAGAGATCGATCACGTAGCGGTTGGGCACCAACGTGCGCCCACCAGCCAGGATGGCCTTGTGCGCCTCGGCCTCCCGCTGCATGGCGTTGAGGATCTCCACGGGGTGGACCACCCCTTTGAAGACCTTGGCGAAGGCCCCCTCGACCAGGCCTTCCAGACGCTTCTCGAAGCGTTGCAGCACGCTCACCGGCTCCTCCTCGGGTCCCGAGGACATGATGGTATCCGGCCGGGGCGCGCGCAGCTCACACGCCGCTCGGCCGGCTGGCGCCCGCCCGTTCGGACGGGCCGATGCTGTCGTGCTACTCTTTCGTCCGCCACGAACGGTAACCGCTCGACGAACGGTAACCGGATCGCGGCCGACGACCGGAGCCGGGTAACCTGGCCGGGCCCGCTGGAGACAGCAGGACCGGCACAGACTACAGTGTTCGAGGTCGAGCCACGGGGAAGTGGCGGAATGGCAGACGCGCACGGTTCAGGTCCGTGTGCCCGAAAGGGCGTGGGGGTTCAACTCCCCCCTTCCCCACCAGAAGACGAGGGCTCCGCAGCGATGCGGGGCCCTCGCGCCGTATCGGGGCGTGCCGTACGTCACGCTATGCTCCGATGGTTTCTGCCTCCGATGGACCAGGAGTGGCCTGTGAGTGTCGCGTTCGTGACCGGGTCGGGCGGGCTGATCGGCTCCGAGGCGGTCCGGCACTTCGCCGGCCTCGGTCTCGACGTCGTCGGCATCGACAACGACATGCGGCAGGAGTTCTTCGGCGAGGAGGCGTCGACCGCCTGGAACGTCCGGCGGCTCACCGACGAGCTGGGGAGCGCGTACTCGCACCACAGCATCGACATCCGGGACCGCGACGCGCTGGCGAAGCTCTTCCGCCGGTACGGCACCGACGTCGTGGTGGTGGTGCACACCGCCGCGCAGCCCTCGCACGACTGGGCGGTGCGTGACCCGTTCACCGACTTCGACGTGAACGCCGCCGGCACCCTCAACGTGCTGCAGAACGTCCGCGAGCACTGCATCGAGGCGCCGGTCATCCACTGCTCCACCAACAAGGTCTACGGCGACCGGCCGAACAGCCTGCCGCTGGTGGAGCTGGAGACCCGCTGGGAGATCGAGCCAGGGCACCCGTACGAGCAGGGCATCCGCGAGGACATGTCGATCGACTCCTGCCTGCACTCGATCTTCGGCGCCTCCAAGGTGGCCGCCGACGTGATGGTGCAGGAGTACGGCCGCTACTTCGGTATGCGCACCGCCTGCTTCCGCGGCGGCACGCTGACCGGCCCGGCCCACTCCGCCACCGAACTGCACGGCTTCCTCGGCTACGTGATGCGGGCCAACATGGAGCGCCGGATGTACAAGATCTTCGGCTACCAGGGCAAGCAGGTGCGGGACGCGATCCACAGCTCGGACGTGGTCTCGGCGTTCGAGGCGTTCTTCCGCAACCCGCGCTCGGCGGCGGTCTACAACCTCGGCGGCGGCCGGCACTCGAACACCTCGATGCGCGAGGCCTTCGCGCTGGCCCAGGAGATCACCGGCCACGAGATGATCTCCGAGTACGTCGAGGCGAACCGGATCGGCGACCACAAGTGGTGGATCGGCTCCAACGAGGCCTTCCAGGCCGACTACCCGGAGTGGAAGCAGGTCTACGACGTACCCATGATCATGCGGGAGATCTACGAGGCCAACGTGGACAAGTGGGTGCCGGGAGCATGACGTCGGGCCGCAAGCGCAACGTCCTCGGCGTCCTGGTCGACGCCACCGACTACGCCGCCGCCACCGAGCAGGTGGTGGCCGCCGCGCAGGAGCGCCGACCGCTGGCGCTGACCGCGCTCGCCGTGCACGGGGTGATGACCGGGGTGCTCGACCGGGCGCACAACGCGCGGCTGAACTCCTTCGACGTGGTCACCCCGGACGGCCAGCCGGTGCGCTGGGCGCTCAACCTGCTGCACGGCGCCGGTCTCACCGACCGGGTCTACGGCCCGACGCTGACCCTGCACGTGCTCTCCCGGTTCGCCGACGAGGGACTGCCGGTCTACCTCTACGGCTCCACCGAGGAGACGCTCTCCCGGCTGATCCCGGCGCTGGAGCGGATGTTCCCGGCCCTCAAGATCGCCGGGGTGGAGCCGTCCAAGTTCCGCGCCGTGCAGCCCGGCGAGGACGTCGAGATCGCCGACCGGATCAAGGCCAGCGGGGCCCGGCTCGTGCTGGTCGGGCTGGGCTGCCCGCGCCAGGAGGTCTTCGCGTACGCCATGCGGCCGCTGCTGGACATGCCGCTGATGGCGGTCGGCGCGGCCTTCGACTACCACGCCGGGCTGCTGCGCAAGCCGCCGCCGTGGATGCAGCGGGCCGGCCTGGAGTGGCTCTGGCGGCTCGGCCTGGAGCCCAAGCGGCTCTGGCACCGTTACCTGGTGCTCAACCCGGCCTACCTGAGCCGGCTGTTCGGCCAGAAGACCGGGCTGTGGAAGGCGACCCCGCCGCCGCCGGCCACCGAGCGCCCGGCCGGCTTCGCGGTCTGATCCCGGCTCCGACGTACGCGCGAGGGCCCCTCCCGGCTGGGAGGGGCCCCGCACGGCCGCTGGTCAGAGGGTCAGCGTCCAGGTGTTGATGTAGCCGGTGTCACCGGCGTAGACGTCCCGGACCCGCAGCTGCCAGGTGCCGTTCGCCGCCTCGCTGGACAGGTTCACCGTGTAGGTGGTGTTGATGTTGTCCGCGCCGTCCCAGAAGCTGCTGTTCTTCAGCCGGTAGGACGAGCCGTCCGGGGCGACCAGGTCCACGACGAGGTCACCGCGGTAGGTGTGCACGATGTTCACCGCCACCGTCGAGCTGGACGAGGCGTTCCGGGCACAGCCGGCGATGGTGATCGAGCTGGAGACCGTGGCACCGGTGTCCGGGATCGCCACGTCGGTGCCGTTGCTGCCGGAGCAGCCGCCACCACCGGAGCCGGTCACCGTCAGCGTGTACGTCGCGGTCCGGGTGCCCGAGGCCGCGCTGCCGGTGACGGTCACCGGGTAGGTGCCGGGCGGGGTGCTGGCCGAGGTGCTGATGGTCAGCGTCGACGAACCACCCGAGGTCACCGTGGCCGGGTTGAACGAGGCCGTCGCGCCGGACGGCAGGCCGCTGGCGGAGAGGCTGACCGACTGGGCCGAGCCGTTGGTGGTGGCGGTGCCGACCGTGGTGGTCACCGAGCCGCCGGGCGCGGTGGAGCCGGAGGTCGGCGAGACCGAGACGGAGAAGTCGTTCACCGGCGGGGTGCCGTCGTTGACCACGTAGAGCAGCCGGTTGGGGGTGCCGGTGCCCGGGTTGGTCACCACGTTCGGGGTGGCGTTGTTGACCAGGCTGTCGCGCACCTGCTGCGGGCTCCACGACGGGTTGGCCGAGAGCACCAGCGCCGCGGCGCCGGCGACGTGCGGGGACGCCATCGAGGTGCCGCTGATCGTGTTCGTGGCGCTGTTGCCGGTGTACCAGGCGGACGTGATGTTGACGCCCGGCGCCAGGATGTCGACGCAGGTGCCGTAGTTGGAGAAGCTCGCCGCCGCGTCGTTGTTCTGGGTGGCGCCGACGGTGATCGCCGAGGCGACCCGGGCCGGCGAGTAGTTGCAGGCGTTCTGCCGGTTGCCGAAGATGTCGCCGTTGCCGGCCGCGACGGCGTACGTGATGCCGGAGTTGATGGAGTTGGTGACCGCGGTGTCGATCGAGCTGTTGGCGCCGCCGCCGAGGCTCATGTTCGCCACGGCCGGCTTGACGGCGTTCGCGGTGACCCAGTCGATGCCGGCCACGACCTGGGCGTTGGTGCCCGAGCCCTGGCAGTTCAGCACCCGGACGCCGACGATCTGGACGCCCTTGGCCACCCCGTACGCGGAGCCGCCGACGGTGCCCGCGACGTGCGTGCCGTGGCCGTTGCAGTCGTCGGCGGAGCCGCCGTCCACCGCGTCGAAGCCGGAGACGGCCCGGCCGCCGAAGTCGTTGTGCCCGTACAGCACGCCGGTGTCGATGACGTAGGCGCGCACGTTGGACGCCGTGTTCGGGTAGGTGTACGAGTTGTTCAGCGGCAGGTTGCGCTGGTCGATCCGGTCCAGACCCCAGGACGGGGGGTTGGTCTGGGTGCCGGAGATCGTCACTGTGTGGTTCTGCTCGACGTACGCCACCGCGGGGTCGGCCGCGATCCGCGCGGCGGCCTTCGCGCCGACCCGGACCTCGAAGCCGCGCAACGCCGCACCGTAGGTGCGCGCCACGGTGCCGCCGTGCCGGCCGACGAGCCGCTGGGCGTTGTCGCCCACCGCGCTCCGCCCGACGGCGCTGTCCTTGAACACGACGATGTAGCTGTCCGCGACGGCGGTGTCTCCGCCGGCGCTGCGGATCACCCCGACCGGTTCGGCGGCCATCGCGGGCGTGGCGGCCGCCACCATCGCCAGCGCGGCCACCCCGACGAGTACGGACCTGTGTGGAAGAGCCATCTTCCTACCTCCCTCCTCCGACCAGCACCGACCGTCCACCCGTTCGTGGCGGGCAGATCGATGGATGCCAATCGGTCTGAGGGTAGATCGGCGCGGAGAGGCAGATAAACATGTCGAATCGTCAATAACATCGGAGGGATGGATCCCCTACGGGGTGCGACTACGGGCCCAACGGGGGGCGGGCCCGGATTCGCCCGGCCCGGGAACGGGCAAGGCTGTCAGACATGGAGAGCCATCTCGCCGTGCTGCTGCCGGTCGCCGCCGTCTGGCTGGCCGCCGGGTACGTCGCGGACGGGCTGCCCCGGATCGACCGTGCCCACGCCCTGCGCCGGCGGGCCGGCTGGTCGCTCGTCCTCACCCTGACCGGACTGGGGCTGACCGCGGCGGTGCTGACCGCCGGGCTGTCCAGCGGCGGGGCCACCATGGCGGACCGGGCCGCCGGCAACCTCGCCCTCGCCGGCGGACCGGCCGCGCTGGTCGCGCTCTGCGCTGTACGCCGGCTGCGCCGGTTGTGGGCCGGCGCGGGCGCCTTCGCCGCCGCGCCGGACACGCCCGCCCCGCACGGCCTGCGGGCCGCCGCGGCGCATCCGATGATCGGGCTGCCGGTGCAGGTCACCGGCCTGGCCACGGTGCCGGCGCTGCTCACCGCGGGCGGCGCGGACCTGCTCGTGGAACCGGGCGTGACCGGCCCCGCGATCACCGTCGGTGCGCTCTGCGTCGCCGTGCTCGGCGTCCGGCACGCGCTGCGACACAACCGCCTGGCCGAGCGGGCGCTGCCGGCGGAACCGTTGGCGCCGACGGGCTGGGCGGTGCCGGTCGAGCGGATGACGCTCGCCGAGCCGGCGGAGCCGGCGTCAGTGGGAGCGGCCGGCCCCCTGCATGTATAGCAGTTCCAAAATCGCCCGGGTCGCCTCGAACCAGCGGTCCAGCCAACCGGGCGGGGGCACGCTGCCCTTCGGCGGCAGCTCCATCAGCAGGCCGCGCAGCAGCGGGTGGTCGGCCAGCGACTCGGTTGGCTCCGCCGCCCAACCGCCGGGCGGGAACGAGGGCTCGGTGAGCGGGTTCGGGTCCAGCGACGGCAGGGAGAGCGGCGGGCCGGCCTGCTCGGGCGTGGCGGGCGCGGCGTCCCGGCCGGCGTTCTCGGTGTCGGTCGACACCACCTCGGTCAGCACGGTGTCCCGGCGCGCCCCCCGGTACTTGCCACCGAACCGCTCCGGTTTGCCCGGACCGTTGGTGAGGTTCTCTGAACCGATCGTCGTCATCCGTCTCGCCTGCCTAGCTCGGTTGTCGATCCGCGGCGGGTTGTCGACCAGCGCCGTACCGAGGGGTACAACGAGACGGGACCGATGTGGCGACGGGAATCCCGGAGCCGGGGTCACGTCCGGGCGGCGGGCGGCAGCGCCCTTGCGGCCACGGTGAATCGACCGAGCCCCTGCCCGCGTCGCCCGACGCCGGTCGGATCCCCGCCTCCGGTGCCGCCCGGGCACGGTCGGCTCCCCGTCCGGAGAACCGGACGGGGAGCCGCCATCGGTGTCACGCCGGTGGTCAGTCCCGGCCGAAGCCGCCGCGCTTGGCGCCGTCGACGAAGGCGTGCCAGTCGCCCGGGGCGAAGACCAGGGCGGGACCTGTCTTGTCCTTCGAGTCCCGGACCCCGACCGCCCCGGTCACGTACGCCACCTCCACGCAGTTGTCACAGTTCGGCCCGCTCTTCGAGCTCTTGAACCAGGTTGCCTGCGTCAGGTCCACGGGGAACCCCTTGGTCGCCATTTCCACAACGGCTCCTCTGCCAGTTTCGCGATGTGTGCGATGGACTCCTCCGGACGGATGGCCGCCGCGCGGATGTGATCGAAGATGAAGCTGTACTTCTGCAGTTCGTCACTCTTCTCCAGGAAGAGCCCACCCGTGGCGTTCTCCGCGTACACGACATCCGGATCACCGGGCTCGGGGAAGCTGAGGATCGTGAAGGTGCCGTCCATGCCGGCGTGCGCCCCCACCTCGAACGGCAGGATCTGCAACGTCACGTTCGGCAACTCGGCCACCTCGACCAGCCGCTTGAGCTGGCCACGCATCACTTCGTCCCCGCCCACCGGCCGGCTCACCACCGCCTCATCGAGCACCACCCACAGATCGACCGGATCATCCTGAGTCAGCAACGACTGGCGGCCCAGTCGGACACGGACACGTTGTGCGACCTGTTCGGCGGTGAAGTCCGGCCGAGCGGCGCGGATCATGGCACTCGCGTACTCCTCGGTCTCCAACAGACCGGGGACCACCTGCTGCTCGTACGCCCGGATCGAGCTGGCCGCCGCCTCCAGCCCGACGTAGGCCCCGACCAGCACCGTGCTGTACGGGTGCCACCAGCCCTTCTGCCGGGCCTCCCGGGCGATCTGCACCAGCTCGTCGCTCTCCGCGCCGACCACGCCGTAGATCCGGAGCATGTCCCGCACGTCCCGCGGGGTCGCCGTGGTGTGGCCGGTCTCGATCCGGGAGATCTTCGACGCGGAGCACTCCAGCTGCTCGGCGACGGCCTCGATGGTGATCCCGGCCGCCTCCCGCTGCCGGCGCAACTCCGCACCGAGCCGGCGGCGCCGGATGGTCGGGCTGCGCCGCTCGCTCACGACCGCACCTCGGTTCGCCACGGGGCTCGCCGGAGCGGGGCACCGCTCGCGCTCAGGATCGCACCCTCGGCTGCCGTTCCGGACCGCTCGCTGGCCCTCACCGGTACACCTCCGCGTGGACGCGCCGCTGTCGCCGCCCGCCGGGGCGCGACCCTGGGGCAGCGGGCGAGGCGTTCGCGGCAGGGGGTGGTGCCGGTCGTCGGCCGGCCGCGACGGGCGAAACCGGCCCTCAGTGTGCCGTTTGGACGCCAACGGCTTCAAGCGTCGTGACACGCGAGCCGCTCGCGTATCGGCAAAAGTCGACGTGCAACTTGCATGTCGCACGTGTCTGATGCACTCTGTCCGTATGGCACGGGTCACTCACCGTCAAGATCGCTCTTCCGGAGCGGTGACCCCACCAGCGCCCGGAAACCGGACGGTGATCGTGCCCGACCTGCGGCAACAGGATCTGCCCCGGGCTGATGACCCCGCCGCTGCACGCCAGCAGGCTGCGGCGGCGGGAGCGGTGCCCAGGAGCGATCGGGTGTTGGTCGGGTGGCGGCACGCCACCAGCGGGCGTCGCCCGACCACCACCACCCGCACCCGCCGGCCCACCGGGCACGACCCCGTCGCCCGGCCGGCAACCTTCCCCCGACCAGCTCCGCCGGCCCGTCCGCCGGCCAACCCTCCCCAGGAGCCCATGTGCTTCCCCGCTCCGGTGACGTACTGCACGTGACTCGCGCGGCGAGTGTCCAGTTCCTCAGGCCCATCATGTTCCGGGTGATCCGGGTGCTCGACTGGCCGACCTACGACGGTTGGCTCTGGCTCGACGGCTACGAGTTGAACGCGGCGGGGGACGCGGTCAACCGGCGGTCGATCTTCGTACAGCGGCAGGGGCTGCGCCAGCTGCGGGCCGCCCCGGAACCCCGCCCGCACACCGTGCGGACGGCCCGCAGGCCGGTCGTCCGGACCCCGGTCCGGGTGGGCTGACCTCCACGAACGGCCGCCGGGGGGCGTGCCGCCGCCATAGAATCGGTACGCCCACCCCGGCAGGTTTCCACCCCGCGCGTCCAGGACCCCGAACCTGGGATGGCCATGGTCAATCAGTCCGCCGCGCGGCGGCACCACCGCTCCCGTATCGCCTACGCCTTCGGAATCCTGGCGCTGTTCGGCGCCGCGACCACGCTCGTGGTCGTGGTCCGCGACCCCGCCCTGTCGTCCACCCGACTGACCGATCCGGTGCCGGCACCGGAGATCACCGTGATCGGCGAAGACCCGTCGACCGAACCGCACGACGAGTACGACCCGTTCGCGTTCGGCGAGCCCGACCCGCCGGCGACCGAGCCGACGCCCGACTCCGGCGGGCCGGTCGCCGCCGCGCCGTCGGGTGCCGAACCGGCGGCGGCCGGCGGGCACACTCCGGAGGACATCCGCCGTTCGCTGTTCTGGTCGGGCGTCCTCGGCCTGGCCATCTCGCTCGCCGGCCTGGGGTTGGTGGGGACGAGACGCCGGATGTGGTGACCGGGCCCTCCCGGCCAAGAGCCGCCAGCGTCGGCGTCCTGTCACTCCACGGGCCGGGTCAGGCTTGAGATCGGATCGGGCTCGGGTCGGGGTCAGTCCGTCAGGGTGGGCTCAATCCGTCGGCGTGGACTCAGGCGCCGTCGAGTTGGCTCAGGCCGTCGGGGTCGGCTCGGTGGTCGGCTCGCTCGGGCTCGCGGTCGGCGTCGGCCGGCCGCGGGACACGGTCAACGTGACCTCCTCGCCGGCCGGCACCGGTTCGCCCGCGGCCGGGTCGGTTTCGATCACCGTGCCGGCCGGCCGGTCCGACGCCCGGTACTCGACCCGGTGGTCCACCCCGAGCCGGTCCAGGATCGCCTCCGCCGCCTCCTGCGACAGACCGACCAGCGGCGGCACCGGCACCTCGACCGGTTCGCTGGTCGGCGACGGGGAGGGCGACCGGGTGGTGGGCTCGGTGGTGGTCGGCGCGGGCGTGGTCGGCACGGTACGGGTCGGCGAGACCGACGGGGTCGGGCCCGGCTCCGTCCCGTCGTCCGCCGACTGGAGGGCCAGCCACAGCCCGGCGCCCAGCAGGGCGAGCAGCAGCAGCACGACCACGCCCCAGAGGATGGGCAGCCACCAGCGCCGGCCGCTGTCCTCGGCGTACCACTCGCCGCCGCCCGGCTGGTAGTCGGCCGGTCGTGGCGGCGGCACCTCGGCCCGCCCGGACCACGCCGCCGGGCCGGGACGCCCGGTCGGCGGCAGCGGGGCGGTCCGGTCCGGCGCGGCCGGTTCGGGTGGCTGCTCCGCCGTCCGGTCCGTCGGGCCGGGCAGCCGCTGCGTCCGGTCGACGGGTTCCGGCCCGCCGGCCCGGTCGCCCGACGGTGGCAACGATCGGGTGGAGTCGTCCCCCTCGGGTGGCTCGCTCATGCCGGCACTCCGCTCCGCTCCGCACCGACATGAGACACCCACGCGCTGTGCCGATGATTCGCTCGCTGCCGCTCGCTCATGCCGGCACTCCGCTCCGCTCCGCACCGACATGAGACACCCACGCGCTGTGCCGATGATTCGCTCGCTGCCGCTCGCTCATGCCGGCACTCCGCTCCGCTCCGCACCGACATGAGACACCCACGCGCTGTGCCGATGATTCGCTCGCTGCCGCTCGCTCATGGCACGTCCTTTCCCGAACCGGGACGGGCGTCATGGCCCTCGCCCGCCAACCTAGCGGTCCGGGCGGCCATCGGCCGGGATCAGCGTGCCGACCCGCCCGTCACGGCACCGGGGACGCGGTGGGCGAGCCGGGAGCCGCCACGCCGCACCAGATGGCGACCGGGTCGTTCCAGTTGCCCGCGGCGTCGCCGGCCGGCTCCTGGCGGGTGACCACGCCGCGCCGGCCCGACCGGTAGCGCGGGTAGAAGCCCTCGTCGACGAGTTCGTCGGCCGCGTCGTCGCACTCCTCGCCGACCACGTCGGGCACCGTGCTGGCCGGCGCCGGACCATCGACGTAGAGGTGCACCGTGGTGCCCGGCCGCACCTCCGCGCCGACCGCCGGCGAGGTACGGGTCACCGTGCGCCCGGTGCCGCTGCCGAAGACCAGTCGCCAACCCAGCCGCCGCTCCCGCAGTTCGTCGCGGGCCTCGGCGAAGTCGGTGCCGATCAGGGGCGGCACGGTCAGCCCGGTGGACCGGGTCGGCGACGTCGACCGGGGTGCCGTCGGGGTGGCCCGGCTCGGCGCCGCACTCGGGCTGCCGGTCGGCGCGCCGGTGGTGGCGCCCGCGACGGGCCGGCCGGTGGGCTCGGCGCCCTCCCCGGCGAGCAGCCAGCCGCCGGTGGCGCCGATCGCGGCGAGCAGCGCGACGGACAACCCGCCGCCGAGCGCCAGGGTCAACCGGTCCGGCCCGGCGTCACCGCTCGCGCCGTCCGTCCGCAGGCCCGTGTTCCCGTCCGTCATACCGCCCACCGCCTCATCCCCGGCGACCGTACCCGGCGCCACCAAGCCCGCTCCGCGCGGTCGCCGCGCCCGCCGTGGTCGCCGCCCGTCACGGGCCGGCCACCCGCCGGTGCGTTTTCCCGGATCGAGATCGCCGCCGCCCCGGCACCACTCGCCGCGCCGACCCCGGGACGCTACGCTGCCCCGCATGGCCAGACGGGGCTGGGGAGGATCGATCGCCACCGCGATCGGCGTCGCTGCCGGCGCGGGCGCCGCCCAACTGGGTTTCGGCTACGGGCTGGGCATCATCAACTGGGCGCCGGCCGACCCCGGCGCCGGACCGGCGGCCTGGGTCGCCAGTCTGGTCTGGGCCACCTGGATCGCCGCCACCTCGACCGTCTTCGGTGCGGTCTGCGCGCAGCGGCTGCGGGACCGGGGCACGCCGAACCGCCCGGCCGGTGGCCCGCCGCCCGGCGACGCGCCCGCCGAAGCCGCGTCGGAGAGCGGGGACGGCGAGGTCGCCGGCCGGCCGGATGCCGACACCGGACCGGAGCAGGTCGGCCCGCTCCGGCTGCTTCTCCTGGCGCTCGCCGCCGGCTTCGGCGCTCTGATCACCGCGCTGCTGGTCGCCGTGCCGGCCCGGATGGCCGAGGTGGCGGACACCCCCTCGCCCCGGGAGGTCGCCGCCGGCTACGCGGCGGTCGGGATGCTGGTGGGCGTACTGGCCGCCGGCTGGGCGCTGCGCTCCCGGGCCGCCGCCGCGAACGTCATCGCCACCATCGCCTGGCTCTGGCTGCTCGCGGTGGTCGCCGTGGTCGACGGCGTGCTCGCCGGCCGCGGGCTGACCAGCGCGCAGCTCGGCATCTGGCAGCTCAGCGCGGACGACGGCCGGTACTGGATCCGGGACTACCTCTACTGGCCCGGCGCGGTGCTCTCGCTGGGCTCCGCGCTGGTCATCGGCGCGCTCGCGGCCCGGAGCGCCGCCCGGCACCCCGACCACCGGGTCGGCGCGGTGGCCTCCGGCGCGGCCGGGCCGCTGCTCGTCGCGGTCGCGTACTTCCTGGCGGTACCCCGGGTGACCGCGATCAGTCCGGAGCAGGTCTCGGCGCACCTGATCGCCCCCTACGCGGTGATCGTCGGCGTCGGCGGCTCGGCGCTGGTGGCCGCGCTCGCCCAGCGCGCTGCCCGCCGCTCGGCGACCTCCGCCGACGTCGCGGTCGACCCGGCACCGGCCACACCGGCGGACGCCGGGCCGGATGCGGTCGGATCCGGGACGACGCGGGTGCCGCGGCAGCGGGCCGGCAAGTCCTCCCGCCTGCCCGCCGCCGCCGGCGAACCGGCCACCGTCGGCGGCACGGCCGGCGCACCGACCGGCGACGCAAAGCCGGCCGGCACCGCGAAGCCGGCCGGTGGAGGCACCGCGAAACCATCCGGTGGTGCGGAAACTGCCGGGGTGGACCCGGCGGCGCCGGCGGGTGGCTCCGGGGACGCCACCGATCCTGCTGGCGACGACAGTCCGGCCGGGCGACGCCTCCGGTCGACCCGGCGCTCCCGCTGACGGCGCTCCCCGGCGGTTGCGTCCGTCAGTCCACCGGCCAGGTGTGCACCGGCTCGTTGCTGCGCTGCAGTTCGGCGTAGCGCTGGACCATGTGGTGCAGCGCGGCGTTCCGGTCCATGCCCCGGTGCCGCTCGGCGACCCAGACCGCCTCGGTCTGCCAGGCCGCGCCGTTGCGACCGGTACGGCAGCGCTGCTCGATGATGCCGAGCAGCCGGTCCCGTTCCGCCGGGGCCACCCCGAACCGGTCCAGTCCGGCCGCCGCCCGGGGCAGCAGCACGTCCAGGACCAGCTTGGTCACCGGCACCTCGCCGAGCCGCGGCCAGTGCAGTACGGCGTCCATCCCGCGCCGCGCGGCGGCGTGGAAGTTCTCCTCCGCCGAGCTGAAGGTGAGCTGGCTCCAGATCGGCCGGTCGGCCTCGGCCAGCCCGCGGGCCAGCCCGAAGTAGAAGGCGGCGTTGGCCAGCATGTCCACCACGGTCGGCCCGGCCGGCAGCACCCGGTTCTCCACCCGCAGGTGCGGACGGCCGTCCATGATGTCGTAGACCGGCCGGTTCCAGCGGTAGACGGTGCCGTTGTGCAGCCGCAGCTCACCCAGCTGCGGCACGCCGCCGCCGTGCAGCACCTCGACCGGGTCCTCGTCCTCGCAGATCGGCAGCAGCGGGGGGAAGTAGCGGACGTTCTCCTCGAAGAGGTCGAAGATCGAGGTGATCCACCGTTCGCCGAACCAGACCCGGGGGCGTACGCCCTGCGCCTTGAGCTCGTCCGGGCGGGTGTCGGTGGCCTGCTGGAACAGGGCGATCCGGGTCTCGGCCCAGAGTTGCCGGCCGTAGAGGAAGGGCGAGTTGGCGCCGACGGCGACCTGCGCAGCGGCGATCGCCTGGGACGCGTTCCAGTAGTCGGCGAAGCTGTCCGGCGCGACCTGGAGGTGGAACTGGAGGCTGGTGCAGGCGGCTTCGGGGGCGATCGAGTCGGTGTGCGTCTGGAGCCGCTCGACCCCCCGGATGTCGAGTTCGATGTCCTCCCCGCGGGCGCCGACGATCTGGTCGTTGAGCACCCGGTAGCGCTCGTTGGTGGAGAGGTTGTCCGCGACCAGGTGCCGCTCGGTGAGCGTGGGCAGGATGCCGACCAGGACGATCTTCGCGTCCGACTTGGCCGCCCGCTCGTCGGCCCGGGTCAGGCTGGCCCGCAGTTCGTGCTCGTAGTCGGCGAAGCCGGTGCCCTCGATCAGCCGGGGCAGCGCGTTGAGTTCCAGGTTGAACTGCCCCAGCTCGGTCTGGAAGAGCGGGTCGGCGATGTCGGCGAGGATCTCCTCGTTGCGCATCGCCGGCTCGGCCGCCGAGTCGACCAGGTTGAGCTCGATCTCCAGGCCGGTCATCGGGCGGTCGGCGTCGAACCCGAAGTCGTCGAGCATCAGCGCGAACACGTCCAGGCAGCGCCGGACCTTCTGCCGGTAGCGGACCCGGTCCTCCCGGGAGAAGGCGCCCTGCGCGACGTCCCTGCCCATGTCGTCCTCCCGGCGCGAGGCGCACTCGGGACCGTACCGTCCCGGAAACGCATTGTGAACCATCCACGTTAAGAGCGTTGATCGCAGCGGACCAGAGGCCGGGTCCCCGGCCCACCGGCCGGGACGACGGCGACCGGTCCGTACGCGCTCCCGCCGGCATCTCTACCCAGCCCGGGCCGCCGGCCACCGCACCGCCGGGGGAACGAGCCGTGACAAATCGCACCCGCTGCGGCTCCGCGGTGACCACGCGAGCCGGCGCCGTGCGGGCGGATACCCGAGCCCGGGCCCGGCATCGACCCGCCCGGCGGCAGGGGGGACCGGACCGGATCGGGCGGGACCGCGCCCGCGCGATCGGGTACGGACGGCGTCGGGCCCGTGCCGGCGGTGCGGCACGGGCCCGACGTACGTCAGATCCTCGGGGATCAGGCCTGGCGGACAGCCTCGCCCTCGATCTCGATCTTGATCTTCTTGCCGACCAGCACGCCGCCGGTCTCCAGGGCGACGTTCCAGGTCAGGCCGAACTCCTCGCGGTCGATCTCGGTGCTCGCCGAGAAGCCGAAGATGTCCTGGCCGAACGGGCTGCGGCCGACGCCCTCGAACTCGACCTCCAGCTCGACCTGACGGGTGACGCCCTTGATGGTCAGGTCGCCGACGAGGACGAACTCGTTGCCGTCGCGGGACTTCACGGCGGTGCTCCGGAACTCGAGGGTGGGGAACTTCTCCACCTCGAGGAACTCGGGGCTGCGCAGGTGGGCGTCCCGGTCGGCCTGCTTGGTGTCGATGCTGGCCGCCTGGATGGTGGCGCTGACCGAGGACTGCATCGGGTCCTCGGCGACGGTGATGGTGGCGGCGGCCTCGGCGAACTCACCGCGTACCTTGCTCACCATCATGTGTCGGGCGACGAACCCGACGCGCTTGTGCGCCGCGTCCAGCACGTAGGTGCCGGCGGTCGGGATGGTGAGGCCCTCCCAGTCGCGGGTAACCGCTTCGACGCTGCTGGTCATGGAAACTGCCCTCCGAGAGATATCGTTTAGTAGCCCAACGACTGCCTCAGCAACTATAGCGGCAGCAATATTCCTCGTGTCAAGGACTGTTAGGATGTACGGGTGAACCAGAACGTGTTCGACGACCCTCGGATCACCGCAGTCGGCCTCCTCTTCGAGGCGCACGCCGGGCTGTCGGCCCGGTTCTCCGCGCAATTCGAGGAACACGGCCTGTCGTCGGTCGAGTTCGAGGTGCTGACCCGGCTCGCCCGCTCACCCGGCAACCAACTGCGGATGACCGACCTGGCCGCGCAGACGTCCCTGTCCACCAGCGGGGTCACCCGGGTGGTGGACCGGATGGAGCGCGACGGCCTGCTGACCCGGCGCGCCTGCCCCTCCGACCGGCGCAGCTCGTACGCCGTGGTCACCGCCGCCGGCCTGCAGCGGCTCGACGAGACGCTCCCCGGCCACCTGCGCATCATCGAGCAGTGGTTCACCGGCCAGCTCGACCCGGACGCGCTGCACGCCCTGCTCGACGGCCTGCGCCGGGTGCGCGACGCCGTCCACCCCGGCGCCACCGCGGGCAGCACCACGGTGCCCGTGGAGTCCGCGGCGGCCCCGACGGGCTGCTGAGTCGGCGCACCCCGAGCAGCGCCCGGCGCCTTTCACACGAACCGCAACCCGCACCGGCAGCGAAACCCACCGGCAGAAAAACCGGCAGAACTGCCGCCGGCAGCGGGAGATAGTCGATCAAACCGGACGATCGTCCCCCGACCCGGTGGCTAATCTTCCTGCCACGGGGACCCACCGGGGGGTGACGGCGCGGGCGAAGAGCGAGGGGTAACAGGGGGCTTCCTCGCCCGCGCCACCCCGGTCCCGCGTTGCCGCGGCACCCGGACCCCGGTCTCGTCCCCGGCACCGGCCCCGACGGCGTCCGGCCCGGCCGTCCCACTGCGCGCCTCGGCCAGCGCGTACAGCAGCCCCTCCTCCTGTGGCAGCAGTCGGATGCCGCTCTCCCGGCAGACCCGGTCGAGCCGGTCGAGCACGCCGTGGTCTGCCGTGCTGGCGGCCAGCCCGACCAGCGCCTCCACCACGTCCCGCCGGTCCTGGCCGTCGACGCCGGCCTCCGCCGCGGCGGCGAACCACTCCGCTGCCAACTCCCGGTCACCCCGGTGCAGGGCCAGGTTCCCCTCGATCAACGCGCAGATGCCGTCCTCCGGTCGCGGCCCCGAGCCGCCCCCGGACGCCGGGGCGGAGCGCAGCTCGGCGAGCACCTCGCCCGCCTCCGCCGACCGGCCGTCCTGGGCGAGCGCCAGACCCACCGTGCCGAGCACCCGACGCCGGTGTCCCGGGTCACCCAGCCCGGTCAGCGCCGCCACCACCTGGCGACCCTGGTCGACCGCGTCCGCGTACCGGCCGGCGAGGCGGGCCACCTCGGCCAGGTTGGCCCGGGCGAGCACCCGCAGCCGCTGCTCCCCGGCCTGCGCGGCGAGCCGGTCGACGGCGGCCAGCCGGCGCCGGGCGGCGGGCAGGTCGCCCACCCGGATCTCATGCCAGGCGAGGTTGTTCTGGGCCACCGCCATGTCCCGGGTGCGCCCGTTGCGGGTGGCCAACTTCAGCACCGCCTCGGTCTGCGCCCGGCCCTCGTCGTGCCCGCCGGTGGCGATCAGCAGCGCGCAGAGCACCGTCCGCGCCTCCAGCTCCCCGGTCACGTCGCCGGCCTCGCGGAACGCGGCCAGCGCGGCCCGGGCCGCCGGCAGCTCCTCGGCGCCACGGCCGTGCTCGGCGGCGAGCCGGGCCACGCCGAGCAGCGCCCACGCCCGCAGCACCGGATCGGCGTCGGCGGTACGCGGGTCGGCGAGCAGCCGGCACAGCCACTGCCGCCCGGCGACGTCGCGTCCCCGGAACCGCCACCAACGGGTCAGTCCGGCGGCCAGGCGCAGCGCGGTCAGCGGGTCGTCGACCGCGGCGTGCGTCAGCGCGGAGCTGATGTCGCCGCTCACCTCGTCCAGCCGGTGCACGGCGGCGGGCAGGTTCGCCCCGACCAGATCGGTGGCGGTGCGCGTCACCAGCCGGGCGATCACCTGGGCGTGCCGGCGGCGGATCGCGGTCAGCTCGCCGGTGCCGGCGGCCTGCTCGATGGCGAAGTCCCGGACCGCGTCGAGCAGCCGGAACCGGAACTGGCCGGTGCCCCGCACGCTCAGCAGCCCGATCTCGACCAGCCGGTCGAGCAGCGGCACCGGGTCGACGGCGACCGCGCCGTCCCGGTCGGCCTCGTCGGCGAGCATCTCATCGGCCAGCTCGACCGACCACCGGTTGCCGAACACGGCGAGCCGGCGCAGCGCCGCCCGCTCGTCCGCGGCGAGCAGCCGGTAGCTGGTGGCCACCGCGTCCCGCAGGGTCATCGCCACCGCCGCCCGGGTGCCCTCCGACCGGCCCGGGTCCGCCTCCCAGCCTGGCCGGTCGGCCGGGCCGGTGGCCAGGTCGAGGACCCGGTCGCCGTACCGGTCGAGCAGTTCGTTGAGGTCGAGGATCCGGCCGCGGGCGGCCATCAGCTCGATGGCCAGCGGCAGCCCGCCGAGCCGCCGTACCAGCGCGGCCAGCGCCGGCAGCTCGATCGGGCCGGGCGGCTCCCGGCGTACCTGGGCCAACCGGGCGGTGAACAGCGCCACCGCCGGGTAACCCGCGAGCGCGGCGGGCCCGGCCCGCTCCCTGCCCGGCGGGGGTACGTCGAGCGGCGCCACCGGGCGTACCCGCTCGCCCGGAAGGCCCACCGGGTGCCGGCCGGTGACCAGCACACGCAGCGACGGCACCGTGGCGGCGAGCCGGTGCAGCGCCTCGGCCACCGCGTCCGGGGCGCGCTCGACCGCGTCCATCAGCAGCAGGGCGGGCCGGCCGTCGACCCGGGCGGCGAGTTCCGGCAGCCGAGCGACGCCGAAGACCGCCACCGACGCGGCCAGCACGTCGGCCGCGTCCGACCCCTCCCCGATCAGCACCCCGGCCACCCCGGCGGGATGGCTGCCGGCGGCTGCGTGGGCGGCGGCCAGGGCCAGCGCGGTCTTGCCGACGCCGGCCAGCCCGACCAGGCTCACCAGCCGGGGGCCACGGTCGTCCGTGAGCAGTCCGGCCAGCTCGGCCAGGTCGCGGTCCCGCCCGATCAGCTCGGCCGGTGGCGGCAGGGCGTTCGGGCCGGCGTCGGCGGCGGGCTCGGCGCCACCGGACGCCTCGGCCGGGTCGGCCGGCGCCGCTGGCCGGGCGGCAGCGAGGAACGCCGAGCGGGCCGGCCCGGCCAGGGCCAGCGCGCCGGCGAGCAGCTCCACGGTGGTCCGCTGCGGCCGCGCCGAGCGGCCCCGCTCCAGGTCGCGAACGGTACGCACACCGACGCCGGCCCGGGACGCCAGCTCGGCCTGGGTGAGGCCGGCGGCGAGCCGGTGCCGGCGCAGCAGTTCCGCCAGGGTCGGGCGACCGGAGCTCAGCGCAGGATCACGGTCCGCGTTCATCGGCTGGAAGCGTACGGATGGGGTGCGACCGCCGGCAGCGGAGCGTCGGGCTGCCGACGCCGACGCGCCGAAATCCGACAGCCCGAACCGCCGTACGCGGGAACGGCGCGTCCTGGCACGCCGCCGCCCACGGCAGGGAGCTGAGCAGCGGTCGGGCCGCCGCCACCCTCGGCGCGGAGCTGAACCGCGGTCGGGCCGACGTCGCCCCCGGCGCGGAGCTGAGCAGCGGTCGGGCCGCCCTCGGCGCAGAGCTGGGCGACGGTCGGGCCGCCGCCGTGACGCTGGTGGCAGCGGCCCTCGGCGTGGGTCAGAGCCCGAGGTCGCGGGAGATGACCATCCGCTGCACCTCGGAGGTGCCCTCGCCGATCTCCAGGATCTTGGCGTCCCGCCAGAACCGGGCCACCGGGTACTCGTTCATGAAGCCGTAGCCGCCGTGGATCTGGGTGGCCTCCCGCGCGTTGTCCACCGCGACAGTGCTGGCGTGCAGCTTGGCGATGGCCGCCTGCCGCTTGAACGGCTCACCGGCGAGCATCCGGGCGGCGGCGTCGTAGTAGGCCAGCCTGGCGGTGTGCGCCTTCATCTCCATGTCGGCGATCTTGAACTGGATCGCCTGGTAGTTCCCGATCGGCTGGCCGAAGGCGTGCCGCTCCTTGGCGTACTTGATCGACTCGTCGACGCAGCCCTGGGCGAGACCGACGGCGAGCGCGGCGATGGCGATCCGTCCCTCGTCGAGGATGCGCAGGAACTGGGCGAAGCCCCGGCCCCGCTCGCCGAGCAGGTTGGCCGCCGGCACCCGGCAGTCGTCGAAGGTCAGCTCGTGGGTGTCCGAGGCGGTCCAGCCGACCTTGGAGTAGCCCGGCGCGACGCTGAAGCCCGGCGTGCCGGAGGGGACGATGATGGTGGAGAGTTCCTTGCTGCCGTCCGGCCGGGTACCGGTGACCGCGGTGACCGTGACCAGGGCGGTGATGTCGGTGCCCGAGTTGGTGATGAACGCCTTGGAGCCGTTGATCACCCACTCGTTGGTCGACTCGTCCAGCACGGCCCGCGTCTGGGTGCCGCCCGCGTCCGAGCCGAAGCCCGGCTCGGTCAGCCCGAAGCCGGCCAGCGCCTCGCCGCTGAGCAGCTTCGGCAGCCACTGCGCCCGCTGCTCGTCGGTACCGAACCGGTAGATCGGCATGGCGCCCAGCGAGACCGCCGCCTCCAGCGTGATCGCCACGCTGGAGTCGACCCGGGCCAGCTCCTCCAGGGCCAGGCAGAGGGCGAAGTAGTCGCCGCCCATCCCGCCGTGCTCCTCGGGGAAGGGGAGCCCGAAGAGCCCCATCTTGCCCATCTGCCGGATCACCTCGTACGGGAAGGTGTGCTTCTCGTAGTGCTCGGCGATGACCGGGGCGACCACCTCGCGGGCGAATTCCCGCACGCTCTCCCGCAGCGCCTCTTGCTCCTCGGTGAGCCGGAAGTCCATGGAATCCTCCTGTGTGACGGGCCACCGGGCGCTCGTGACGCCGGGGGGCGGGGCGCTGGTGCGGGTGGGCCCGCGCCGGCCGGTTGGGCCGGCGACGGGGTCAGACCGGGGTGACGCCGTGCCGGCGCCGGGAGAAGTGCCGTTCCTTGTGCCGGGCCGCGGCGAACCGACGGACCAGCTCGGCGCGCAGTTCGTGCGGCTCGACGATCGCGTCCACCACCAGCTCGCTGGCGAGCCGGACGATGTCGATGTCCCGCTCGTACTCCTCGCGCTTGGCGGTGACGAAGGCGGCCCGCTCGGCCTCGTCCTCGATCGCCGCGATCTTGTTGGCGTAGACCGCGTTCACCGCCGCCTCGGCGCCCATCACCGCGATCTTGGCGGTGGGCAGCGCGATGGTGGCGTCCGGCTCGAAGCCGGGGCCGGCCATCGCGTAGAGGCCGGCGCCGTACGCCTTGCGGACCACCACGCAGATCTTCGGCACGGTGGCCTCGGAGATCGCGGTGATCATCTTGGCGCCGTGCCGGATGATGCCCTGCTTCTCCACCGCGCTGCCGACCATGAAGCCGGGTACGTCGCTCAGGAAGAGCAGCGGCACGTTGAACGCGTCGCAGAGCTGCACGAACCGGGTCGCCTTGTCGGCCGAGTCGACGAAGAGCACACCGCCCTTGAACATCGAGTTGTTGCCGACCACGCCGACGACCTCGCCGTTCAGCCGGCCGAAGCCGATGGTCAGCTCCTTGGCCCAGAGCGCCTGGATCTCGAAGAAGGAACCCTCGTCGAGCAGGCCCTTGACGTACCGCCGCATGTCGAACGCCTGCCGCTCGCTCGCCGGCACCAGCGCGGCCAGATCGGCCTTCTCCGGCGCGGGCACGGCCTCGGCGGCCGGCGGGGCCTGCGTCCAGTTCGCCGGCAGGTACGACAGGTAGCGCCTCACCACGTCGAGCGCGTCGGCCTCGGTCTTGCAGAGGAAGTGCCCGACGCCGGACTCGGCGCAGTGCACCTTCGCCCCGCCCATCGCCTCCAGCGTGGTCTTCTCGCCGGTGACCATCTCGACCATCCGGTCGGAGCCGAGGTACATGCTGGCGTTGCCGTCGACCATGGCCACCACGTCGCAGAACGCCGGGATGTACGCCCCACCGGCCGCGCTCGGCCCGAACAGGGCGCAGACCTGCGGGATCGAGCCGGAGGCGCGTACCTGGTTCCAGAAGATCTTGCCGGCGCCGCGCCGGCCGGGGAAGAGCTCGACCTGGTCGGTGATCCGGGCGCCGGCCGAGTCGACCAGGTAGACCATCGGCACGCCGGTCGAATAGGCCCGCTCGATGATCCGGATGATCTTCTCGACGGTACGCGCGCCCCAGCTGCCGGCCTTGACCGTGGAGTCGTTGGCCATCAGGCAGACCGGGCGGCCGTCGATGGTGGCGGTGCCGGTCACCACGCCGTCGGCGGGCAGCCCCTCGGCCATCGCGTTGGCGTAGAGGCCGTCCTCGACGAAGCTGCCCTCGTCGACCAGGAGCGCCACCCGCTCCCGGGCGAAGAGCTTGCCCTTGGCGGCGTTCGCCGCGTGGTACTTGTCCGCACCGCCGGCCCGGGCCCGCTTGCGCAGCTGCTCCAGTGCCTCACCGTCGAGCGTCACGCCGACTCCCTCGCCCCCTGGGGCCGGTCGCCTCGTGGGCGAACCGACCAACCTGAACGATCGTTAGGCTAGCGCATCGTCCTCCGCTTCGGCGACCCGCCGGGCGGTCACCGCCCCCCACGGCCGCGCGGTTGACCGTCATACTTCGACCACACACCGGAGCCGCACCTCCGACTCGACGGGAGCATGCGGAATGACCGACTCGAGGCCGTCCGCCCCGGACCACAGGAGGCGAACGGCGATCTCCGCCGTTCTCGTGATCGCCGCCGTCGTGATCCTGCCGTGGTTCGCCTTCGTGCTGGCGTGGTACTCCCCGCAGGCCACCAGCCGCGGCTACTGGGACGCCGACTTCGGTCGGCACATCCCGGACACCAGGGTGTGGTGGTGGTCCGCAGCGGCCTGCTGGGCGCTCACCCTCGGCTCCCTCGTCCTCTGCTTCAATCGGCGGAAGGCCGCCGGGCGATGGTGGATCTGGCCGGTGTCGAGGGTCGCCTTCATCATCACCGCCTTCGTGACCCTCCAACGGGTCGGGGCGGGTGTGTGACGGTCCGCCGGGAACCCGCCCAGGCGGCCCCGGGTCAGGACGGGAGCGGGGTGAGGCGGGTACGGGGACCGGCGCGCAGGACGCCGCTCGGCAGCTTCTTGCCGATCAGTTCCTCGGCCAGCTCGGCCACCTCGACCAGGGCGTCCAGGTCGATCCCGGTGTCGATGCCCATGTCGTGCAGCATGTGCACCGCCTCCTCGGTGGCCAGGTTGCCGCTGGCCCCCGGCGCGTACGGGCAGCCACCGAGGCCACCGACGCTGGCGTCGAACTCGGTCACCCCCAGTTCCAGCGCGGTCAGCAGGTTGGCCAGCGCGGTGCCCCGGGTGTTGTGGAAGTGCAGCAGCACGGGGATGTGCGCGTTGCGGTCGCGTACCGCGGTCAGCAGGTCGCGGACCCGGCGCGGAGTGCCCATGCCGGTGGTGTCGCCGAACGCCACCCGGTCCGCGCCGTCGCGGACCACCCGGTCCACGATGGCGGCCACCCGGGCCGGGTCGGTGTCCCCCTCGTACGGGCAGCCGAAGCTGGTCGCGATGATCACCTCGGCCTGCGCGCCGGCGCCGTGCAGCAGGTCGATCAGCTCGGCGATGTCGTCCAGCGACTCCTCGGTGGACCGGTTCACGTTGCGCCGGTTGTGCGTGTCGCTGGCCGAGACCACCACCTCGATCTCGGTGAACCCGGCGGCCAGGGCACGCTGTGCGCCCCGGGTGTTCGGGACCAGCGCCGAGTAGCGCACCCCGTCGGCCTTGGCGGCCCGCTGCCACACCTCATCGGCGTCGGCCATCTGCGGGATCGCCTTCGGGTGCACGAACGACACCGCCTCGATCCGCCGCACGCCGGTGCCCGAGAGCGCGTCGAGCAGGCGCACCTTGGCGTCGGTCGGGATCGGCTCCTCGTTCTGCAGTCCGTCGCGCGGCCCGACCTCCCGGATCGACACGAAGTTCGGCAGGCTCGTCATAAGGGGTCACCTCACTGTGACGAAATGCTGGTCCTGGTCCCCCCCACCCTCCCACCCTCACCCCACTCCCCGCACCCACCCGCCCCCAGCCTGGTCGATCATGAAGTTGTTGTGGGTCGTGCCGGCGTGTCGCGGCAACAACTTCATGATCAACGGGGGGTAGGGGTCAGCGCATCCGGCCCACTATGCCGGTGTCGTAGTTGCCGGAGAGGAACTCCTCGTTCTCCAGCAGCTCGGCGAAGAAGGGGAGGTTGCACTTCGGGCCGGCGACCTCGAACTGGGCCACCGCGGCCCGGGCCCGCTCGATCGCCTCGGCCCGGCTGGGGCCGCTGACGATCAGCTTGGCCATCAGGCTGTCGTAGAACGGGGTGACCGTGTTGCCGGCGACGTAGCCGGAATCGACCCGCACGCCCTCGCCGGCCGGCTCGTTCCAGGTGCTGATCGCACCCGGGCCGGGCAGGAAGCGCTTCGGGTCCTCGGCGTTGATCCGCAGCTCGATGGCGTGCCCGCGCGGTGCGAGCGCGTCCGGGTCGAAGGTCGGGGCCAGCCCGGCGGCGACCCGCAGCTGCTCCTCGACCAGGTCGACCCCGTAGACCAGCTCGGTGACCGGGTGCTCGACCTGGAGCCGGGTGTTCATCTCCAGGAAGAAGAACTCCTGCGTGGCCGGGTCGAGCAGGCACTCCACCGTGCCCGCGTTGCGGTAGCCGACCGCCTCACCGGCCCGCACGGCCGCCGCCAGGAAGCGCTCGCGCAGCTCCGGCGAGACCGCCGGCGACGGCGACTCCTCGACCAGCTTCTGGTTGCGCCGCTGCACCGAGCACTCCCGCTCGCCCAGGGCCACCACCCGGCCGCCGGCCAGGCCGAGGATCTGCACCTCAACGTGGCGCACCCGGGGGAAGTACCGCTCGATCAGCACCGAGCCGTCGCCGAACATCCGCTCGGCGAACGAGCGCACCTTGTCGTACTCGGTGCGCAGCGCGGCCTCGTCGTTCGCCACGCCCATGCCCATGCCCCCGCCGCCGGCCGCCGCCTTGACCATCACCGGGTAGCCGATCTCCGCCGCCGCGGCGACCGCCGCGTCCAGGTCGGCCGCCGGGTCGGTGGTGCCGGGCGCCACCGGCACGCCGGCCGCCGCCATCAGGTTCCGGGCGTTGATCTTGTCGCCCATCGCGCTGATCGCGTCCGCGCCGGGTCCGACCCAGATCAGCCCGCTCGCCTCGACGGTACGGGCGAAGTCGGCGTTCTCCGACAGGAAGCCGTAGCCGGGGTGGATGGCCTGCGCGCCGGTCGACTTGGCGGCGGCGAGGATGGCCTCGACGTTGCGGTAGCTCTGGGCCGGGTTGGCCGGGCCCACACAGACCGCCTCGTCGGCCTCGGTCACGAACGGCAGGCCGGCGTCGGCCTCCGAGTGCACCGCGATCGCGCGGACGCCGAGCCGCCTGGCGGTACGGATGATCCGACGGGCGATCTCGCCCCGGTTGGCGACCAGCAGCGACTCGATCATTCTTCCTCCCAGCGTCCAAGGATTGGGACGCTGACAGCGAACCACGCCGCCCCCACCACCCACGAGCCCCACCCCACCCATCCGACTCCCGCCGGACTCCCGCCACCGTCCCGCCCGACCTTTTGCCCGTTGATCAAGGGGTTTGCGTCAGAAGAACACCACCCGTTCCCCGACACAAACCCCTTGATCACCAGAGCAGGGGCCGGGGGCAGGGCCGGGGCCGAGGGTCGTGCCCGGGGGCCAGAGGGCCGGGGCCGGGCGGCCGGGGCCGGGCGGCCGGGGCCGGGGTGGGGTCAGGCGGGAGGGGTGGGGGCCAGGAGGGCGGCGAGGGTGGCGCCGCGGAGGAGTTCGGCGCGGCGGCGGCGGTCCACCTCGCCGCCGAGGAACGGGGTGGAGTTCATCAGGCCGAACGCGGCGTGGGCCAGCACCCGCGCCTCGCCGTCGGGCATCCCCGGGTGCAGCGCGGTCAGCACGGTCACCCACTCCTCGACGTAGAGCCGCTGGAGCCGGCGGATCCGGCGGCGCGGCTCGTCCGGGAGGCGGTCCAGCTCGTGCAGGTGCAGGGCGATCACCGCCGGATTCGCCAGGGCGAAGTCGACGTGGAAGTCGATCAACGACTCCAGCGCGGCGCGCGGGTCGTCCGGGTGGCCGGCGGAGCGCTCCCGGCCGCCGGCGAGCAGCCCCTCGCTGACCGGGATCAGCGCGGCGACCAGCATCGCCTCCTTGCCGGCGAAGTGGTGGTAGAGCGCCGGGCCGGTGACCCCGGCGGCCGCGCCGATGTCGTCCATCGAGACGCCGTGGTAGCCGCGCGCGGCGAAGAGGCCGACCGCGATCTCCAGGATCTCGTCCTTGCGGGACCGGCGCCGACCCGACCCCGTGGCTCCGTTCGTGCCCCGTGCCTGCTGCTCCACCGTCACCGGGCAAGCGTAGACCGCGCGCCGCACCACGTGGAGGCTCGGTTACCCGTCGGTTGGGTCACTCCCCGGGTTGACCCTCGACCCGGTCGAGCCCGCAGGGTCGCCGGCATGACCGCACCCCGGCTCGGCCGCGACTACCACCTGCTCTGGTCCGCCGCCGTCTCGTCCCGGTTCGGCGACGCCCTGCGTACGCCGGCCCTGGCCCTGCTGGCCGCCACGCTGACCCGGGACCCGCGGGTGATCGCCGCGGTGACCGTCGCCGCCCAGTTGCCGCCGCTGCTGTTCGGCCTGCTCGGCGGCGTGTACGCGGACCGCTGGGACCGGCGCCGGACGATGGCGGTGACGGACGGGCTGCGCGCCGCCGTGGTGGGCGGGTTCGCCGTCGCGGTCGCCGTCGACCGGGCCGGGGTGGCCACGCTCCTGCTGGTCGCGTTCCTGCTCGCCACGCTCGGCACGCTCTTCGACGCCGCCGCGTTCGCGCTGCTCCCGGCGGTGGTGCCGGCGGCCGCCCTGCCCCGGGCGAACGGCCGGTTGCAGGCCGGTACGGCGGTGGCCGGCGGCTTCCTCGGCGCCCCCGCCGCCGGCGTCCTCTTCGCCGTCGCCGCACCGCTGCCGTTCGCCCTGGACGCCCTCACCTTCGTCGCCGCCGCCCTGCTCGTCCTCGCCCTCTCAGCCCCTCCCTCACCGCGATCTTGCACCTTCCGCCCTGGCGAACCGGGCGCAAAGCCGCAGAACGAGGGCCATAAGTGCAAGATCGCGGGAGGGAGGCGGCGGGACCAGGGGCGGCGGTCGGTGTGGCGGGAGGCGGCGGACGGGGTGCGGTGGCTCCGTGGGGATCGCACGATGTGGCGGATCACGGTGCTGACCGCGGCGAGCAACCTGGCGATCAGCGGGCTGCTGGCGGTGCTGGTGCTCTACGCGCTCGACGTGCTGCGGGTGCCGCCGGCCGGGTACGGCGGGTTCGCCGCGGCGGCCGTCCTCGGCGGCGTGGCGGGTGCGCTGGGCGCGGGCCGGCTGGCCGGTTGGCTCGGCACCACCGCCGCCCTGCGGGTGGTGCTCGCCGCGCAGACCGTCGCCCTGACCGCATTCGCGCTGGCCCGGCACCCGGTGACCGGTGGGCTCACGCTGGCCGTCTTCGCCGCCGGCAGCACCGTGTGGAACAGCCTCTGGGCGTCGTACGGGCAGCTCCACGTGCCGGCCGACCTGCTCGGCCGGGTGGGCGCGGGCCAGCGGGTGGTCGGGCTGCTCACCGCACCGGTCGGCGCGGCGCTGGCCGGGCTGGTCGGGGCGGCGTACGGCACGGTGCCGGTGGCGGCGGCGGTGGCGGTGATCTTCGCGCTGGTCACCCTCGCGGCGTGGCGGGTGCTGCGACCGGCCGCCCCGGCGCCGCCGCCCACCGCCCCGCCCACCACCGCCGGGACAGCAGCCCGGCCAGCGCCGCACCCGTCGCGTTGAGCAGCACGTCGTCGACCGAGGAGACCCGGCCGAGGTCGAGCGCGTACTGGAGCGACTCGACCAGCACCGAGCCGGCCGCGCCGAGCAGGAAGAGCCGGCCGAGGCCGGCCAGCGCGGGCAGCCGTACCGGGGCGAAGAAGCCCAGTGCGGCGAAGACCAGCAGGTTGCCGACCACCTGGACCACGGCGGTGGCCGCCGGCCCGGTGAGCAGGTCGGCCAGGTCGCGCAGCGGCACCAGGTCGACCTCGCGGGGCGCGTCGCGCGGGGTGAGGATCATCCAGACCCAGGGCAGGGTGCCGGCCAGCGCGCCCACCTCGGCCACGCTGCGACGCCAGGACTCACCGGCGGTCGCCGCGTCCCGGCGGCGCCGGGCCAGCTCGGCGGTGGCCAGGACCAGCAGCGGCAGCCCGGCCAGCGCGGCGAGCACCACGCCGCCCCAGTCACGCCACGCCTGTTCCACCCGCGCAGCCTAGGGCGTCCGGCCGACCGCGCGGGTCAGCCGACCACCAGCGCGGAACGCCAGTCCCGCTGGAACGCCAGTCCCGCTGGAACGCCGGTCCCGCTGGGACCAGGAGGTTCAGTCCAACTGATGTAGAACGCGGGCGCGGAACCTGACCGCCGCCGGGCCGCCGGATCGCTCCGACGGCCCGGCTCCGCGGCCGGGCCGGGGCCGGTCAGGCGCCGACGTAGGCCGCCAGGTGCTCGCCGGTGAGGGTGGAGCGGGCCGCGACGAGGTCGGCGGGGGTGCCCTCGAAGACGATCCGGCCACCGTCGTGACCGGCGCCGGGGCCGAGGTCGATGATCCAGTCGGCGTGCGCCATGACCGCCTGGTGGTGCTCGATGACGATCACCGACTTGCCGGCGTCGACGAGCCGGTCGAGCAGGCCGAGCAGTTGCTCGACGTCGGCGAGGTGGAGGCCGGTGGTCGGCTCGTCGAGGATGTAGACGCCACCCTTCTCGGCCATGTGGGTGGCCAGCTTGAGCCGCTGCCGCTCGCCGCCGGAGAGCGTGGTGAGCGGCTGGCCGAGGCTGAGGTAGCCGAGCCCGACGTCGGCGAGCCGGTCGAGGATGGCGTGCGCGGCCGGCGTACGCGCCTCGCCGGCGCCGAAGAACTCCTCGGCCTCGGTCACCGACATGGCCAGCACCTCGGCGATGTTGCGGCCGCCCAGCGTGTACTCCAGCACCGCCGCCTGGAACCGCTTCCCCTCGCACTCCTCGCAGACGGACTCGACGGTGGCCATGACGCCCAGGTCGGTGTAGATGACCCCGGCGCCGTTGCAGGCCGGGCAGGCGCCCTCCGAGTTGGCGCTGAACAGCGCCGGCTTCACCCCGTTGGCCTTCGCGAACGCCTTGCGGATCGGGTCGAGCAGCCCGGTGTAGGTGGCCGGGTTGCTGCGGCGCGACCCGCGGATCGCGCCCTGGTCGACCACCAGCACGCCGTCGCGGCCGGCGACCGAGCCGTGGATCAGCGAGCTCTTGCCGGAGCCGGCGACGCCGGTGAGCACGCAGAGCACACCGAGCGGGATGTCGACGTCGACGTCGCGCAGGTTGTGCGTCGACGCGCCGCGGACCTCCAGCGCGCCGGCGGGCTTCCGCACCGACTTCTTCAGGCTCGCCCGGTCGTCGAGGTGCCGGCCGGTGATGGTGTCGCTCGCCCGCAGTCCCTCCACCGTGCCCTCGAAGCAGATGGTGCCGCCGCCCGTGCCGGCCCCGGGGCCGAGGTCGACGACGTGGTCGGCGATCGCGATGGTCTCCGGCTTGTGCTCGACCACCAGCACCGTGTTGCCCTTGTCGCGCAGCCGCAGCAGCAGGTCGTTCATCCGCTGGATGTCGTGCGGGTGCAGACCGATGGTGGGCTCGTCGAAGACGTACGTGACGTCGGTGAGGGACGAGCCGAGGTGACGGATCATCTTGGTGCGCTGGGCCTCGCCACCGGAGAGCGTGCCGGCCGGCCGGTCGAGCGAGAGGTAGCCCAGCCCGATCTCGGTGAACGAGTCGAGCAGGTGCTGGAGCCGGCCGAGCAGCGGGGCCACCGAGGGCTCGTCGACCTTGCGGATCCAGTCGGCCAGGTCGCTGATCTGCATCGCGCAGACGTCGGCGATGCTCTTTCCGTTGATCTTCGACGACCGCGCCTCCTTGCTCAGGCGGGTGCCGTCGCACTCCGGACAGGTCGTGAAGGTCACCGCCCGCTCCACGAAGGCGCGGATGTGCGGCTGCATCGACTCGACGTCCTTGGCGAGCATCGACTTCTGGATCTTGGGGATGATGCCCTCGTAGGTCAGGTTGATGCCCTCGACCTTGATCTTGGTCGGCTCCCGGTAGAGCAGGTCGTGCAGCTCCTTCTTGCCGTACTTGCCGATCGGCTTGTCCATGTCGAAGTAGCCGCTGCCGCTGAAGATCCGGCCGTACCAGCCGTCCATGCTGTAGCCGGGGACCTTGATCGCGCCCTCGCTGAGCGACTTGGTCTCGTCGTAGAGCGCCGAGAGGTCGAAGTCGTTGACCGAGCCCATGCCCTCGCAGCGCGGACACATGCCGCCGAGGCGGTGGAAGGTCGCCTTCTCGGTCTTCGTCTTGCCCGCACCGCGCTCGACGGTGATGGCGCCGCTCGCCTTCACCGACGGGACGTTGAACGAGTACGCGTTCGGGGAACCGATGTGCGGCTGGCCGAGTCGGCTGAACAGGATGCGCAGCATCGCGTTGGCGTCGGTGGCGGTGCCGACGGTGGAGCGCGGATTCGCACCCATCCGCTCCTGGTCCACGATGATCGCGGTGGTCAGGCCGTCGAGCACGTCGACCTCGGGCCGCGACAGCGACGGCATGAAGCCCTGCACGAACGCGCTGTAGGTCTCGTTGATCATCCGCTGCGACTCCGCGGCGATCGTGCCGAACACCAGCGAGCTCTTGCCCGAGCCGGAGACACCGGTGAACACCGTCAGCCGGCGCTTCGGGATCTCGATGCTGACGTCCTTGAGGTTGTTCTCCCGCGCGCCCTGCACCCGGATCAGGTCGTGGCTGTCGGCGACCTGCCGCTCCGGCGATCGGTTGTCCGTCCTCGTGGCCCTGCTCATCGTGTCTCCATCCGTAGCGGGGTGGCCGCCTTCGCGGTGTTCGCCGGCGTAGCCCGGCCCGGGCTCAGCGCAGCTCCTGGATGCGGATCATGTTGCCGGCCGGGTCGCGGAACGCGCAGTCGCGGACGCCGTACGGCTGCTCGGTCGGCTCCTGGACCACCTCGGTGCCGGTGGATTCCAGCTTGGCGAAGGTGTCGTCGAGGTCGGTGGTGGCCAGGTTGACGCCGAAGTAGCTGCCCTTGGCCATCAGTTCGAGGATGGTCTGCCGCTCCTCGTCGGTGAGGCCGGGGGTCGCGGTCGGCGGGTGCAGGACGATGGCCGTGTCGGGCTGGCCGGCCGGGCCGACCGTGATCCAGCGCATCCCCGCGTGCCCGACGTCGCCGCGAACCTCGAAGCCGAGGACGTCGCGGTAGAAGGTCAGGGAGGCGTCCGGGTCGGTGTGCGGGAGGAAGCTCGCGTGAATTTTGATGTCCATGCCGGTCACGCTAGTTGCGGCTCGCGGGCCGGCGCTTCTCATTTCCTGACCGGTCTGGTCACCTGTTTCGCCACGCACGCCGGCATGCCAGCGGTCCCGTGCGCCGCCCGCCGCCGGTAGACGCTGGGCGGCATGCCGACCAGTTCGGTGAACCGGGTGCTGAAGGTGCCCAGCGACGCGCAGCCGACCGCGAAACAGACCTCGGTGACGCTGAGGTCACCGCGTCGCAGCAGCGCCATCGCCCGCTCGATGCGCCGGGTCATCAAGTAGCTGTACGGCGACTCGCCGTAGGCGAGCCGGAACTGGCGGCTGAGGTGCCCGGCGGACATGTTCACCCCGCGGGCGAGCGCCTCGACGTCCAGCGGCTGCGCGTACTCCCGGTCGATCCGGTCGCGGACGCGGCGCAGCCGCGCCAGGTCGCGCAGGTGCTGCTCCGGGTCGGCCTTGCTGGTCACCTGGGAAATCGTGCCACGTCCCGACCAGAGTTGCGAAGCAGGCCGCGCGGCCCGGCGCCAGCAGGCCCACGGCGCGGGCAGGGCGGCCAGCGCCGGCGGGCGCGCCGGCAGGGCGGGAGCTACGGGTGTGCGGCCGGTCGGGCACCCCGTGGGCGCTGGTCGAGCCCGGAGAGGCGCAGCGCGACCCGGTGCCGGGCCGGTGGCAGCACGGAGATCAGCCGGAACAGCAGATTCCGGGCCGGCCGGCGGGACGGCGGCAGGGTGGCCAGCCGGGTCAGCCGGTCGGCGAAGCCGACGACCTCCTCGGCCATCGGCCGGCGCCGGGCCGCGTACCCGTCGAGCAGCGTCTCGGGGCCACCCGCGAGCACGTCGGCGAGAGTGCTGCCGAGGTCGACCGCGTCCACGATGCCGAGGTTCATCCCCTGCCCGCCGGCCGGGCTGTGCACGTGCCCGGCGTCGCCGGCGAGCAGCACCGGGCCGGCGCGGAAGGTGTCGGCGATCCGGTGGTGCAGCCGGAACCGGGAACTCCAGAGCACCTCGGTCACCCGGTCGGGGCGCCGGGCCGGCCCGCGCTCGTCGAGCAGCGCCTGGAAGTACCCGGCGTCCGGGTCGGCGGGCGCCTCGTCGACCGCGGCGACCAGCCGGACCACCCCGTCGGGCAGCGGCGCCCAGACCAGCGGGCCGGAGCGGGCGAGGAAGAGGGCCACCTGATCGCGGGGCAGCGCGCTGGTCACCCGGACGTCGGCGAGGGCGAACGACTCCGCGCCGGTGGCCGGCCCGGAGAAGCCGATGCCGGCCTGTTCCCGTACGAGGCTGCGCATGCCGTCCGCGCCGACCAGGTAGCGCGCCCGCACGGTCGCCCCGCCCGCGAAGGCGACCGTCGCGCCGGCGGCGTCGACCGCCAGCCCGGTCACCTGGTACGGCCGCAGCACGGTCACCCCGAGCGCGGCGAGTTCCCCGGTGAGCACCTCCTCGGTGACCGACTGGGAGACCATCAGCGCGTAGGCGTGCCGCGACGGCAGGGTGCGGAACGGCACGGTGAGCAGCACCCGGTCGCGGTCGCGCACGGTGAACCCCGGCGAGCGCAGCCCGCGCGCGATGAGCGGAGCGGCGGCGCCGATCCGGTCCAGCTCCTCCAGGGTGTACGCGTGCACGACCGCCGCCCGGGAGGTGACCGGCGGCCGCTCCAACCGGTCGACGACGGTCACCTCGGCCCCGCGCCGGGCCAGCGCGAGCGCGGCGGTCAGCCC
Organism: Micromonospora echinaurantiaca; assembly: GCF_900090235.1. NCBI lineage: Bacteria > Bacillati > Actinomycetota > Actinomycetes > Micromonosporales > Micromonosporaceae > Micromonospora > Micromonospora echinaurantiaca. Next base: position 6,400,747 of record NZ_LT607750.1, on the reverse strand, counting down.
GGTCGGACCGGCCCCCACCACCAGGACGTCCGTGCTCGTGGGCAGCATGACCGCACCTCCTCGTCTATGCCAACACGTGTTGGCCAACGTATGTTGGCAACGCTAGACCCGTCCCCGCTGGAGTGTCAACAGTTGTTGGCATACGGTCGTAGGCATGACCGAGCCGACCGCGACCCGTCCCCGCCGCTCCGACGCCACGAGGGCCGCGATCCTCCGTGCCGCCCGGGAGCGCTTCGCCGCGGAGGGCTACGACCGGGCCACCATCCGGGCCATCGCTGCCGACGCGCGGATCGACCCGTCGATGGTGATGCGCTACTACGGCAGCAAGGAGGGGCTGTTCGCCGCCGCCGCCGAGTTCGACCTGCGGCTGCCCGACCTGGCCGACGTACCGCCCAACCAGCTCGGCGAGGTGCTGGTCCGGCACTTCCTCGACCGCTGGGAGAGCGACGAGACGATGGCCGCGCTGCTGCGTACGGCGGCCACCAACCCGGGCGCGGCCGAACGGATCCGGGCCATCTTCGCCGAGCAGGTCGCTCCGGCGGTGGCCCAGGCCGCACCCGCGGACCTGCCCCGGCGGGCCGGGCTGTTCGCCAGCCAGATGCTCGGGCTGGCGCTCACCCGCTACGTGCTGCGGCTGCCGCCCATGGTCGAGATGGACCGGGCCGACCTGGTCGCCTGGGTCGCGCCGACCGTCCAGCGCTACCTGCTGGGCACCCCCGGCGCCTGACCGCCCAACCTTTTCCGGGTTCCGGTGCGTCTGGCTGGTGACGCCGAACGCGGCGGCCGGCCGGAGGGAGGGTGGATGGCACCGGCGACGACCGACGACGGACGGGACGGCTACGTCCGCTTCGTCGAGGCGCACCAGCACCGGCTGCTGCGCGCCGCGTACCTGATCTGCGGCAACCGGCACCAGGCCGAGGACCTGCTCCAGGACGCGCTGCTCAAGCTCGCGCTGCGCTGGCCGGCGGTGCGCGACGGCGACCCGGCCGCGTACGTGCGGGCGATCCTCTACCGGGACGCGGTCTCCTGGTGGCGGCGGCGCCGGCGGGAGTGGCTGGCGGCGTACCCGCCGGAGCGGGCGGCCCGGGACCGGGACGGGGAGCTGCGGCTCGCCCTGCACGCCGCCCTCGGTCAACTGCCGCCCCGGCAGCGCGCGGTGCTGGTGCTGCGCTACTTCGAGGACCTGACCGAGACGGCCACCGCCGAGGCGCTCGGAGTCACCGTCGGCACGGTGAAGAGCCAGTGCCACGCGGCCCTGCGCCGGCTCCGTGAGGTGGCGCCCGAGCTGGGCCGCGAGGACGGCCTGCCCAGCGGGATGGAGGTGAACCCGTGAGGGAAGAGGAGCTGACCCGGCTGCTGACCGTGGCCACCGAGGACGTCCAACCGGCGCATCCCGCGTCCGCCGGCTGGGAGCGGGCCCGCCGCGTCCGGCGCCACCGCCGGGCCGCCGGGGCCGCCGCGGTGGCGGTGGTCCTGCTCTCCGGCGGTACGGCGCTGGCCCTGCGCCCCGCCGACGGGCCGGCGCCGATCACGCCCGCCACGCCGACCGTACGCCCGGTGCCGAGCGCGTCGCCGGTGCAGCGGCCGCCGGAGCGGCTGAGCTATCCCGGTGACCCGCTCGGCCGCCTCGGCGACCCGGTGGCCGCACCGCTCTCCGCCCGCCCGGTCCGCCAGGCGCTGGCCCTCTACCAGCCGGTCGACCCGGCGACCGGCGTCGAGGGGCGGATCCGGGTGCTCGGCGACGACGGCATCGTGCGCGACCTCGACGTGTTCACCCCGGCCCGCACCCGAGACGCCGAGGGCAACCACGCGGTGCCGCTGAAGACCGGCAGCCTCTCCCCGGACGGGCGGCTGGCCGCCTTCGCCCAGACCGACCTGGTCGCCGTGGTCGACCTGACCACCGCGACGGTCAGCCGCTACCCGCTCAAGGGCTACCTGGAGCACGTCCTCTGGGCCGGCGACCGGCTCCTGGTCGGCGACGAGGCCGCCACGTACGAGGTGGACCGGAGCAGCGGGGCCGCCCGGCGGCTGAAGGCGTACCCCTGGGATCTGGTCACCCCCGACCCGGCGCAACCGACGGACGGCCTGCTGGAGGTGGGTGGCGCCCTGGAGAGCCTGCGGCTGCGGCAGTGGAGCGGCGACGAGACGATGCGCGGCGACACCCCGCTCGACCTGCGCGCGCTGCCCAGCGGCAACCGGGTCGACGAGTTCTACGGGCGCGGCTGGCGGCACGGCGACCTGGTGGCCCGGGCCGGCTGGCTCACCACCGGCCAGTTCCAGGGGGTCGAGGGGGTGGCGGTGCTGAACGCCCGCACCGGCGTGGTGACCCGCCTGCTCGACCTGGGCCGGGACCGCTGGAAGGGCTGCTGCGAGGTGCTCGGCTGGGACGCCGACGGCGCGGTGCTGCTCCGCCACGATCCGGGCGGGCTGCTGCGCTGGCAGCCGGAGACCGGGGAGATCACCGGGGTGGTCCGCGACCTGTACGGCGAGGTCTCCCTCGCCGCCGGCTGAGCCCCGTCGCACCGCCCCGGGGTCGCGCCGCGGAAGGGGCCGGACCCCGCGCGACCGCGAACCGGTGCGCGGGGCCGGCGGACCGCTCAGCTCTCCAGCCCGCCGGGCTGGTCGCCCTTCACGACGGGGGCGCGGACCAGGTTGCCCCACTCGGTCCACGAGCCGTCGTAGTTGCGCACCTGCGGGTAGCCGAGCAGGTGGCGCAACACGAACCAGGTGTGGCTGGACCGCTCGCCGATCCGGCAGTACGCCACGATGTCGTCGGCCGGGCTCAGCCCGAGCTGGTCGGCGTAGATGGCCTTCAGCTCGTCGGGCGACTTGAAGGTGCCGTCGTCGTTGGCCGCGGACTTCCACGGCTTGTTGACGGCGCCCGGGATGTGCCCGCCGCGCAGCGCGCCCTCCTGCGGGTAGTCCGGCATGTGCAGCATCTCGCCGGTGTACTCGCCGGGCGAGCGGACGTCGACCAGCGGCCGGCCGGCCGCCACGTGCGCCATCACCTGCTCGCGGTAGGCCCGGATCGGCGCGTCGTCGCGCTGCGGCACCGGGTAGTCGGCGCGCGGCCGGGTCACCTTGTCGCGGGTCAGCTCCCGCCCCTCGGCGATCCACTTCTGCCGGCCGCCGTCGAGCAGCCGCACGTCCGGGTGGCCGAAGAGGGAGAAGACCCAGAGGGCGTACGCGGCCCACCAGTTGAAGTTGTCGCCGTAGAAGACGACCGTGTCGTCCCGGCCGATGCCCTTGGCGGCGCAGAGTTCGGCGAAACTCTTCGCGTCGAGGTAGTCGCGGGTCACCTGGTCGTTCAGCTCCAGGTGCCAGTCGATCTTCAAGGCGCCGGGAAGGTGGCCGGTGTCGTAGAGCAGCACGTCCTCGTCGCACTCGACCACGACGAGGCCCTCGTCGCCCAGGTGCTCGGCCAGCCAGCCGGTGGTGACCAGCCGCTGCGGGTCCGCGTAGGACTGGAGTCGGGGATCGGGATCGCTCGGCACAGACATGATCCCCAAGGTACGCCGGATCCCGCCCCGCCGAGCGGCCATCCCAGATCGAGTGCAGCAGATGCGCTGCACAACCCGCGCCCTCCCCGGACCACCCCCGCGATCTTGCACCTTCTGCCCGGGCAGAAGGGTCATATGACAACGAAACGAGGGCCGAAAGTGCAAGATCGCGGGGGAAGGGGGGGTGGGTCAGTCGGTGATCGGGGACAACGTGGGGCGCTTGGCCGTGACGGTGTCGCCGGAGGAGCGGCCCGTCAGGCGGCGCTTGATCCAGGGGGCCAGGTGCTGGCCGACCCAACGCAGGTCGTCCGCGCGGGCGACCAGCCACGGCTTCGGCAGTGGGCGGTCGGGCACCAGCAGCCAATCGTCGTCGCAGCCGACGCCGAGCGCGCCCAACACCTGCGCGGCCACCCGCCGGTGCCCGGCCGGAGAGAGGTGCAGCCGGTCGGTGCTCCACAGCATCGGGTTGAGGTAGGTGTCGTCGGCGTACAGGTCGACCAGGATCGCGCCGTGCCGCTCGGCGGTCTCGCCCACCGCCCGGTTGAGCAGTTCCACCCGGGGCGCGACGAGCCGCTGCCCGGGCAGCCGGGCCATCACGTCGGCGAACCGGAAGAGGACCACGTCGGCGCCGCCGGAGCGCAGTTCCCGCACCACGTCGTCGAAGCGGGCGACCAGGGCGTCCGGGTCGAAGGTGCGGCGGAGGACATCGTTCCCGCCGGCCGCGAAGCTGATCAGATCGGGCTTCATGGCGACCGCCTCGGGCACCTGGTTGGCCACCACGTCCGGGAAGAGCCGGCCCCGGATGGCCAGGTTCGCGTACCGGAAGTCGGGGCCGGCCTCGGCGGCGAGCCGGGTGGCGACCAGGTCGGCCCAGCCCCGGTAGGTGCCGTCCGGGTACGGGTCGTCCATCCCCTCGGTGAAGCTGTCCCCCACCGCCACGTAACTGCGCCAGCGCACGTCTGCCACTCCGGCCTCCGGTCCGATCCGCGTCGGTCGGTCAGTCTTCCACCGGCCGGTCGCCGTGGTGGCCCGGCCACCGGGTCGGTGTGGCGACCCCCACGCCGTACGGCGAACGGCGGGCCACCCCCCGTCGGTGTGGCCCGCCGTTCCCGTTCGTGCCGTGGGTCAGAGCAGGTAGCCCCGCGGGGTGCCGGCCGGCACCTTCAGGCTCCCCAGCACCCGGCCGTCCACGGCGTACCGGACCAGCCGGTAGGCGGGCGCGTCGTCGCCGTAGGTGCCGGTGTCGACCTGGGCGACCAGCGTGCCGCCAGGCAGGAAGCGGACCTGCTTGATGGCGCCGTGGCCGGTGGCCTTGGTCCACGCCGGGTCGAGCGGAGTCAGCTCGGTGGCGGCGCCGGTGGCGACGTCCACCCGGTAGTTGCGGATCCGCCAGGTGCAGCCGCACTCGCCCGGGCTCGGCACGTGGGTGCTGACCACGACGTGCCGGCCGTCCAGCGAGAAGCCGGCCAGGCTGTGGATCTTCAGGTCGCCGGGGATGCGGGGCTGGACGGTGCGGAAGGCCCCGCTGGAGTCACCGAGGCGCAACGACCGGTCCTCGACGAAGCCGATCATGCCGTTCGCGACGACCGGGCAGCTGCGCTGGTGGGTGGCGATGACGTGGCGACCCTTGCCGTCGACCCGGACCCCGACCACCGTCCAGTCGCGCTCGCTGCCCTCGGTGTACACCACCGTGAGGTTGTCGATCCAGCGCGGCGTGCAGCTCAGGGTGCCCGCGATCGGCACCGACACCGCCGACCCGCCCTCGAAAGCACTGATCGTCAGGCGGTGCGGGTTCGTCGACCGCCAGGCCGCCCGCCGGCCGTCCGGGGAGGCGACCACCTCGCCGGCCGCCACCCGGTCACCGGGGCGTCCCTCGCGGACCAGCTCCCAACGCCCGTCCGGGGTGCTGCGCCAGATCCGGGCCGGGGCGTCGTCCGTGCCGTAAGCCTGCGCGGAGTGCCAGGTGAGCTGCGGCCAGCTCAGCTGGCTGGCGCCACCCGAGGGAGCCGACGGGCGGGGGTGGGCCGTCGCGGAGCCGCCCGCGCCGCCCTGGTCGGTGGCGGCGACGCTCACCGCGGCCGCCTCGGTGGTGGCGGTGTCCGCCGGGGGGTTGGCGGCGGTGGTCGGGGCCGGCGCGCCGCAGCCGGCGGCAGCGACGGGGAGCAGCACCAGCGCCGCGGCACTCATCAGCACGCGCGGCCGCAGGGCCCGCCGCAGCGCCGAGGTGAAGACGGTACGGGGGTGAGGATGCTGTCCATGGGGGTGGCCTCTCGGGAGTGGATCACGTTGTGACGCCACCCAAGACGCGTCCCTTCCGGACCTCAGTTGCCGCCGATCACTGTTGTTATCCGACAGTTCTTCCCCGTCCCGGGCGGCAACCATCGGCGCGCTGGCGAGCGTCGTGACTGCTCACCGCTCGCCGGCCGCCGGCTCGACCGCCGGCCGCCGGTACGGCCCCCAGGCGACGAACCGCTCGAAGAGTTCGCGCGGGGTGGGGCCGTCGTGCGGGTTCAGCCAGAACAGGTCGTGGGTCGCCTCGTGGTAGAGCCCAGAGAGGTAGACGGCCAGGTCGACGGGGCGGCCGTCGTACTCGACCCGGAGCAGCAGTCGCGCCTCCGCGCAGGGCCAGGGCCGGCCACAGGCCCGGCACAGCCACATGGGACGCAGCGGCAGGTGCGGCACCCGGTCCGCCGGATAGGCCCGGGGCCGGTCGGCGTACGGGCCGAGGCGGGGCACGGGCAGCGGGCCGACCAACACCGGACGCCGTCGGTAGCGGCGGCTCTGGTCGTCCATGTCGACCTCCTCGGGATGCCGGGGCCGGGGCCGCCCGGCACGGGGGAACCGGAGCGGCCCCGGCGCGGCCCGCCCGCCACCGTTGGCGAGCGCGACCGCTGATGACACTCTGCTGTGGAGGTGACTACTGTCGGAAGGCATCGACGGCGGGCGAGGCGAGGACGAAGCGACCCGTCGTCATTGCGTGACCCCCCGGGCAGGAGCCGGCGGATCTGTGGAGGAACTGTGGAATCCGAACCGACCACCGACCTGATCCGCGCCCAACTGCGGCGACTGCGGTTGAAGGCCGAGCTGAGCCAGGAGGAGTTCGGGAAGCTCGTCCACTTCTCGGGCTCGCAGGTGTCCGCCGTCGAGCTCGGGCAACGCCCCCTCGACCGGTTCTTCCTCAGGCGCGCCGACGAGGTGCTGGCCACCGGCGGCCTGCTGACGTCCCTGCTCAAGCTGGCCGAGCGCGACGGCCAGCCGAGCTGGTTCCGCCCCTCGCTTGAGGCGGAGCGACGCGCGCAGCAGCTCCGGTACTACCAGCCGAGCTTGATTCCCGGGCTGCTTCAGACCGAGAACTATGCCCGCGCCCTGATCCGCTGCGACGACGCGATCAGCGATGACGAGGTGGAGCGGCGGCTGGCCGTCCGCATGGATCGGAAGTCGGTCTTTCTCCGACCGGACCCACCCAAGTTCGTAGCGGTCATCGAAGAAGCAGTTCTCCGCCGTGCCGACGAGGGCTTTCGTGGGTTGATGGTCCAGCAGATCGATCACCTCATCGAATGCGCGGAGGCTCCGCACATCAGCGTCCATGTGATACCCGCCGAGGTCAGCGTTCATGTCGGGCTGGACGGGCCATTCGTCCTGGCCAGAGGTGACGACGGCGGATGGGTTGGTCACTTGGGGACACAGCTCGGCGGCGTGGTGGTCGACAGAGATGAGGATCTGTCTACTCTGTTGTCGAGGTGGGAGAGCGTCCGCAGTGAGGCATTGTCACGCCGGCAGTCGATCGAGCTGATGAAGGAAGTGATGGCGTCGTGGAGTTGATCGGCGCGACCTGGCGCAAGTCCACCCGCAGCGGCACGCAGGGTGAGTGCGTCGAGGTGGCCGACAACCTGCCGGGCGTCGTCCTGGTGCGGGACAGCAAGGACCCGTCCGGCCCCGTGCTCACCGTCGGCCCGCACAACTGGCGGGCGTTCGTCGACTTCGCCCGGCGGCGCTGAGGCGTACGCCCTGATCGGCGAGGTGGCGGCAGCGCCGCGCCGCCGACACCCCCACCTCGCCGGCGGGGGGGCGATCAGCCCGCCGCCCGGGTGGCCCGGCCGCCGATCTCGCGCAGGTACGCGACCAGCTCCGGCGGTTCGTGCACCTCGAACTCGCAGCCCAGCGTCAGCAGCCGCCAGGCCAGCCAGTCCAGGGTGTCGCTGTGGCTGGTCAGCCGGCAGCTCCGCGCGTCGATCGGCACCAGGTCCGCCGGCGAGTCGCCGACCCGGCCGGCGACCGCCTCGACGGGTGCGTGCAGGGTCGCCACCGCCCGGTACACCGGGGTCAGCTCGGTCAGCTTGTCGGTGACGTACGCGGCGGCGTCGGCGGCCGGCAACTCCCGCGCGGCGGTACGCACCCCGATCGAGACCGGCTCGCTGATCCGGTCCACCCGGAACATCCGCCAGTCGTCCCGGTCGTTGTCGTAGCCGACCAGGTACCACCGGCGCCCGGCCGACACCAGCCGGTGCGGCTCCACCCGGCGTTCACCGCTCACGCCGTCGTGCCGGCGGTAGCTGAACCGCAGCCGCTCGCGGTTGGCGATGGCGGCGGCCAGCCCGGTCAGCTGCTCCGGGTCCACCGTCGGCCGGCTCCAGGTCAGCAGCGGTTCGGTGGCCGCGCCGAGCGCCCCGACCCGGTGCCGCAGCCGGGTCGGCAACACCTGCTCCAGCTTGGCGAGCGCGCGTACGGATGCCTCCTCGATGCCGGTGACCGCGTGCCCGGCGGCGGTACGCAGGCCCACCGCGATGGCCACCGCCTCCTCGTCGTCGAGCAGCAGCGGCGGCAGGGCCTTGCCGGCGACCAGCCGGTAGCCGCCGATCGCGCCCATCGTGGCCTGCACCGGGTAGCCCAGCTCACGCAGCCGGTCCACGTCGCGGCGGATGGTGCGCAGGCTGACGTCGAGCCGCGCGGCCAGCTCGCTGCCGGGCCACTCGCGGGGGGTCTGGAGCAGCGACAGCAGGGCCAGCAGGCGGGCCGGGGTGTCGGACATGGTCGCCAGACTAACGACGATGTGTGCCAGAACCTGACCTACATGGCGCCTAGCGTGGTCGGCATGACGCCCTTCCGGATCGACATCCCGCAAGCTGACCTCGACGACCTGCGCGACCGGCTCGCCCGCACCCGGTGGCCCCGGCAGCTGCCCGGCGACGGCTGGAGCCGCGGGGTGCCGCTGGACTACCTGCGCGACCTGGCCGAGCACTGGGCGACCGGGTACGACTGGCGGGCGCAGGAGGCACGGCTGAACGAGTTTCCCCAGTTCGTCACCGAGATCGACGGGCTCGACGTGCACTTCCTGCACGTCCGCTCGCCCGAGCCGGACGCGCTGCCGCTGATCCTCACCCACGGCTGGCCGAACTCTTTCGTCGAGTTCACCGAGCTGATCGGGCCGCTGACCGACCCGCGGGCGTACGGGGCCGACCCGGCGGACGCCTTCCACGTGGTGGTGCCCTCGGTGCCCGGCTTCGGCTTCTCCCAGGCACCGCCGGAGACCGGGTTCACCGTCGACCGGGTCGCCTGGATGTGGGCCGAGCTGATGCGCCGCCTCGGCTACCACCGGTACGGCACCCAGGGCGGTGACCTGGGCGCGTACGTGGCGCCGGAGGTGGCGGTGGTGGATCCTGAGCACGTGGTCGGCGTCCACATCGACGGCGGGTTCGGCTTCCCCACCGAGGCCGACGTGCCCGGGATGAGCGACAGCGAGCGCGCCCTCTGGGCCGAGATGCAGCAGTGGATGAGCGGCGGCGTCGACCACCACGCGCTGCTGCGGGCCGCGCCGCAGACCTTCGCGTACGCCTGGCAGGACTCCCCGGTCGGGCTGCTGGCCTGGCTGGTGCAGAAGTTCAAGGAGTTCACCGTCACGGCGGACACCCCCGAGCAGGCCATCGCCCGCGACCAGATCCTGGCCAACGCGACGCTGTGGTGGCTGACCGGCACCGCCGGCACCTCGTCCTGGTTCATGTACGACAACACCTCGTTCGCCTGGCCCAAGGGGCAGGCCCGGGTGCCCAGCGGCGTCTACGGGGGCGGGCCGGCGCTCATCCGCCGCCTCGCCGAGCGGCACAACACGATCATCCACTGGCCGGAGGGGAACCCCGGCGGCCACTTCGTGGCGATGGAGGTGCCGCAGGCGCACGCGGCCGACATCCGGACCTTCTTCGGGAAGCTGCGATGACCACGCTGACCTGGTCGCAGGTCTGCGCCCGCCGGCTCCACCGGCACGCCCTCGCCACCCCGGCCGGCCCATCGGGCGGCGCCGGTCCCTCGGGCGCGGCCGGTCAGGCAGTCGCGGCCGGTCAGGCGGGCGCGGCCGACACGGTAGGCGGGACCGACACGGTAGGCGGGACCGGTTCGGCGGCCGGGGCCGGTTCGGCGGGTGTGGTGGCCGGCGTGGTCTCCGCGATCTGCGGCGCGCACGCCCAGGTCGCCTCGGCCGCCGAGCTGTCGATCGGGCTGCGGGTCGCCGGTGCCACCCGTACCACCGTGCGGCAGGCCCTGTGGACGGACCGCACGCTGGTCAAGACGCGCGGGCCGCGCGGCACCGTGCACCTGCTCGCCGCCGCTGACCTGCCGATGTGGACCGGGGCGCTGGCCGCGATCCCGGCGCCGCCGCACGAGCAGGCCCGCACCCTGCTCAGCCCGGAGCAGACCGAGCAGGTGGTGGCGGCCATCGCGGACGCGCTGCGCGACGCCGAACTGACCACCGCCGAGTTGACCGAGGAGGTGGTGGCCCGCACCGGCCCGTGGGCCGGCGACCGGGTGATGGACGCGTTCGGAGACAAGTGGCCGCGGTGGATCGCCGCGATGGAGGCCGCCACCCGGCGCGGGGCGATGTGCTTCGGCCCGAACCGGGGCCGCACCAGCACCTACACCAGCCCGGCGCGCTGGCTGCCCGGGTTCACCCCGATGGCCGGCCCGGCCGCGCTCGCCGAACTGGTGCGCCACTACCTGTACGCGTACGGGCCGGCCACCTCGGCGCACTTCGCGCAGTGGCTGTCGGTGCCCCGGCGGTGGGCGGCCGAGCTGTTCGCCTCGCTGGACCTGGACGAGGTCACCGTCGAGGGCACCCCGGCCTGGGTGACGGCCGGCGACACCGACTTCCCGCCGGACGGCCCGAGCGGGGTGCGGCTGCTGCCGTACTTCGACGTGTACCAGGTCGGCTGCCATCCCCGGGAGCTGCTGTTCCCGGGGGGCGCGGCGCAGCGGGCGCTGGCCGGCGGCCAGGCCGGCAACTATCCGGTGCTGCTGGTGGACGGGGCGGTCGCCGGGGTGTGGCACCAGCGCCGTTCCGGCCGCACCGTCCACGTCACGGTGGAGCCGTTGACGCCGCTGCGCGCCGCCACCCGGCGGGCACTGGAGGCGCAGGTCGAGCGGGTCGGCGAGATCCTGGAGGGCAGGCCGACGCTGACCATCGGCCCGGTCAGCGTCGGCCCGCACGCCTGACGGCGACGCCTTGGGCCGGCGATGTGGCGGATCGGCGATGTGGTGGTATCCGTACCCGCCGGACACCCCCACATCGCCGACCCGGTTTCTCGCCTAGTCGGCCACGCCGATGATCTGCATGCCCTTGAGGCTGGACGGCTCCGCCTGCTCGGTGACCTTCTTCCCGTTCTCGTCGACGAGGATCAGGGTGTACCGCTCGCCGCCGCGCACCCGGACCACCATCGAGCCGTCGGACTGGAAATAGACCTGCCGCAGCTCCCGGCCGCCCAGCGGCAGGCTGACCGCCTTGCCGGTACGGGTGTCGAGCACGACGTTGGCGTCGAGTTCCCGGGCCACGTCGCCCGATTCCATGTCGGGACCGCGCCGGTACAGCGCGATCCGGTCACCGTCGGGCGAGAGGCTGGCCACGTCGAAGCAGGAGTAGCGCGCGTCGCCGCCCAGGCCGGGGATGGCGCGCTTGCCCTTCCCCGTCGGGCTCGCGAGGATCACCCGCCCGCCCGAGCCTTCGGCGTAGGCGATCGTCCGGCCGTCACCGGACCAGACCGGGTGACAGCCGTCCGCGGGACCGACCTCGGTGAACCGCCCGGACGACACCTCGATCGTGCCCGTGCGGTAGGCACCCGGGTCGCTGCTGATCGTGCCGATGGTGAGCCGCTGCGAGTCCGGGGACCAGGTCGGTCCCCAGCACTGACCGTCGACGCCGGTACGCAGCTTCCGCTTCCCGGAGCCGTCCGCGGCCGACACCCAGAGCGCATCGTCCTCGACCCAGGCCACCCGCCGGCCGTTGGGTGACACCGCCGCGTTGAGCACGGCCACCAGCGGGTCGATGGCGAGCAAGCGCTTCGGTCCATCTCCCGGTTGCCAGGAGTAGAGGTGGCCGGCGGCCTTGTTGTCCTCCCCGAGCGTGCCCGGATGAGCGCCGTAGAGGACGCGTCCGAAGGTCGCGGCGCCGGCCGTCGCGCCCGCGTCGCCGGTGGCCGGCGCGGACGGGCTCTGGGTGGCCGAGGGCGTGGGCGAGGCCGACGGCGACGGGCTGGCGGTGACCGACGGGGTGGTCGCCGGGAGCGGGTCGGTCCCCCGGTTCGGCAGGATCGCGAAGGCGGTGCCGGTGGCGGCGGCGAGCATCACCACCGCCGCGGCGGACGTCGCCACCGCCCGCTGGATGCCGATCCGGCGGGACGTCCGCAGCGCGCGGTCCCGCAGGTCGACCGGAGTGACCTCCTCGGCCAGGTCGGCCAGGTCGAGCCGAAGACGCTGGTCGTTCATCGGGCGCTTCCTTCCAGGACGTACAGCTCGGCGAGCTCGGGTGCGACGGCGCGCAACTTCGCCAGCGCCTTGGAGGTCTGGCTCTTGACGGTGCCGACGGTGACGCCGAGCAGCTCGGCGGCCTCGGCCTCGGTGCGGTCCTCGAAGAAGCGCAGGACCAGCACCGCGCGCTGCTTGGCGGAGAGCTTGGCCAGCGCGGCCCGCAGGGTGAGCCGCAGCGTGGTCTGGCTCGCGTGGTCGGTGGCCGAGTCGCCTCCGCGTGGTTCGGGCAGGTCGCCCGTCATCGACTCGGGAACCCGACGGCGTCGCCACCAGGACACCTGCAGGTGGTACATGATCTTGCGGGTGTACGCCTCGGCGTTGCCGCTGTCGTGCAGCCGGCCCCAGGACCGGTGGGCGCGGGCCAGGGCCGACTGGACGAGGTCCTCGGCGAGGTGCTGGTCCCCGGTCAGCAGGTACGCCGACCGCAGCAGGGCGGGGGTCCGGGTCCGGACGAACGAGTCGAACTCACTCAGCGCAGGGTCCACACGAGCCGATCCTTGGGTAGTCGTTGACGACTTCCCAGACGTCACCTCGGGGTCGCCGGGTTGCCGCCCGGGCAGCCGATTTCGCGGGTCAGTCTGACCTTCGTGCCGTCAGCGCCGGCCGACACCCCCAGCCCCACCTCGTCGCAGTCGCAGTAGGGAGGCTTGGCAGTGGGACGGCACCGGTAGCTAGGTGTCGCGGGGCTGGCGAATGTTGACGCCCCTGCTGGCGGCGATGGTCGGCTGGTGTGTGATGGCCCACTCGGCGAGCGCCGAGAGCGGCTCCAGTAGTGAGGCACCGAGTGGCGTGAGGCGGTATTCCACACTGGGCGGGTTGGTGGGGAAGACCTCTCGGTGCACCAACCCGTCTTGTTCCAGTCCGCGCAGCGTGCGGGTGAGCATGCGCTGACTGATGGCCTCGATACCGCGATGGAGTTCGTTGAATCGGTGCGGCCGTTGCCCGAGCAGCACCACCACCACCACCGTCCACTTGTCGCCGACCCGACGGAGAACGTCGGTCACGGGGCACTGGTCGTGCTCGTCACGAGGCACAGGGCTCGGCAGCGCCGTGTTGAGCAGGGCAGGCACACCAGTGTGCGGTGCTGACATCGAACTGCCTTCTTCCGCGATCCTGACCGCTTACGGATGATGGGGGTAATTACCAACAGTAACCGGGGGTTTCTCATGGTCGACCGGCAACGGGACAACGACGTCGACGCCGTACGAGGAGCAAGGAGCGTCGTTGTCACCGGCGGAACCGATGGCATGGGCCGAGCGGTCGTCCTGGGCCGGGCCGAGCGGGGGGACCGCGTCCTCGCGGTGGGCAGCAACCCCGCCAAGGGCGACCGGTTGCTCGCCGCGGCGGAGGAGGCTGGCCTGGGCGAACGTGTCGGGTTCCTGGCTGCCGACCTCAGCACGATCGCGGAAACAACAAGGTGATAGAGCACGTCACGGCCGAATACGACGCCATCGGCGCCCTGGTGTTGGCGGCCAACCGGCAATTCCCGAAGCGGGTCGAAACCAGCGACGGTCTGGAGTCGACTTTCGCGCTCTACTATCTCAGCCGCTATCTTCTTGGCCACGGGCTGATGCCCACGCTGGCGGCCGGCCTGCGTCGCTCGGTGATCATCAACATCGCCGCCGTCGGTCTCACCTCCGGGCAGATCCACTGGAACGATCTCCAACTGCGCGACCGCTACCGCACGATCACCGCGCAACTCCAGGCCGGTCGCGCGAACGACCTGCTCGGTGTCGCGATGGCGGCGCAGTTCGGTCACCAGGTTCCCTACGTCCTCTGCCACCCGGGATTCACCAGGAGTGGTTACTCCGCGATGGAGCAGATCAACCCGCTGACGCGAGCGCTCATCAAGACGATCGGCCGGGCCGCTGCCCGGCCTGTGGAGAAAGCCGTCGCGCCCGTCCACGACTTCATCGACGCGCCACCCCCAGCTCCGTTGACCGCAGTCGACCGCGGCAAGCCCCTGTCGCTGGGCCTGAAGACCCTCGACCCCACCGCGGCGCGACGGCTCGCCGACATCACAGCAGCGCTGGTCAACGCCGACCCGATCCGCGCAACCCGAGGCGATGGCTGGTGACCCCGCGGTCGACTGGGCAAACACGAGGCGGCAGGGCTAGCGCCCACGCCCGCTGTGTCACCCCACCGATCACGGGGTTGTCCACCCGGCTGATCGAACTCTCGCCCGCCGCACCGCATTCGGGTCGCCCGTCCTGCCGGGTCGGCCGTACGCTGCGGCAATGCTGCTCCGTATGTCGACCCTGCTGCTCCGGACCCTGCGCGAGGACCCGGCGGACGCGGAGGTGCCGAGCCATCGGCTCCTGGTGCGCGCCGGCTACATCCGTCGGGCCGCGCCGGGCGGCTACACCTGGCTGCCGCTAGGCAAGCTGGTGCTGGACCGGGTCACCGAGATCGTCCGTCAGGAGATGGCCGCGATCGGCGACCAGGAGGTGCACTTCCCGGCGCTGCTGCCGGCGGAGCCGTACCGGACCAGCGGCCGGTGGACGGAGTACGGCGACGACATCTTCACCCTCGCCGACCGCAAGGGCGCCGACCACCTGCTCGCACCCACCCACGAGGAGTTGGCCGCGCTGCTGGTGCAGGATCTCTTCTCCTCGTACCGGGACTTCCCGGTAACGATCTTCCAGATCCAGACCAAGTTCCGCGACGAGGCCCGGCCGCGGGCCGGCCTGCTGCGCGGCCGCGAGTTCCTGATGAAGGACGCCTACTCGTTCGACCTGGACGAGGCGGGCCTGCGGGCCGCGTACGACCGGCACCGGGGCGCGTACCGGCGGATCTTCGACCGGCTGGGGCTGGAGCACACCATCGTGCACGCGATGTCCGGGGCGATGGGCGGGTCCGCCTCGGAGGAGTTCCTGGCCGCGGCGCCGGTCGGCGAGGACACCTTCGTCGGCTGCACGGCCTGCGACTACGCCGCGAACACCGAGGCGGTGACCACCCCCGCCGCGCCGGCCGGCGACCCGGACGCGCACCCGCCGGCCGAGGTGCACGACACCCCGGAGACCCCCACCATCGCCACCCTGGTCGAGCTGGCCAACGCCCGCCGGCTCGGCGGCCGCGGCGACTGGACCGCCGCCGACACGCTGAAGAACGTGGTGCTGACCGTCCGCCGGCCGGGTGCCGACCAGGCCGACCTGCTGGTGGTCGGGCTGCCCGGCGACCGCGAGGTGGACCTGAAGCGGCTCGACGCGGCGGTGGCCCCGGCCACCGTGGAGGTCTTCGACGGCTGGGACGCCCACCCCGAGCTGGTCCGCGGCTACCTCGGCCCGCAGCTCATGGCGAAGCTCGGCGTGCGCTACCTGGTCGACCCGCGGGTGGCGCCGGGCTCGGCCTGGCTGACCGGTGCGAACGAGCCGGGCCGGCACGCGGTGCACGTGGTCAGCGGCCGCGACTTCACCCCGGACGGCACCATCGAGGCGGCCGAGGTGCGCCCCGGCGACCCCTGCCCGGCCTGCGCCACCGGCGAGCTGACCATCCGGCGGGGGATCGAGATCGGGCACATCTTCCAGCTCGGCCGCCGCTACACCGACGCGTTCTCGGTCGACGTGCTCGGCCCGGAGGGCAAGCCGGTCCGGCCCACCATGGGCTGCTACGGCATCGGGGTGTCCCGGGCGGTGGCGGCGATCGCCGAACAGCACCACGACGAGCGGGGACTCGTCTGGCCGGCGGCGGTCGCGCCGTGTGACGTACACCTGGTGGCGGCCGGGAAGGGGCCGCAGCTGGCGGCGGCGCTGGAGCTCGGCGGGCAGCTCGCCGCGGCGGGCCTGCGGGTGCTGGTCGACGACCGGACGCACGTCTCGGCCGGGGTGAAGTTCACCGACGCCGAGCTGGTCGGCATCCCGCGCGCCGTCGTGGTCGGCCGCCGCCTCGCCGAGGGGTACGTCGAGCTGCGCGACCGGGCCACCGGCGAGCGCACCGAACTGCCGGTGGCGGAGGTGGTGGACCGGCTGCGCGACGAGGTGAGCCGGTAGCCGGCGGGGGTGTAGCCGACGTGTCGCTGGGTACCGCAGTTGGATCGGGTGGACGTTGTTTCGGAGGACTCTCATGACCGGTTACCGGGTCGCTGACGTGATGACCAAGCAGGTCGTTTACCTGCCGGCGGAGACCACCCTGGACGAGGCCGCCAAGGTGATGAAGGAGGCGGACATCGGCGATGTGGTGGTCACCGACGGCGCCACCCTCGCCGGCATGCTCACCGACCGCGACATCGTGGTGCGGGCGGTGGCCGAGCGCAGCGACCCGGCCGCCACCACCATCGGCTCGATCATCACCCGGGAGGTGGTGATGATCGAGCAGAACTCCAGCGCCGGCGAGGCGGCGGCGCTGATGCGCGAGCGGGGCATCCGCCGGGTGCTGGTCTGCGACAGCGAGCGCAAGCTGGTCGGCATCGTCTCCCTCGGTGACCTGGCCATGCAGCTCGACCCCCAGTCGGCGCTGAGCGAGATCAGCGAGCAGGCGCCGACCGTCTGAGCGGGTGCCCGGCGGCGCGGCGGCGTACGCCGACGACGGCGTAGCCTCGGGGCATGTCATCCATGCCGGCCAGGCTGGCCGAGATCGTCGAGGAGTTCGCCGCCGCGCCCCGGGACGTGGTGCTGGAGATGCTGCTGGAGTACGCCGACGTCATCCCGCCGCTGCCGCCCGACGCCGCCGACCGGGAGGGCATGGAGCAGGTCCCGGAGTGCCAGACCGCGTTCTTCCTGCGCGCCCGGGTGACGCCCGAGGGCACCGTGGAAACGCTCTTCGACTGCCCGCCGGAGGCCCCGACCACCCGGGCCTTCGCCGGCATCCTCGCCGAAGGGCTGGCCGGGGCGAAGCCGGACGAGGTGCTCGCCGTGCCGGACGACCTCTACCAGCGGATGGGGCTGGCCCAGGCGATCAGCCCGCTGCGGGTGCGCGGCGGCACGGCCATCCTGGCCCGGCTCAAGCGCCAGGTGCGGGAACAGACCAGCTGACCTGGAGGTTGTCCCGACCATGGAGATCGAGATCTACGCGGACGTGGTCTGCCCGTGGTGCTACATCGGCAAGCGCCGGCTGGAGCAGGCGCTGGAGTCGTACGACGGCGAGGTGACCGTCCGCTACCGGCCGTTCCAGCTCGACCCGTCGCCGGTGCCCGAGCCGCAGCCCCTGCTCGACGCGCTGGGCGCCAAGTTCGGCGGGCCGGACCGGGCCCAGCAGATGGCCGAGCATGTGACCGGGGTGGCCGCCGGGACCGGCCTCAAGCTGGACTTCGGCCGGGCCGTCGCGGCGAACACCTTCGACGCGCACCGGCTGGTCGCCTGGGCCACCGACCAGGGTCGCGCCGGCGAGCTGGTCGAGGCGCTCTACCGGGCGCACTTCACCGACGGCGTGGACGTCGGCTCCCGGGACGCGCTCGCCGCGCTGGCCGCCGAGGTGGGGCTGGACGCGGCCGAGGCGCGCCGGTTCCTCGACTCGGACGAGCGGGTGGCCGAGCTGACCGCCGACCTGGCGGCCGCCCGGCAGCTCGGGGTGACCAGCGTGCCCACCTTCGTGCTCGCCGGCAAGTACGCGGTGACCGGCGCCCAGGAGCCGGCGACCCTGCTGGCCGCCCTGGCCGAGGTGCAGCGGCGCGAGTCGGGCACCGACTGACGCCGCCGTCCCCGGTGGAGCGTCGGGCGCATCGACGCACGTGATGTTTCACGTGCAACGGTATCGACGGTGGTGATCGCTCAGGCCGGCCGGGCCAGGTCCGCCACGACCCGCGCGCCGGGCAGCGCACCGAGCGCCGGCCCAGGCAGCGCGATCTTGCTGTGCCGCACGCCGGACCCGATGATCACGTGCGGGGTGGCGATCACCCGGGCGTCGACCAGGATCGGCCACTCCTCGGGCAGGCCGATCGGGGTGATCCCGCCGTACTCCATGCCGGTCAGCTCAACCGCGTCGGCCATCGGGGCGAAGCTCGCCTTGCGGACGTCCAGCGCCCGCCGGGCCACCCCGTTGACGTCGGCCCGGGTGGTGGCGAGCACCACGCAGGCCGCGTAGCGGACCACACCCTCGCGCTTGCCGGCGATCACCACACAGTTGGCCGACTCGTCCAGCCCCACCTCGTACGCGGCGCAGAACGCGGCGGTGTCGGCGAGGTCGGCGTCGATCGGCGCGACCAGCACGTCCTCGACGTCCACCGGGGCGTCGGCGGGCCACTGCCCGAGCGCGGCGGCGACCGGCGGTGCCAGCAGGTCGAGCCGGGTACGGGCGGGTTCGGTCTTCAGCGTCCCCATCACGGGTGCGATCCTCGCACCACCCGGCCCGTTCCGCCCACCGGAACCGCGCGACCGGGCTGCGACCGGCCGCCGGCCCGGCGGGCTCGGCCGCGACCGGCAGTCGGGTCAGCCGCGGGGCGGATGCGCCGGTCAGCTGCCGGTGAGGAAGGCGTTCTCGCGGAGCATGGTGCGGTCCCGCACGGCGGCCAGCTCCTCCGCCCGCTGGGCCTGGATCCGGCGCACCTCCAGATCCTCCAGAGCGTGCCGGACCGCGAGCCGGATGACGCCGTAGAGGAAGACGAAGCCGGCGACGTAGAGGATCACTGTGGTGACGATGGCGAACATGGCGTCACGGTAGGCCGAACGTGAACAGGGAAGGTTCTCATCTTGCCCGGGTTCCCCCGTACGTGTCCGCCAGGTGGTCCGCCCAGGTCAGGGAGCCTCTCGGCGTCGCCTCGGTGACCAGTCCACCCGAGCGCAGGACCCGGCCGAGCCGGCCCGGGATCCGTACCGGCAGCAGCGGACGGCGGGACCGCCGGGCGGCCTTCCAGGCGCGTACCGCCTCATCGAAGCGGAGCACCTCCGGGCCGCCGTACTCCTCGACGTCGCGCGACGGGCCGGTGGCCAGCCGCTCGACCAACCGGGCGGCGACCTCGTCCGGGTCGACCGGCTGGGCGAGCACCGCCCGGTCGCCGATCACCGGGCCCAGCCGGCTCGACGCGACCAGCATGTCGTCGAGGAACTGCGGGAACTGGGTGGCCCGCAGCACCGACCACGGCACCGGTCCGGCGGCGACCACCCGCTCGGCGGCCAGCTTGTGCCGGTAGTACGGGATCGGCACCCGGTCAACCCCGACGATCGAGACGTAGACCAGATGGCCCACGCCGGCGGCCCCGGCGGCCCGAACCAGCTCGCGGGTGCCGAGCACGTCGATCTGGTGGGTACGCCGGTTCGGCGACGAGGCCAGGTGCAGCACCGCGGCCACGCCGCCTACCGCCGCGGCCACCCCGTGCCCGGTCGCCAGGTCCGCCACCACCCACTCCACCGCCGCGTCGGTACGCGGCCGACGGCTGGTGGCCCGTACCGTGTGCCCGGCGTCGAGCAGGCGGGGCAGCACCGCCCGACCCAGGCGGCCGCCCGCTCCGGTGACCAGCACCCGCATGATGTCCTCCTTCTCCGGCCCCCCGCAGGCCGACGCGTCCAGGTCGGTGACGGCGCCGGGCGGTCCGGTGTGACCGCCCGTGTGTCAGCTCACCGCACCAGGTCGACCAGCGTCACCACGACGAAGAAGCCGATCACCAGCTCGCTGACCACCCAGGAGTTGTGCGCGGTCCAGTCACGGATCCGGGGCAGCACCCTGGCGGCCCGGCCGCCGAGCAGCAGCAACGCCAGCAGGGGCACGGCCAGCAGGGTCAGCGTGAGCAGCACGAACGGCAGCAGGTGCCACCACGGCAGGTCGTGCCGGGCGGCGCTCGCGCCGACGGTGAGCATGGTGAGGTCGTCCGTGGGCATGGCGAGGAAGAGCAGCACGCCCAGCCGGGCGGCGTAGCCCGGGCCGGCCTGCTGGAGCCTCCCCATCCACCGCGGTGGGCCGGTGGAGTGCCGCCGGAGGAACACCACCAGCGCCAGCACCACCAGCAGGACCAGCACCACCTGGTCGATCCTGGTCTCGACCGGGCCGTGCCCGCCCTGGCCGGCGTCGCCGACGTTGAGCTTCACCGCCCGGGTGACCAGCCAGCTCAGCGTCACCCCGCCGCCGACCACCAGCCCGGCGCCGGCCAGGTAGCCGAGCGACGCGGCGCGCGGCCGGTCGGCCGCGGCGAGGAAGACCGCCGCGACCAGTTGCGTCCCGGCGACCATCACCACGGCCAGCGGCAGGATGGTCAGGAAGTTCATCTCCCCGACCATCCTGCCGGCCACCCACCCCCGGTGACCCGCCGATCCGCCGACTGCCGGCTGGCCGCCGCCGCGCACCTCGGGTGCCCCGACCGCGGCTCAGCCGGTGCGGCCGGCCAGCCACCGGCACGCCCGTGGCCCTCCGCCGGCCGCCCGCAGCCGCCACCGGCGGCGGGGAGGCCCTCAGTGGGCCGCCCGCGGGACCGGTACCACCCGACCGGCGAGCAGCAGGCCGAGCAGCGCCAGGCCGGACGCCACCGTCAGTGTCCCGGCGTAGTCGCCCGCGGCGGGGGCGGCGCCGGCGGCGAGCACCGCGCCGGTCAGCGCCAGCACGGTCGCGGCGAAGAGCGAGTCGCCCAGTTGCAGCGAGGAACTGTTGCGCCCCTGCTCGCCCGGGGCCGACAACTCCAGGGTGAGCACCGACAGCGACGGGTAGAGCAGGCCCATGCCGAGCCCGGCCACCGCCCAGCCGAGCACCCCCACCAGGACCGGCACCGCCGGTGCGACGGTCAGCGCGACCACCGCGGTGCCGCCCGCGATGCAGGCCAGCCCGGCCCGGGGCAGGGTGGCCCGGGACTGCGGCGCCGGCAGCCGGCCCTGCAACCAGGACCCCACCGACCAGGCCAGCGCGCCCGTGGTGAGGACCAGGCCGGCCGCGGTCGGCGAGAACCCGCGCTCCCGGGAGAGCATCAGCGGGATCACCACCTCCGCGCCGACGAACGCGGCGGAGGCCAGGCCACGCAGCCCGACCACGGTCGGCAGACCCCGGCCGGCCCGCAGGAACCCGGCCGGCAGCAGCCGGGGCGCGCAGACCAGCAACCCGACCAGCGCCAGGGCGACCAGGGTGACGGCGGAGGCGCCGCGCTGCTGTCCCCCGATGTGCAGCAGTGCGGCGCTCACCCCCGCTCCGCACGCCCAGCCGATCCGGGCCACCGCGCCGGCCGGCCGCGCCGTCCGCGTCGCCGGGCCGACCGCCCGCAGGCCGGGGTGGATCAGCAGCACAGCGGGAACCGCCACCAGCGGTACCGCGAGGAAGACCCACCGCCAGCCGAGGTACTCCACGATCAGCCCGGCCACCGCCGGCCCGACCAGCGACGGTACGACCCACGCGGCGGCGAACGCGGCGAAGATCTTCCGATGCAGCTCCTCCGGGTACGCCCGCCCGACGATGACGTAGAGCGCCACCGACAGCAGACCGGAACCGAACCCCTGCACCACCCGCCCGACGACCAGCGCGCCCATCGCCGTGGCGCTGCCCGCGATGACCAGCCCGAGCACGAACCAGACCAGCCCGTGCCACATCGGCGCGCGCGGCCCCCGGCTGTCGCACCAGATGCCGCTGGCCACCATGGCCAGCACCCCGGCCGCGAACGGGCCGCCGAACGCGATCCCGTACAGGGCCAGCCCGTCCAGGCTGCGGGCCACGGTGGGCATCGCGGTGCCGACCGCCAGCGCCTCGAACGCCAGCAGCGAGACCAGGGCGACGCTGCCCACTGTCATGGCCCGCAGCCGCGGCGCGAAGAGGCCCGGGGCCGGGGCGACGGGCTCCGGCGGCGCGGCGGTGGCGGTCACCGGCGGCCCGCCGTAGGGCGCGGCCAGAGCGGGGTCGGACGGTTGCCGGCACGGAGTGGACGGGCCAGCTCGTCCCGCCGTACCTCGGCCCTGAGCAGTTCGATCAGCATGCGGTCAGCCTCCGACCTGAACCCGGATTGAGGTCAAGCGTGATCGCCATCTCGTCGGCCCGCGGGTGGCGCCACCCCCTCGCCGAAGTTCCCCTGCTCGGGGGGCATAACGGACGTCCGGGCGGGAAGCCAGGCCATCGCCGTGAAGCCGCCGTGGGGGCCGGGCGGCCACCGGAGCAGACGTGGGAGGCGAGATGGCGTACGGCAGGCAGAGCCGCATCGGAGGACCTGGCCGGCACCTGTCCGGTCGTACGCCTCGATGACCTCGCTGGGCCGGGTCGCCGGCCGCCTCCGGCCCCCGGTCGCCCTGCCGCCGGTGGTCGGCGAGGCGACCCGGACCGTCGGGTCGGCCGCGACCCGGCTGGCCCGCCTGGCCGGGTTGACCAACCGCCGGGTCTGGTCCCGCCCCGGCCGGCACCACATCGAGGTGCACGGCGTCTGTCAGGACGGCGGCGACCTGCTGGCCCGCCAGGTGGAGGCGGCGCTGGAGCGGGTGCCCGGGGTCGAGTGGGCCCGGGTGAACGCCCCGTCCGGCCGGGTGGTGGTGGCCGTCGGCACGCCGCCGCCGAAGTTGCGGGACCTGATCGCCACGGTGGCCCGCACCGAACGCGCCTGTCCGCACGAGCCGGACCCGGAGATCCCCCCGCCGCACCCGCCCGAGGAGGGTCCCCGCACACCCCGCACGCTGGGCGCGCTCGCCTCGGACGCACTCGGCCTGACCATCTCGGCGGCCACCCGGATCCTGCCGTTCGCCCCCGTACCGGGCGAGGTCGCCGGGCTGCTCGGCGCCGTCGACCTGCATCCCAGACTGCACGCCCTCGCCGACCGGGGGCTGCGTGCCGACCCCCGCGCCGACCTGCTGTTTCCGCTCGTCGAGGCGGTCGTACAGGGGCTCACCGGGGGGTGGACCGGCATCGTGCTGGACGGCGCGCAGCGGGTGGTGCAGTGGGGTGAGGCACGCGCCCAGCTCGCCGCCTGGGGAAAGGCCGAGCCGCGGCTCACCGGCGACCCGGAGCGGGCGGTGGCCCGGTCACCGGCCGGCGAGCGGGTCACCCCCCAGCCGGACGGGCCGGTCGAGCGGTACATCAACCGGATGCTGATCGCCGGTGCCGCCGCCGCCGCGGCCGCGACGCCGGTCGTCGGCCGCAAACGGGCCGCCGCGCTGGGGCTCTCCACGCTGCCCAAGGCCCCGGGCAGCGGCCGCGAGGGTTACGGCGCTCAGCTCGGCCGGATCCTGGCCCGGCGCGGCGTGATCGCGATGGACCGCAGCGTGCTGCGGAAACTGGACCGGATCGACACGCTGGTGCTGGACGCCGCCGTGCTTGGCTCGGATCGCGGCGTGCTGGCCGACCTCGCACCGCTGCCCGGCGCGGACACCGGGCAGGTGGCCAGCCGGGCGTTCGCGCTCTTCGACCCCGCCCACCCGCACCAGCTGCGGCACGCCGACGGCTGGCGGCTCGGCCCGCTGGACCAGCTCGACGCCCGCGATCCCGGGGACACCGCGGAGAGCCGGCGGCTGCGCGACACCGGCGCCGACCTGCTCGGCCTCGCCGACGGCGACAGCCTGGCCGCGGTGCTGCGGGTGGAACCCGAGCCGGCGCCGGGCGTCGACGCCCTGCCGGCCGTCGCCCGTCAGGCCGGGCTGCGGCTGGTCGTGGCCGGCGACGACGAGCAGCGGTACGGCTTCGCCGACGCGTACGTGGCCGGCGGGGCCGAGCTGGCCGACTCGGTCCGGGCCCTGCAACGGGACGGGGCGGTGGTGATGCTGGCCTCCGGCGACCGGGCGGCGCTCGGCGCCGCGGACTGCGGGCTGGGCCTGTCCGCGCCGGAGGACCTGCCGCCCTGGGGCGCGCACCTGCTGGTCGGCGCCGACCTGCGGATCGTCGCCCTGCTCGTGGAGGCGGCCGGGGTGGCCCGCCGGGTGACCGCGCAGAACATCCAGCTGGCCCTGGCCGGCACCGGCCTCGGTGCGCTGAACGCGTTCACCGCCGACCCCGAGCGACTGCCCGGCCGTACGCTCGGCGCGGTGAACGGCGCCGCCGCGCTCGCCTTCGCGCACGGCGTCTGGCGGGCCCGCCGGCTGCCCGACCGGACGGACACCCCCGCGCCGACCATCACCGCCTGGCACCTGATGCCCACCGACACCGTGCTGGATCGCCTCGGCAGCGGCCCGGACGGGCTCGGCAGCGGCGAGGCCCAGCGCCGCCGGGTGGCCGGGCCGGGTGACCTGCCCGGACGGTCCGGGTTGCTCCGGGCCTTCGTCGACGAGCTGGCCAACCCGCTCACCCCGGTGCTCACCGCCGGCGCGGTGCTCTCCGCGACGTTCGGCTCGCTGGTCGACGCCGCCCTGGTCGGCGGCGTGGTCGGCGGGTCGGCGCTGATCGGCGCGGTACACCAGCGCAACACCGAACGGTCGCTGTCCGAGCTGCTCTCCCGCTCGGCGGTGACCGCCCGGGTGCGCCGGGACGGCGAGGAGCGGATGCTGCCGGCCGACGACCTGGTGCCCGGTGACGTGGTCACCCTGGAGCCGGGGGACTCCGTGCCGGCCGACTGCCGGGTGCTGGAGTCGGTCGGCCTGGAGACCGACGAGTCGTCGCTGACCGGCGAGTCCCTCCCGGTGGGCAAGACGGACCAACCGGTGGTCGCCGCCGCCGTCGCCGACCGCCGGTCCATGCTCTACGAGGGCACCACCGTCGCCGCCGGGTACGGCACCGCCGTGGTGGTGGCCACCGGCGCCGACACCGAGGCCGGGCGCAGCCTGGCACTGGCCCGGCAGGCGCCCCCGGCCAGCGGGGTGGAGGCCCGGCTGGGCCGGCTGACCCGGGCGGCCGTGCCGCTGGCCGCCGGGTCGGCGGTGGCGGTGGCCGGCGCCGGGCTGCTGCGCGGCGTGCCGCTGGCCGAGACGGCCGCCACCGCCGCGAACCTGGCCGTGGCGTCCGTGCCGGAAGGGCTGCCGTTCCTGGTCAGCGCCGCCCAACTGGCCGCCGCCCGGCGGCTGGCGGAGCACGGGGCGCTGGTCCGCAACCCGCGCACCATCGAGGCACTCGGCCGGGTCGACGTGCTCTGCTTCGACAAGACCGGCACCCTCACCGAGGGGCAGCTGCGGCTCGCCGGGGTCGGCGACGGCCACCGATACGCGCCGGTCGACCGGCTCGACGACCGGCCCCGGCCGGCTCTGGCCGCCGCGCTGCGGGCCACCCCGGCCGCCGACGACCCGGACGAGCTGGCGTTGCAGACCGACCGGGCGGTACGCCGCGGCGCCGAGTCCGCCGGCGTGACCGAACAGACCGACGTGCCCCGGTGGCGGCCCACCGGCGGGCTGCCCTTCGAGCCGTCCCGCGGCTACCACGCGACGGTGGGCGAGGACGGGCACCGGCGGCTGCTCAGCGTGAAGGGCGCGCCGGAGACGGTGCTGCCGCGGTGCGCGTACCGGCGGGTGGACGGCCGCGACGAGCCGCTGGACGACGCCGGCCGGGACGACCTGCACCGGCTGCTCGCCGAGCGGGCCGGGGCGGGGCACCGGATCCTCGCCGTCGCGGAGTGCGCCGTGGACGACCCGGAGATCGGCGACGACGACGTACGCGACCTGGTGTTCGTCGGTTTCCTGGCGCTCGCCGACGGGGTACGCGACAGCGCCGCGCCGGCCGTGCGGCGGATCCGCCAGGCCGGCGTGCACACCATCATGATCACCGGTGACCATCCGGCCACCGCCGAGGCGATCGCCGCCACCATCAGCGACGGCGACGAGCAGCAGGTGGTCACCGCTGCCGAACTCGACCAGCTCGACGACGACGCGCTGGCCGAGCGGCTGGCCCGCACCGACGTGGTGGCCCGCTGCACCCCGGCGCACAAGGTCCGGATCATCCAGGCGTTGCAGAGGTGCGGGCGTACCGTCGCGATGACCGGCGACGGCGCCAACGACGCGCCGGCGATCCGGCTCGCCGACGTCGGCATCGCGCTCGGCCAGCGGGGCACCCCGGCCGCCCGGGCCGCAGCCGACCTGGTGGTCACCGACGACCGGCTGGAGACCATCATCGCCACCCTGGTGGAAGGTCGGGCGATGTGGTCGTCGGTACGCCACGCGCTGAGCATCCTGGTCGGCGGGAACCTGGGGGAGATCGCGTTCAGCGTGCTGAGCGCCGCCGCCACCGGCCGGTCCGCGCTCACCGGCCGGCAGCTGCTGCTGGTCAACCTGCTCACCGACCTGGCGCCGGCGCTGGCCATCGCTATCCGCCCGCCGGGCGCCGACCACGCCGACGGGCTGCTCCGGGAGGGGCCGGACAGGTCGCTCGGCGAGACGCTCACCCGCGAGATCGGGTTGCGCGCCGCGGCCACCACGCTGGGCGCCACCGCCGGCTGGACACTGGCCCGGTACACCGGACGACGCCGGCGGGCCGGCACCGTCGCGCTGGTGTCGCTGGTCGGCACCCAGCTCGGGCAGACGGTGCTGGCCGGCGGCACCAGCCCGGCGGTGCTCGCCTCCACCGCCGCGTCGCTCGGCGTGCTGGTGGGGGTGGTGCAGACTCCCGGCGTCAGCCAGTTCTTCGGCTGCACCCCGCTCGGGCCGGTGGGCTGGACCATCGCCACCGGGTCGGCGCTCGGCGCCACCGTCGCCAACGGCGCGCTCACCCGGCTGGTGGCCCGGCTGCCGCAGAGCCACCCGGCCGGGTCCGACGGCCCACCCGGCTCCTCCGCCGCTGATCCACCGGTCGAGGCCGACCGTTCGGCGGAGCCGGGCTGACGAGCATCGGCGGCGGCTACGCATGGCGCCGGTCATCGGGGGTACCGCTGCGGGATGGAGGTGCCGGCCTCCGGGCTCGGCCCGCGCACCGCCCGCCTGGTCACCCACCTGGGAGGTGGACATGGAAGCACAACCGGAGGTCACGTTCGTCGGGACCGCCACCACCGTGCTGCGGATGGGTGGGTTCACCCTGCTGACCGACCCGAACTTCCTGCACCAGGGGCAGCGGGCGTACCTGGGCAAGGGGTTGTGGTCGAAGCGGCGTACCGACCCGGCGCTGCGGATCGCCCAGTTGCCGTCGCTGGACGCGGTGGTCCTGTCCCACCTGCACGGTGACCACTTCGACCGGGTGGCCCGGCGGGAGCTGGACCGGGAGCTGCCGATCGTCACCACCCCGGCGGCCGAACGGAAGCTGCGCCGGTGGGGTTTCCGGGCCGCCGAAGGGCTGCCCACCTGGCGCTCGCGCGAGCTGCGCCGCCCCGGCGAGATCCTGCGGCTCACCTCGATGCCCGGCCAGCACGGGCCCGGTGTGGTGGACCGGCTGATGCCCGACGTGATGGGCACCATGATCGACCTGGAACGCGACGGCTCCCGACAGTTCCGTCTCTACGTCACCGGCGACACGCTGAACAAGCCGCTGCTCGCCGACATCCCGGAGCGGTACCCGGACATCGACGCGATGCTGATCCACCTCGGTGGCACCAGGATCGCCGGCGTCCTGCTCACCATGGACGCGCGACAGGGCGCCGACCTGGTCGAGCTGGTCCGCCCGAAGCTGACCGTGCCGATCCACTACGACGACTATCCGGTGTTCCGCTCGCCGCTGGGCCACTTCGTGATGGCGGCCCGCCGGCGCGGCTTCGTGCAGCGGGTACGCACCATCGTCCGCGGCGAGACGGTGCCGCTCACCCCGATCACCCCACCCGCCGAACGGATCTCGCCGCCGGCCGGCAGCTGACCACCCGCCGCCGGTCCTCCCGTCCGTACGCCGGACGCCGGACGCCGCCTGCCGGCCGGTGGGCCGGAGGCGGCGTCCGTCGGTTCGGGACCGGTCAGTTGCGCTCGGAGATCGCCTCGATGAGGTCGCCCACCGGGCGCTCCGGCAGCGAGCGGGCCACATCGGCGACGGCCACGATGCCGACGAGCTCGTGCCCGTCGATCACCGGCAGCCGGCGCACCTTGTACTGGCCCATGGTGCGCAGGATCTCGGCCGCGTCGTCGTCCGCGCCGATGGTCACCGCCTCGCCCTGGGCCAGCTCGCCCGCGGTGACGCTGCCCGGGTCGCGGCCCTCGGCGAGCACCTTCACCACGATGTCGCGGTCGGTCAGCATGCCCTTGAGCCGGTTGTCCTGACCGCAGATCGGCAGCGATCCGACGCCCAGCTGCGCCATCTGCTTGGCTGCGGTCCGGAGGTCGTCCTGCTCACGGACACAGGTCACGTCGTTGGTCATGATGTCGC
The DNA here is from genome assembly GCF_900090235.1 of Micromonospora echinaurantiaca. Lineage (NCBI taxonomy): Bacteria > Bacillati > Actinomycetota > Actinomycetes > Micromonosporales > Micromonosporaceae > Micromonospora > Micromonospora echinaurantiaca. Next base: position 6,372,446 of record NZ_LT607750.1, on the reverse strand, counting down.
GTGCGGTCGGCATTGGCATGACACCTCACTTCCGGGGGGTTGTTGCCGTTTCTCCTACCCCGGCCGGTGCCGGCCATGCCCGCTGCCCCCGGCGCTTCAGTCGTCGCGCCCGACACCGCGATCGGGGGCGCTCATGTCCCCCGTCCCGGGCGTGCCCTCGGCGAGCCCGTAGCGCAGGTACACGGTGCCCGTCGGACTGGCCACCGGCGGTTCGAGGAGGGTGACATTGGTGGGCACCGCGCCACCGTCGAACACCTTCTTCCCGACGCCGAGCACGATCGGGTGCACCCAGAGGTCGAGCTGGTCGAAGAGCTTCTCGCGCAGCAGGGTCTGCACCAGGTTCAAGCTCCCGACAACCTTGATGTGCTCGTGCCGGTCACGGATCTCCCGCACCGCGCCGGCCAGGTCCGGGCCGAGCTGCGTGGACCCGGCCCACGAGAGGTCAGGCCTGCCGCGGGAGGCGACGTACTTCGGGACGCTGTTGAAGAGGGTGGCGATCTCGTTGTCCTCGCCGCCCTCCTGGTGCGGCCAGTAGGCGGCGAAGATGTCATACGTTCGCCGGCCGAGCAGGAGGGCGTCGGTGCCCTCGTACGCGGCAGCGACCTGCGCCCCGGAGACCTCGTCCAGCAGCGGGGCCTGCCAGCCGCCGAACGGGAACCCCGCCGGGTCCTCGTCGGGGCCGCCGGGCGCCTGCCCGACGAGGTCGAGGGTTGCGAACAGCTCGATGTGGATGCGGCCCATGCCTTACTCCCGATCAGTTGGTGTCTCGGTCGGGTGGTAGACCTGCGGGCGCCGGCAGACTCATCGCTGCGACGGCACCCGGCTTCGTACTCGTCGACCGCCTCGCCCGGTGCGCCGGTCACACCGGACTCCGCCAACGGCGCATTTGATCCGGCGGATCCTGGGGTTGTCGAAGGGATCGGGTCGGCCCGGAACAGAATCGGTGGCGAAGATTTCGCGGGAGCAACTGCGAGAGGTCGCGATGCGTAAGCTTCCGGACCTCAACACCGATGACGTGGAGGCCGCGATGAAGCAGGTAGCGGGGACCGCGCGATCAATGGGTGTACTCATCGCCGATGAGTGAGGGCCTCTGGCGTGCCGTCGTGCCACCGTATCGGATGCTTGATCCTGGCCTGGCGTTGGCCGAGGCGGTGCTGGTGAACACGCTGGCGGAGCTGTGCGCGGTGCTTCCCGACGAGGAGAGAGCCAGCAAGCTACTCAACGAGGCGCTACTGCGCGCCGGTTCAACCCACAGCTGATCGGACGAGACGGCCAATGGCGGATGGTGGTGGCGGGGGTCGGCGCCGCCGCCCAGGGCGTGTGGGCGATGCTCGGGTGGTGGGTGGCGTACGTCGTCGCCTCGATGGTCGCCACCGGAGCCTGGTTCGGGATCATCCCGCCCGGCGTGCTGTCAAGAGCAGCCCGTCGGGGCCGCGCCCCGGCGTCCTCGTGAGCTACCAGCGCGGTCCCCGGCTTTCTTCACCGCGACGCACGAGTGGTGCGCGGTCACCCTGGAGGGCGGCCGTCAACTGGTCCAAGCCCAGCGAACCCAGCTCCAGCGCCTGACGATGAAATGCGCGCCGGTCGCCGAGGAAGGACGAGCGGCCGGCCAGCCACACGCGCTCACCCACCTTGTAGGCCAACGCCTGCCCCGGCCGGCCGAGGTAACGCCCGACCTCGGCGGGCGCGTACGGCCCCTGGTGACAGCGGTCCCGCAGCAGCTCCAGCGCAGCAGCCGGCGTCCACGGTGCTCCGTCACCGAACGGCATCGGCAGTCGCAGGTGCAGGCCGATGTCGACCACAACCCGTGCCGCCCGCAGGAGCTGCATCAACAGATGCCCCAGTCGAGCACCCGGCTGTTCATAGAGCCCGAGTTCGTCCATGAATCGCTCGGCGTACAGTGCCCAGCCCTCCTGGCTGCCGGAGAGGCCGCCGAGCAGGTTCAGCCGCTGCCCGAGGCCTCCTCGGCAGACCTCGGAGCCAAGGTGGAGGTGGTGGCCGGGAACGCCCTCGTGATAGGCGGTGCTGTAGGCGATCCAGGTGGGGAAACTCGCTGCGTCCTCGGGCAGGGACCACCAGACCCGGCCCGGCCGCGTCAGGTCCCGCGACGGCCCGGTGTAGGCAATGCCGGCCGACGTGGTCAACCGCGACTCGATGCGCCGCAGCGGGGCGGGAATGTCGAAGTACGCGCCGTCCAACCGCTCGGTGGTGGCCTCCAACAGCTCCTGCAGCCACGCGCCGAACGCCTCCCTGCTGTGCAGGGTGCCGGGTGCGTCGGGGCTGGCGAGCCAGGCAAGCACCTCCGGCACGCTCCCGCCCAGGGCCGTCGCCTCCGCGATCAGCTCTGCCTCTGTCGCTCGGAACTCGTCCCAGCCCCAGTCGTACAGCTCGCGCAGGTCGGGCTGGGCCGCGAGGAAGGTGCGCACCCAGAGTTCGTACCGCTGCTGGCCGAACGCCTCCTCCGCAACGGCCCGTGACGCCAGGTCCGCGGTCAGCATCTCGGCGAGTTTCCGGTACGCCCGTTGCGCGCCCGTCGCCGCGGCCTGCAACGACGCCCGCTGCGGCCCCTCTCCGTAGCGATCCACCAGGGCGACGTCGTCGTCGATCCAGTTGCGGCAGCGCTGCGTGACGAGCTCCACCTGACGCCGCGCCGGCAGATTGCCGCGCTCCGCGGCGAGTAGGAGGCTGCGGGCGTACCCGTCCAGGGCCGCGGGGATCGCGGCCAGGCGTGCGCCGACCCGAGCCCAGCCTTCCTCGAAGGCCGGGCCCTCGACGCCGCGGCTGGGAACCGCGGCCTCGACCGCCTGGCGGATGAGCTGGAGCGGACCGGTGGCCGCCGCGTGCAGTTCGCGCAGGTCCTCCCCGGCATCGTGGAAGGCGATCCGCGTGTGCAGCCGTTCGGCGAGGTGGGCGTACAGCGGGGTCGCGGCCGGCAGTGCGTCACCCGGGGTCTCCAGCTCGCGCAGGGCGCGGGCTGCGAGGTCGGCGCGGGCTTGGTGGCCCTCCGGGCTGTAGTCGGTAAGCCCGTCGACATCCTGCTCGCCGGCCTCGACGACCGCTGTGCAGGGATCGAGGCGGGTCATGTCGCGCAGGAGCCGATCCGCGAAGTCCTCGATCACGGGGCAATGCTAGGGGCTTGCCCAGTGGCCGGTTCCCCCGTCACACACCGGCCCGGCACCATCCGAGGCGGGCCACGGTCATCCCTCGATGAACTGGTAGTCGCTGACGATGCGCCCGTCCGCGCCGAGCACGAGGATCTCCAGCCCGACACCGGCCACGTCGCCACCGTCGCGAGGCACCATCTCCCAGCGAAACTTGACCACGTCGTGGAGCCGGTCGGCATCCCCGCGGGAGCGGAACACGAAGGTCCCCGGAGCGACGAACTCCTCGTACGCGCGCGTCACCCGCACCTCCAGTTCGTCATGCCCGCGCGCCTCCAGGACGAGACGATCGAACCCCAGGCCCTCGGCGGTCTGTCGCATCTCCTGAGGCGGCTGCAGGACATGGACCCCGTCGGTGGACCAGAGCTCGCGAACGGCGGCGCGGCGCCGGTCCGGGTCGGGTTCGCTCCACACCGCGACGTAGCGGTCGGTGAGGTTCTTCAGGTCGATGTCAGCCATGGTGATCCTTCGGTCGTGAATGATCGTTGCGACCACGACTGTTCTGCACCGGACGTGCCGCGACAATTCCCCGCAGGGAATCGCCAACCGGCGCGGCACCCGGTACACAGGAAGAATGATCATCGAATCCGCGAGCGGCGGACTCGCGGGTGCGTTGCGCACATGGCGCACCCGACGACGCGTCAGCCAACTCGAACTGGCGGTGCGGGCCGGCACCACGCAACGGCACGTCAGCTTCATCGAGAGCGGACGCTCAACCCCCGGCCGGGCGATGATCATTCGGCTGGCCGAATCGCTGGAGGTGCCGATCCGCGAACGCAACGAACTGCTCCTCGCCGCCGGATTCGCGCCCGCGTACCCACAGCGCGAACTGGACGACCCTCAACTGGCACCAGTCCGAACCGCCCTCGAACGCGTCCTGCACGGCCACCTGCCGTACCCGGCCGCTATCGTCGACCGGCACGGCGACCTCATCTCCGCCAACGCCGGCTTCCAGATGATCACCCGCGGAGTGGACCCACACCTGCTCACCCCACCCGTGAGCGTCCCCCGAGTCCTGCTGCACCCCTGCGGTCTCGCACCCCGCATCGTCAACCTCGACGAATGGGCCTGGCACATCATCGACAGCATCCAAGCCGAGAGTGTCCGCAACCCGAGCGACCGGCTCAAGCGCCTCGCCGAGGAACTCGTGGACCTGGCACCCCCGCGGCCCCGGCAACTCTCGCCACATCACCTCGGGTTCGCGGTGCCGCTACACCTGCGCACGAGCGACCCGGACAGCCGGGAGCTGCAGCTCATCACCACGCTCACCCAGTTCGGCACCGCCACCGACGTCACCATCGCCGAACTGCGACTGGAAGCATTCCTCCCGGCCGATGAAGCCACCAGTGCCGCACTGGCCGAACTCGTTACGTGGTGAACACCTGCCGGGTGCGGGCTCGTCAGGCTGGCTCAGCCATCGATCGAGTGCTGGGCGAAGCGGACGGCCTGACCGCTCGGCTGTACGGATGGCTGTACGTCGGGGCCGAGATCAACCGGTGTTCGTGCTGGTGGAGCCCAGGGGACTCGAACCCCTAACCCCTGCCTTGCAAAGGCAGTGCTCTGCCAGTTGAGCTAGGGCCCCGGGAGCGGGCGACGCCGCCTGGTGGTGGTGCTGGCTGTGCCGACCGGGATCAGCGCAGGTCGGGAGCGGTGGTCGCCTCGTGCCAGAGAGCGCGCTCGTCGTTGGAAGCCTTGACCTTCTTGGCCACGACGGCGGCCACACCGACGACGCCGGCCAGAATCAGCAGCTTCTTGAACATGGGGCTACCCCTCGCGCTCGACTGTCGTCGGACGGTGTGCGGTGGGGCTAGCTGGAATCGAACCAGCGACCTCAGAGTTATCAGCTCTGCGCTCTAACCGACTGAGCTATAGCCCCGCGTAGCGACGGCCAAGGTTAACCCATCGGCCCACCCCGCCCCAAATCGGGGCCCCGGCCGGCGGGGCGCCCGTCGCCCTGTCGAACGTACCGGAATGCGGGACGCCGGGGCGACCGCTTTCGCGGTGCCCCGGCGTCCAGGTGGTCGTTCAGTCCCGCTCGGCGAGGGTCAGCTCGATCCCGCCGACCAGGTCGGCGCAGACGTTGTAGACGAACGCCCCGAGCGTGGCGAGCGCGGTGAACAGCACGACGTTGACCAGGCCGATCAGCGCCGAGCTGAGGATCACGCCCTTGGCGGTGATCTGGAAGCCGTCGGTGCTCTGCCCGCCGCCCGCGCTGACCAGGTCGGTCAGGCTGTCGTTGACGCTCTGGAAGACGCCCATCGCGTCCAGCGCCAGGTAGAGCACCGAGGTGGCCACCACCACCACGATGAAGAGCACCACGGACACGGCGAAGGCGAACTTCATCACGGACCAGGGGTCGATCCGCTTGAGGTTCAGCCGGGCCCGGCGCGGTCCGCGCGACGCGGCCGAGCTGACCGACGTACGCGCGGCGCGTACCGCGTCACCCACCCGCGCGGCGCCGACGGCGGCCGCGCTGCTGATGCCCGGCGGCAGCCCGCCGCCGTTGGGCCGGCCGCTGGCGCCCGGACGGCCGCCGTCCGGTTGCGGCCGGGTGCCGGGGGTGACCCGCGGCTGGGTGCCGGTGACCCCGCTGGCGCCGGCGGAGCCGGGGGCCGACTGGCCCGGCCGTACGCCGATCGGCTGGGTGGCCGACGGCCGGTTTCCGGCCGCGGCCGCCGGGGCGGTCGCGGTCGCGGTGGGGGTGGTGCCGCCGGAACTCGGCTTCTCCGCCGCCGCTACCGGTTCGGTCTTGTCGGCCGGTGCCTCGTCGTCGCTCGGCTTGTCCGGCGGCGGCGCCATCCCGGGAGCCCGGGTGAATTTCGGGGCAGGCGCGTCGGCGGGGACCGTGGCCCGGCCCACGGCCGCGCGGCCGGTCGCTGGTGTGCCGCTCTTCGCGGCCTCCTCGTCGACCGGGTTGGCCGAGGTCCCCGTGTTCCCCGACTTCGCCTGTGTCTCCGTCATTCAACTAGTCCTGTTCGTCAGGCTCGTCGGCATTGCGAGCAATCGCCACGATAGTCACGCCGTCCGGGAGGTCCATCAACTTGACCCCCATTGTGTTCCGGTCACGCGTACGGCGTACAGGCTTCACCGGAGTCCGGATGACACCACCGTTGCTGGTGATGGCGAACAGCTCGTCGTCCGGGTCGATCACCACCGCGCCGACCAGACCACCGCGTCGTTCGGTGATCTTCGCAGTCAGCACGCCCTTACCTCCCCGGCCCTGCACGGGGTATTCCTCGATCGGGGTACGTTTCGCGTATCCGCCGTTCGTAGCCACCAGGACGTCCAGGCCCGGCCGGACCACCTCCATGGCCAGCAGGACGTCGTCCTCGGCGAAGCGCATGCCGATCACGCCCGACGTGGCCCGGCCCATCGGCCGCAGCGCCTCGTCGGTGGCGTTGAACCGGATCGCCTGCGCGTTCTTGGAGACCAGGAGCAGGTCGTCCTCGGACGCGACCAGGGCAGCACCGACCAGCTCGTCCTCATCGCGCAGGTTGATCGCGATGATGCCGCCGGACCGGTTGGAGTCGAACTCCTCTAGCCGCGTCTTCTTCACCAGGCCGTTCTTCGTGGCCAGTACCAGGTAGGGGGCCACCTGGTAGTTCGGGATCTCGATGATCTGTGCGATCTGCTCGTCCGGTTGGAAGGCGAGCAGGTTGGCCACGTGCTGGCCCTTGGCCACCCTAGTGGCTTCCGGGAGTTCGTAGGCCTTGGCCCGGTAGACGCGGCCCTTGTTGGTGAAGAACAGGATCCAGTCGTGCGTCGAGCAGACGAAGAAGTGGCTGACGATGTCGTCCTGGCGCAGCGTCGCGCCGCTGACGCCCTTGCCACCGCGCCGCTGCGAGCGGTAGAGGTCGACCTTCGTCCGCTTGGCGTAGCCGGTCCGGGTGATGGTGACGACCACGTCCTCGCGGGCGATGAGGTCCTCCATCGAGACCTCGCCCTCGAACGGCACGATCTTGGTGCGCCGGTCGTCGCCCCACTTGGCCACGATCTCGCCGAGCTCCTCCGAGACGATCTGCCGCTGCCGCTCCGGCTTCGCGAGGATGTCCTTGAGGTCGGCGATCTCCACCTCCAGCTTGGCCAGGTCGTCGAGGATCCGCTGCCGCTCCAGCGCAGCGAGCCGGCGCAGCTGCATGTCCAGGATCGCGGTCGCCTGGATCTCGTCGATCTCCAGCAGCCGGATCAGGCCCTGCCGGGCGTCCTCGACCGTGGGCGAGCGCCGGATCAGGGCGATCACCTCGTCGAGGGCGTCCAACGCCTTGGCCAGACCGCGCAGGATGTGCGCCCGCTCCTCGGCCTTGCGCAGCCGGAACGCGGTCCGCCGGCGGATGACCTCGATCTGGTGCTCGACGTAGTAGCGGATGAACTGCGCCAGGTTGAGCGTGCGCGGCACCCCGTCGACCAGGGCCAGCATGTTGGCGCCGAAGGTCTCCTGGAGCTGGGTGTGCTTGTAGAGGTTGTTCAGCACCACCTTGGCGACCGCGTCGCGCTTCAGCACCAGCACGATCCGCATGCCGGTACGCCCGGAGGACTCGTCCCGGATGTCGGCGATGCCGCCGAGCTTGCCCTCCTTGATCAGCTCGGCGATCCGCTCGGCGAGGTTGTCCGGGTTGACCTGGTAGGGCAGCTCGCTGACCACCAGCGCCGGGCGGCCGCGCTTGTCCTCCTCCACCTCCACCACTGCCCGCATCCGGATCGAGCCGCGCCCGGTCCGGTACGCGTCCTGGATGCCGGCCTGGCCGACGATCAGGCCGTGGGTGGGGAAGTCCGGACCCTTGACGATCTCCAGCAGCGCCTCGAGCGTGGTGGCCTCGTCGGCCTCCGGGTGCTCCAGGCACCACTGCACGGCCGCGCCGATCTCCCGCAGGTTGTGCGGCGGGATCTTGGTGGCCATGCCGACCGCGATCCCCTCGGACCCGTTGATCAGCAGGTTGGGGATCCGGGACGGCAGGATGGTGGGCTCCTTGGCCCGGCCGTCGTAGTTGTCCTGCAGGTCGACGGTGTCCTCGTCGATGTCCCGCAGCATCTCCATGGCCAGCGGGTCGAGCTTGCACTCGGTGTAGCGCATGGCCGCGGCCGGGTCGTTACCGGGCGAGCCGAAGTTGCCGTTGCCGTCGACCAGCGGGTAACGCAGCGACCAGGGCTGCGCCATCCGGACCAGCGCGTCGTAGATCGCCGAGTCGCCGTGCGGGTGGAACTGGCCCATCACGTCGCCGACGACGCGGGAGCACTTCACGTAGCCGCGGTCCGGCCGGTAGCCGGAGTCGAACATGGCGTAGAGAATCTTGCGGTGGACCGGCTTGAGCCCGTCCCGGACGTCCGGCAGCGCCCGCCCGACGATGACGCTCATCGCGTAGTCGAGGTAGGAGCGCTGCATCTCCACCTCGAGCCCGACCGGTTCGATCCGGTCGTGCGCGACGACGGCCGCGAGGGTCTCGGGGACCTCGGGCTCGTTCGGTGTGGACTCGGGGGAATCGGTCACTGTTTACCCTTATCAGACTCAGAGTCGTTTTCGTGCTGTGGATAACCGCTGTGGATACCGGCCAAGCTGTGGATAACTCTGTGGATCGGCGGGTCGACCGGTGGATGTCCGGCCGGCCCGCCGAAGCCAATGCCCGTCAGATGTCCAGGAACCGGACGTCCTTGGCGTTGCGCTGGATGAACGAGCGCCGCGCCTCGACGTCCTCGCCCATCAACACGCTGAACAACTCGTCTGCGGTTGCCGCGTCGTCGAGCGTGACCTGACGAAGCGTACGGGTCGCCGGGTTCATCGTGGTCTCCCACAGCTCCGGGTAGTTCATCTCGCCCAGACCCTTGAACCGCTGGATGTCGTCCGGCTTGGCGTTCGCCTTCTTCTGCTGGCGCAGCGCGATCAGCCCGTCGCGCTCCCGGTCGGAGTACGCGTACTGCGCGTCGTCGCCCTTCTTGTTCCACTTGATCTTGTAGAGCGGCGGGGCGGCCAGGTAGACGTGCCCCAGCTCCACCAGCGGACGCATGAAGCGGAAGAGCAGGGTGAGCAGCAGCGTCTGGATGTGCTGGCCGTCGACGTCGGCGTCGGCCATCAGCACGATCTTGTGATAGCGCAGCTTCTCGATGTCGAAGTCGTCGTGGATGCCGGTGCCCAGTGCAGTGATCAGCGCCTGGACCTCGTTGTTCTTCAGCACCCGGTCGATCCGGGCCTTCTCCACGTTGAGGATCTTGCCCCGGATCGGCAGGATCGCCTGGGTCCGCGGGTCGCGCCCCTGCTTGGCCGAGCCGCCGGCCGAGTCGCCCTCGACGATGAACACCTCGGACTCGCGCGGGTCGGTGGACTGGCAGTCGGCCAGCTTGCCCGGCATCGAGCCGGACTCCAGCAGCGACTTGCGCCGGGCCAGCTTGCGCGCCTGCTGCGCGGCGATCCGGGCCCGGGCGGCCTGGGACGCCTTCTGGATGATGATCTTCGCCTCGGCCGGGTTCCGGTCGAACCAGTCGACCAGCCACTCGTTGCAGACCCGCTGCACGAAACTCTTCACCGGCGTGTTGCCGAGCTTGGTCTTGGTCTGGCCCTCGAACTGCGGGTTGGCCAGCTTCACCGAGATGATCGCGGCCAGGCCCTCGCGGATGTCCTCGCCGGAGAGCTTCTCGTCGCCCTTGAGCAGCTTGCGCTCGGCGCCGTAGCGGTTCACCACGCTGGTCAGCGCGGCCCGGAAGCCCTCCTCGTGGGTGCCGCCCTCGTGGGTGTTGATCGTGTTGGCGAAGGTGTAGACCGACTCGCCGTACGACTCGTTCCACTGCATGGCGATCTCGACCGACATGCCCTCCTCCTCGGCGCCGAACTCGACCACCGTCTTGTGGATCGGATTCTTCGAGGCGTTCAGGTGCCGGACGAAGTCGGCGATACCGCCCTTGTAGAGGAAGGTCACCTCGCGCGGCTTGCCCTCCTCGTCCGCGGAGCGCTCGTCGAGCAGGTGGATGGTGAGGCCGCGGTTGAGGAAGGCCATCTCCTGGAGCCGGCGGTAGATCGTCTGGAAGTCGAAGTCGACCGTCTCGAAGACGGTCGGGTCGGGCCAGAAGGCGACCGCCGAGCCGGTGCGGTTGGTCGTCTCGCCCTTCTCCAGCGGAGTCGGCTTGGAGTTGCTGTACTGCTGCCGCCAGACGAAACCGGACTTGTGGATCTCCACCGCCATCCGGGTGGAAAGGGCGTTCACCACCGAGACGCCGACGCCGTGCAGACCGCCGGAGACCGCGTACGCCTTGCCGTCGAACTTGCCGCCCGCGTGCAGCACGGTCAGCGCCACCTCGACACCCGGCTTCTTCAGCTTCGGGTGCAGGTCGACCGGGAAGCCCCGGCCGTTGTCGGTCACCCGGACCCCGCCGTCGGCGAGCAGCACCACGTCGATGGTGTCGCAGTGCCCGGCCAGCGCCTCGTCCACCGCGTTGTCGACGACCTCCCACACGAGGTGGTGCAGACCGCGCTCGCCGGTCGACCCGATGTACATACCGGGCCGCTTGCGGACCGCCTCCAGACCCTCGAGAACGGTGATCGACTCTGCGCCGTACTCCTGCTTGTCCTGCGCTGCCACCCTCGGCCACTTTCTCGCGCCGTCCGCACCTGGCGGCGCGTCGGGCGCGGGTTCGGCGGACAGGACGCGACGTCGGCACGCGGACCGGCACCGGGCATAATTCCGGGGTACGGGTCGAACGCGCCGGTCGCCGCGGTTGCCCGCGGATCGCGATCGGCTCGACCCGACGTGGACGATGATCGCGGGCCGTGTCGGGCCCGTGTCTCGTCGCTCCCCACCGGGTCTTCGTCTCAGCCTCAATCTTACTGTGCGCGGCCGACTAAACCACCACTCGGCACCCCCGCAGGACGGCTGAGAATGCCGTAGCCGGCCGAATCGCGCTGTCTGCGACTCCCCCTACACGCCTGCCCCGGATCTCCGGCGGCGCCGCCCGACGGCCGGGGTGGACCGATCTCGCGAATCCGCCCGCCGTGTCGTAGGTTGACGGCGCCCCGGGCACCGGCTTGATCTTTCCCGGCCGGAACCGGACGATCGACCCGATCGACCCGACTCGTGCTAAGAGGTGACGCCAGATGGGGCTGGACAACGTCGCGGTGCACTGGCCGCGGACCGGCCGCTTCTACGACCCGGTCGCGCCGGCCGAGTTCGTGGACTTCGGCGAGATCGTCGACATGCCGCGGATCTCCGCGCCGACCGCCGCGCTGGCGGAGTTGATCGCCAAGACCGGCACCGTCCGGGCGACCGCGTACACCGAGCTGGTGGACCTGCTGCTCGGCCTGGAGGGTGTGCTCTACGCCACGGACGCCGCGGCCGAGGACGAGGACCCGGTGATCGACCCGGACGGCTGCGCCTGGATCGCCGGTGGCATCGAGCGGTTCGTCGCCGGCCACCGCGAGCTGGGCGAGGCGGTGACCTTCGACTCGGTCAGCCAGGTGCTGCGCTCGCTGCTCGCCGACGGCCGCCTGGCCGAGCAGCAGCTGCGCTGGCTGGACAGCCGGCTCGACGCGCTGCGCGACGAGAGCGGCGCGCCGCCGCAGTGGACCTTCACCTGCGCCGAGCTGAGCGTGCTGGCCGCCTTCTACCGCCGCTGCGCCGACCGCGGCTTCGCCGTCTACGCCGACGCCTGACCGGGCCGGTCGTCACCGGCCGTCACGGCCCGGTTCGCCGCGGCGATCACCTCGGTCAGGACGGTGTGCAGGTGCCGCAGGTCGGCCAGGGGCAGCCCGAGCCGCGCCACGATCGCCGGCGGGATCTGCTCGGCCCGCGCCCGGAGGGCCTGACCGCTGGCGGTGAGCGTGACCGCCAGGCTGCGTTCGTCCGACGCGTCCCGCTCGCGCCGCACGTAGCCGGCCGCCTCCAGGCGCTTCAGCAGCGGTGACAGCGTGCCGGGGTCGAGCTGGAGCAGGCGGCTCAACTCCCGGACCGACAGCGGCGCGTACTGCCACAGGGCCAGCATGACCAGGTACTGCGGGTGGGTCAGCCCCATCGGCTCCAGCAGCGGGCGGTAGACCGCCACCACACCCCGCGCCGCGACGGAGAGGGCGAAGCACACCTGCTCCTCCAGCGCCAGGGGATCCCCGTCGAGCTGGTCGGGCACGGCTGGACCTCCCTCGTCGTCCTTGCGAGCGTACCAACGATTGGTGTACCAATTATTAGCGCACCAACCGTCACTGCCGACGCAGGAGAGGCCAGGCGATGAGCGACGAGCAGCCGACCCCCAGGAACCCCGGCGAGGGCGGGCGCCTGATGTCCTGGGTCTTTCGCCGCCTCGCCGGCCCGCCCGAGGTGCAGGGCGCGGTGCAGGGCGGCTCGAACCAGGCCCGGGAGGCGTGGAAGCAGGACCTGGAGCGTCGCAAGCAGTGGAGCCGCGAGCAGCGGGAACGCAAGCGCGCCGAGCGGGAGGCCCGGCGCGCCGGCTGACCGTCAGCCGTAGGTGTCCCGCGGACCGCGGCCGCGGACCCGGCGCGGCCCACGCGACCAGGACGGCGCCGCCGGGCCGTGGATGTGCAGCTTGCGCACCACGTTGTGGCCCACCTCGCGGGCGATCTGCTGCAACAGCGAGCCGGCGAGCAGGCGCAACTGGGTGGCCCAGGCGGTCGAGCGCGCCTCGACGGTCAGCTCGCCGTCCTCCAGCTTGACCGGGCGGCTGTGCTGGGCGACCTCCGGCCCGACCACCCGCTCCCAGGCGCCGAAGACCGTCGCCTCGGCGGCCGGCTGCTGCCAGCCGCGCGCCTTCACCAGCCGGTCGAGCACCGCGCCGAGCGGCTGCGGGTCCCGCGGGTCCGGGCCCGGCCCGGAGTAGCCGCGCAGCCGCCGCTGCTGGCCGCCCTCGCCGCCGCCCCCGCCGGTGGTACGCCGACGGGTCTTCGCTGCCGCCTCCCGCCGGGCCCGGGCCGCGTCCAGCACCGCACGGGCCAGCTCAGGGCCGGACGCGCCGCCCTCGGCCGGCGGTGTCTGCTCCGGCCCGGACCCCGCCGGCGTCTCATCCGACACGGCGCACCGTCCCCTCGCCCACCTCGTACCGGGTGCCGCGCAGGGTAGCCGGCACGTCGTCGTCCACCGCGCAGGTGACCAGCAGCTGGCTGGCCCCGCCGACCAGCTCCGCCAGCCGCTCCCGCCGGCCTGCGTCCAGCTCGGCGAAGACGTCGTCGAGCACCAGCACCGGCTCGATCCCGTCCGAGCGGAGCAGGTCGTAGCCGGCCAGCCGCAGGGCCAGCGCGTACGACCAGGACTCGCCGTGGCTGGCGTACCCGCGGGCGGGCAGCGGGCCGAGGGTCAGGGTGAGGTCGTCCCGGTGCGGGCCGACCAGCGTGGTGCCCCGCTCGATCTCCGCCGACCGGGACTCGTCGAGCGCCGCGGTCAGCGCCTCCGCCAGCACCGCCCGGTCGGTGGTCGGCTCGGCCAGCTCCACCGACGGCCGGTACGCGATGCCGGCCGCGCCCCGACCGGCGGCCACCGCGTCGTACGCCTTGGTCACGTGCGGGGCCAGCGCGGCGACCAGCTCCAGCCGGCCGGCGAGCAGCTCGGCGCCGTGCCGGGCCAGGTGGGTGTCCCAGACCGCCAGGGTGGACAGGTCCCCGCCCCGCGAACCGCCCGTCTTGCGGGCCAGGTACGCGGTGCGCAGCAGGGCGTTGCGCTGCTTGACCACCCGGTCGTAGTCGGCGCGCACCCCGGCGTACCGGGGTTGCCGGCTGACCAGCAGGTCGTCGAGGTAGCGGCGGCGCTCGGCCGGGTCGCCCCGGACGAGTTCCAGGTCCTCCGGGGCGAAGAGCACCAGCCGCAGCGCGCCGAGCACGTCCCGGGCCCGGCGGGCCGGTGACCGGCCGAGCCGGGCCCGGTTCGCCTTGCCCGGCACGATCTCCAGCTCGACCAGCAGCTCGCGCCCCTCGTGCACCACGGCGCAACGGATCACCGCCGAGCCGGCGCCCATCCGCACGAGGGGGGCGTCCGTGGCGACCCGGTGCGAGTCCAGGGTCGCCACGTAGCCGAGCGCCTCGACCAGGTTGGTCTTGCCGACGCCGTTCGGCCCGACCAGGACGTTCGCCCCCGGTTCGAGGTCGACGCCGACCCGCTCGTACGAGCGGAAGTCGACCAGTTCGAGCCGGCGGACGTACACAGGCTGTGGATACCGCTCAGCGCTTGCGGACGGCGTGCCCGCCGAACTGCTGGCGCAGCGCGGCGACCGCCTTCATGGCCGGCGAGTCGTCCTGCCGGGACGCGAACCGGGCGAAGAGCGAGGCGGTGATGACGTTCAGCGGCACGGCGAGCCGGACCGCCTCGTCCACCGTCCAGCGACCCTCGCCGGTGTCCTCGGTGTAGCCGCTCAGCTCGGCCAGCTCCGGGTCCTCGTCGAGGGCCCGGTCGAGCAGGTCGAGCAGCCAGGACCGCACCACGGTGCCCTCGCGCCAGGACTTGAACACCCCGGGCACGTTGGTCACCAGCTCGGAGGCGGCGAGCAGCTCGTAGCCCTCGGCGTAGGCGTGCATCAGGCCGTACTCGATGCCGTTGTGCACCATCTTGGCGTAGTGCCCGGCGCCGACCGGCCCGGCGTGCACGAAGCCGAACTCGCCCGCCGGCTTGAGCGCCTCGAAGATCGGCATGAGCCGCTCGACGTGCTCCTGGGCGCCACCGACCATCAGCGCGTAGCCGTTCTGCCGGCCCCAGACGCCGCCGGAGACGCCGACGTCGATGTAGCCGATGCCGCGGTCGTTGAGCCGCTCGGCCCGGGGCGCGTCGTCGCTGAACCGCGAGTTGCCGCCGTCGATGATGATGTCGCCCTCGCCGAGCACGTCGGCGAGTTGGTCGATGGTCGCGTCGGTGACCCCCGCCGGGACCATCACCCAGACCGCGCGCGGCGACTCCAGCTTCTCGGCCAGTGCCGCCAGGGAAGCGACGTCGCTCAGCTCCGCGTTGTGGTCGAAACCGACCACCTCGTGGCCGGCGGCGCGCAACCGCTCGCGCATGTTGCCGCCCATCCGGCCGAGTCCTACCAGGCCGAGCTGCATCTGCTCCTACCTCCGTCGTGCGTTCTCTGGGATCTTCTCCGGGGGTGCGATCAGCGGGACACGCGGATCGGCATGATGAGGTACCGGTACCCAGGGATGACCTCGCCATCCTCGCCCGCCGGCGAAATCACCGCGGGCTTGAACGCGTCGACGAACGAGAGCACGGCGTACTGGGCCCCGAGGTTGGCGAGGCCGTCGATCAGGTACTGCGGGTTGAAGCCGATGGTCAGCGGCTCGCCGGTGAAGGTGGCGTCCATGGCCTCGCTGGCCCGGGCCTCCTCGGTGCCGCCGGCCTCGACCACCAGGCCGTCGGCGCTGAAGCTGAGCAGCACCGGGGTGGTCCGCTCGGCGACCAGCGCGACCCGCTTGACCACCTCGACCAGGGCGCTGACCGGCACCCGGGCCTCGGCGTTGTGGCTGGCCGGGAAGAGCGAACGCACCGGCGGGTAGTTGGCGCCGTCGAGCAGCCGGCTGGTGGTGCGGCGGGTGCCGCCGGAGAAGCCGATCATGCCCTCGCCGGCGCCGCCCTGGGACAGCGCCATGGTGACCTCGCCGCCGAGCGGGCCGAGCGCCTTCGCGGTGTCGTGCAGCGTGCGGGCCGGCACCAGCGCGTTGATGCTGATCTCGGCGTCGTCCGGGTTCCACTGCATCTCGCGCAGGGCGAGCCGGTAGCGGTCGGTGGCGAGCATGGCCAGCGTGCTGCCGGAGAGCTCGATCCGGACGCCGGTCATCATCGGCAGCGTCTCGTCCCGACCGGCGGCGACGGCCACCTGGGCGACGGCGGCGGCGAACGCGGCCGCGTCGACGGTGCCGGCGCTCTCCGGCATCTCGGGCAGCGACGGGTAGTCCTCCACCGGCATGGTGGGCAGGGTGAACCGGGCGCTGCCGCAGACCAGCTCGAGGTGCGCGCCGACCGCGGCGATGTCCACCGGCTTGGCCGGCAACGCCTTGGTGATCTCGGCGAGCAGCCGACCGGAGACCAGCGCGGCCCCGTCGGCGTCCCCCTGCACCTCGACGGTGACCTGGCTGGAGACCTCGTAGTCGAACCCGGAGACCTGCAGGTTGCCGTCGGTCACCCGGAGCATCACGCCGGCCAGCACCGGTACGGACGGCCGGTTGGGCAGGCTCTTCGCGGTCCAGGCCACGGCCTCGGCGAGCGCGTCGCGCTCCACTCGGAACTTCATCAATGCCTCCGCGTCGACGTCAGCGACAACTCTCTCATGCCGACCGCTGCCTGCCGACCCGCCTGACGGTGCGGGTACCCATCGCACCTTAGGGCGCGTGGGCATCGGCTGTGCGCCCGACCCCGTGGATTCCGGTGCCGGCCCGGCCGCCCTCGGCGGTCCCCGGCCCGATCCACAGAAAGTCCAACGGTGATGATTGGTTTTTGTTCTTTCAGAAGAGATAACTCATCGTCTTCATCGCACCTGTGCAAACTGTGGAGAACCGGCGTCCGCGCAGGTCAGACAGGTTATCCACCGGTGGTTTCGCTGTGGAGAACCAGGGGTACAACCCGTGTTCTGGTCCACAGGCCGCCCGGTCCACCGGGTTGTCCACGGTTGTCCACCGGTTGTCCACCGGTAATCCACCGACTTTCTCCCCAGGGCTGTGGACCGGCGGAGACGGCTCGACCGGCGTCATCCCCAGAACCTTCAACAGCCCGCCCACAGGCCGACCGTCCGCTGGGGACAACGGCTCCGTTGTCCCCAGGCGTCCACAGCGTCGTCCCCAGGGTTTCTCCACAGGCTGTGGGTAATCGGCTCCGGACGGAGCGTGGTTGTCCACCGACGGTGGACAACGAGCTGTGGACAACGAGGCGGAGCGGTGGACGGTCACGGCTTCGATGCTGTGGTCTCGACCTCGTCGAGGGTCAAGTCCCGGGCGCTGTGGATCGTCCGGCGGCCCGGATGAACGACCCGGCGTGGTGCCCCTCGGCGCGCTGGAGCCCGCAGACGCGACGGGCTGTCGGTTCAGAGCGCGCGTGCGCCGGCCGCCTCCGGCGCCAACGCACCGGCCGCCCTGAGGTCCCACGCGTCGCGGTTGCTCTGTGGGCCGACCCGCCCTGGTGCCCTGAGGGCCGCCGCGGTGGTCGCGTCGGGCACGGAAACGCCCGGCCAGCATCCTGGCCGGGCGCGGTCACGTCTCGGGCGTACGCGACGACGGGTTCAGTTCGGCGCGTCCGACGTCGCGCCGCGACCTGAAGCCGTCGCTCAGGTGTTCTGCTTGATCCGGTTGGTCAGCTCGGCGATCTGGTTGTAGAGCGAGCGGCGCTCGGCCATCTGCTGGCGGATCTTGCGGTCGGCGTGCATCACCGTGGTGTGGTCGCGGCCGCCGAAGGCCTGCCCGATCCGGGGCAGCGAGAGGTCGGTCAGCTCCCGGCACAGGTACATGGCCACCTGGCGGGCGTTGACCAGCACCCGGGAGCGGGAGTGGCCACGCAGGTCCTCCAGGCTCACCCCGAAGTAGTCAGCGGTGGAGACCATGATCTGGTCCGCGGTGATCTCCGGCCCGGCGCCGTCCGGGATGAAGTCCCGCAGCACCTCCTCGGCCAGCGACAGCTCGACCGTGGAGCGGGTCAGGCTGGCGAACGCGGTCACCCGGATCAGCGCCCCCTCCAGCTCGCGGATCGAGTTCGACACCCGGGAGGCGATGAACTCCAGCACGTCCGGCGGTGCGTACAGGCGCTCCTGCGCGGCCTTCTTCTGCAGGATCGCGATCCGGGTCTCCAGGTCCGGCGGCTGGATGTCGGCGAGCAGGCCCCACTCGAACCGGGTCCGCAGCCGGTCCTCCAGTGTCGCCAGCTGCTTCGGCGACCGGTCGGAGGTGATCACGATCTGCTTGTTGGCGTTGTGCAGGGTGTTGAACGTGTGGAAGAACTCCTCCTGGGTGCGCTCGCGGTTCTCCAGGAACTGGATGTCGTCGATCAACAGGATGTCGACGTCGCGGTAGCGCCGCTGGAACGCACTGGTCTTGTCGTCCCGGAGCGAGTTGATGAAGTCGTTGGTGAACTCCTCGGTCGAGACGTACCGCACCGACCGGGCGTTGCCGAGGGTGGTGGCGTAGTGGCCGATGGCGTGCAGCAGGTGCGTCTTGCCGAGCCCGGAACTGCCGTAGATGAACAGCGGGTTGTACGCCTTCGCCGGTGACTCGGCCACGGCGACCGCGGCGGCGTGGGCGAACCGGTTGGACGAGCCGATGACGAACGTCTCGAACATGTACTTCGGGTTGAGCCGGTTGCCGCCGCTGTCGGCGGGCAGCCGCCGCTCGTCCCGGACGCCGGGCCGGTGGTCCGCCCGTCCGGGGCCGCTGTCCGGGCCGCCGTCGCGGGGCAGTGCGCGGATCACGTGCTGGTCCCGGGGGGAGCCCGCGTCCTGCGGATAGCGCGGCTCGTAGGGGCGGGCGTCCGGGCCCGGCGGGTCGAGCCGGGCGGCCTGCTCGTCGAAGCCGCGCGCGGTGGGCGTACGCCGGACCGGGCGGTCGGGCCGCGGCGGTTCGGCGAAGGCCGTGCTGAACAGCGCCTCCTGGCCGCCCGGTCCGGCCGGGTCCACCCGGTCGTCGGCTGGCTGCGCGGGCGCCGGGTCGAGCCGTCGCTCGGGGTGCGCCTGTTCGGGGATGAGCGGGGGTTGTTGCCGGGCGTCGGCCGGATCGTCGTCCCGCGGCTCGGGGCCGACGAATCCCGCCGGCCCGCCCTCGTGGTCGACCGCGCCGGGCTCCGGGCCGGAGCGGTACACGGTGCCGGCCGGCCGGCCCGCGCCGTCCTCGGCCACCCGTACGGTGACCGCCACCTGGATTGGCCGACCCAGCCGGCGGGTGAGCGCCTCGGTGATCGCCGGCCGCAGCCGCGACTCGATCACGTCCCGGGTGAACGCGTCCGGGACGGAGAGCAGCGCGGTGTCCTCGACGATCGCCCGCAGCCGGGTCAGCCGCAGGTACGCCCGCTGCTGTGCGGAGATGATCTCGTCGGCGAGATCGTCGGTCGTCGCCATCCAGACCGCGGCGAGGTCGGTCGTACCGGTCACCGTCGTGCCACCCCCTCGCCTCTGCCCCCCGGACGCCGCCGTCGCCCCGGCCGGTCTTCCGGGCCCGCCGCCGTTGAGCGGGTCCACCCCTGCACCCACCCGGACGGCCGACCGGTCGTCATCCACAAGTTATCCACAGCCTGTGTACCGACCGATTGTGGCCGCCCACCGGACGCGGGTCTGACCTGCCCCCTGCCTGAACGGGCGCTGAAGCGGGTTCACCGTGCCGAACGATTCACTACCGAATCCGGTCTTGCCTGCCGGCGACACCGGGACCCCGACGCTGACCGCAATCGGGCACGGTAACAGCGTTGTCCACGCGCCATCAACCGGCGACGCGCGGCCGGCCTTGTCAACATCAGCGAAAACCGCCGCTTCGGTCGCCGGCCCGGCCCGGTGTCCGCCCTGGTGGTGGTATTTGACGGTCATTGCACCCCTGCGTACGCTGGAGCGGCTGCTCTGTCGCCCTCTGCTAGGGTGATGGGTGCTTGCTGTCCGCGGTCGCGCCCCGCACCACCGAGGGTCCCGCCGGGCAGCACCGATCGGGGCCACCGCCGAGGTGGCCTGGACCACCACACGACCCCGGCGGTCCCCTCGCCCGGGGCGTACGACAACGGAGAGCCTGACGTGAGCAAGCGCACCTACCAGCCGAACAACCGCCGGCGCGCGAAGACCCACGGCTTCCGGCTGCGCATGCGCACCCGGGCCGGCCGCGCCATCCTGTCGACCCGTCGCGCCAAGGGCCGCACCCGCCTGTCGGCCTGAGGCCGACCGGGTCAGGTCCGGGGGGACGTGGGCAGTCGTGCTGGCGGCCGCACAGCGACTGCGGCGTAGCACCGACTTCGCCGCAGCGGTCCGCGGTGGCCGGCGTGCCGGCCGCGGCGCGGTGGTCGTCCACCTCACCCTGCCGACCGGGGCCGAACCCGAGGCACGAACCTCGCCGAAGCCGGCGCGGGACGTCGGTGCGGAGCAGACCTCCGCACCGACCCGCGCCGGCTTCGTCGTGTCCAAGGCGGTCGGCCCGGCCGTGGTCCGTAACCGGGTCCGCCGCCGGCTGCGGCACCTGGTCCGCGAGCGGCTGGCCGACCTCCCACCCGGCAGCACCCTGGTCGTACGGGCGCTGCCCGCCGCGGCCGACGCGTCCTACCCGAGGCTCGGCGCCGACCTGGACGCCGCCATCGCGGCCGCCCGTTCGCCCCGAGGGCGGCGGTCCCGGTGAGTACCGGACCGGCCGTTCCCCGGCCCAGCACCACCGGTGCCCGTGTGCTGACCGGGCCCATCATCGCGTACCGTCGGTGGATAAGCCCGGCTCTGCCGGCCCGCTGTCGGTTCTATCCGTCGTGCAGTGCGTACGCCCTCGAGGCGGTGGCCCGGCACGGCGCGCTCCGGGGAGCCGGCCTCACGGTCCGGCGGTTGCTGCGCTGCCACCCATTCCACCCAGGTGGACACGACCCGGTGCCGGAGCCGGGCGGTCGCCGACGTGCCGATGTGACTGGAGCCTGAGAATTGAGTCTCGACTGGATCTACTACGCGATTTCGTGGATCCTGCTGGCCTGGCATTCGGCCTGGGACGCCATCGGCGTGGCGGACGGCGCGGTGATCGGCACGAACTGGGCCTGGATCCTCGCCATCGTCTTCCTGGTGGTCACTGTCCGGGTGATCCTGTTCCCGATCTTCGTCAAGCAGATCAAGTCCCAGCGGGCGATGCAGGCGCTCCAGCCCCAGGTGAAGGCGCTGCAGGAGAAGCACAAGGGTGACCGGGAGACGCTCCAGAAGGAGATGATGGAGCTCTACCGGAAGGAAAAGGCCAACCCGCTGATGGGCTGCCTTCCGATGTTCCTCCAGATCCCGGTCTTCCTCGGCCTCTTCCACGTGCTCCGCCGCCTCGACCCGGCCAACGGCGGCAAGACCCTCTACGGCTGGACGGTCGATCAGTTCGAGAGCGCCTCGCAGGCGAAGCTCTTCACCGCGCCGATCGCCGGCAAGTTCGGCTCGACCGCCGAGGAGCTGGCCCGCCTCGGCGCCAACGGCACCACCGTCAAGGTCATCGCCGGCATCCTGGTCCTGGTCATGATGGGCACCACCTACCTGACCAGCCGCCAGATGATCCTCAAGACCGGCTGGGCGGAGGACCCGCAGCAGCGGATGATCCAGCGGCTGATGCTCTACGGCATCCCGCTGTCGCTCCTGGTCTCCGGCGCGATCTTCCCGATCGGTGTGATCATCTACTGGGTCACCAACAACCTGTTCACCCTTGGTCAGCAGCAGTGGGTGCTCCGCAAGTTCCCGCCGCCGGCGAACGTCAGCACCACCAAGCCGGGCACCTCGCCCCGCGGCCCGGTGCAGCCGGCGAAGTCGGGTGGCCTGCTCGGCCGCGGCAAGCCGGCCGCCCAGGTGCCGGCGAAGCCCGCCGCGCCGAAGGTCGCCGCCCCCAAGCCCGGCGCCAAGCCGGTGAACCCGAAGAAGGGCCGCCCCGCCAAGCGGAAGGGCTGACCCGTCCGGGCCGCCGTCCGGGAGACCGGCGGCGGCCCGTTCCGCACCGCGCAGCCGCCGTACGGCCGGCGCCGGAGCGGAACAGCCGCGCGCGACGCGGCCACGGGCGAGACTGCCCCTACAGACGTGCCCGCGGGCACCGGCGAAGCTCCAGCCGGCCCCCGGGAAACCAGCGGACCCGACGGTCCGGCCGAGTGATAACGGAGATGAGACCGTGACGGACACCAGCATCCCCCGCGCCGACGAGTCACTGGACGAGGAGGGCGTCGCCCCCGCCGCGGCGGAGGACGACACCGAGGCGGAGGAGACCGAGGAGGGCCCGCGGGAGAAGAAGGCCGCGGGCGAGGGCGACCTGTTCCGGCAGAGCGAGATCGCCGCCGACTACGTCGAGGGCCTGCTCGACATCCTCGACTACGACGGCGATATCGACGAGCTTGTATCGGGTGGTCGGCCGGTGGTCGAGGTCGTCGGCGGCCGGCTGCAGAACCTGGTCGGGCAGCGTGGCGCCACCCTGGAGGCGCTGCAGGAACTGGCCCGGCTGGCCGTCTTCCGGCAGACCGGGTCGCCGAGCCGGCTGCTGCTCGACGTCGGCGGCTACCGGGCCAACCGCCGCAAGGAGCTGGCCGCCGTCGCCAAGAACGCCGTCGAGAAGGTCAAGGAGTACGGCGAGCCGGTCCGCCTGGAGCCGATGTCCGCGTTCGAGCGCAAGTGTGTGCACGACGTGGTCAACGCGATGAGCGGGGTGGAGAGCGAGTCCGAGGGTGTCGAGCCGAACCGGCGCATCGTCGTCCGGCCGGCGGACTGACCGCGTGACGAACGACGACACCACGGCCGGAGCCGTGGCCGGCCCGGGCGGCACGCCGCCCGGGCCGTCGGCTGTCCGCCCCGGTGATACGCCGTCGGCTGTCCGCCCGGGTGGCACGCCGTCGCCGGCCGACGCGGTGCTCCCACCGGAACTGGCCGGCGCGGCCCGCACCCTCTTCGGCGACCGGCTCGACCTGGCCGCCGCGTACGCCGAACTGCTGGCCACCGACGGCGTGGTGCGCGGCTTGATCGGGCCCCGCGAGGCGCCGCGGATCTGGGACCGCCACCTGCTCAACTGCGCCGCCGTGGCGGAGCGGATCCCCGACGGCGCGGCAGTGCTCGACGTCGGCTCGGGTGCCGGACTGCCCGGCCTGGTGCTGGCCATCGCGCGCCCCGACCTGACCGTGACGCTGATCGAACCGCTCGCCCGGCGGACCTCCTTCCTGGTCGAGGCGGTCCAGGGGCTCGGGCTGGCGAAGACGGTCCGGGTGTTCCGCGGCCGGGCCGAGGAGGCGGCGGCCGGCGGTGCCAGTGCCGAGCCGCTGCGCGGCGACGTGGTCACCGCCCGGGCGGTCGCCCCGTTGGACCGGCTGGCCGCCTGGTGCCTGCCACTCGCGGTACGCGGTGGACGGTTGGTCGCCCTCAAGGGCGCGTCGGCCGCAGAGGAGATCGCCGAGCACGCGGCGGCGGTGGCGCGGCTCGGCGGCGGCGAGCCGACCGTGCACCGGTGCGGTGAGGGCGTGCTCGACGCGCCGACCACCGTGGTGGAGATCGTCCGCGAACGGGCGGTGGAGCCGGCCCGGCAACCGGCCGCCAAGAGGTCCCGCGGCGGCCGGTCGCGCCGCCGCTGAGCCGGGCAGAAGGGTGGGCGGGTTGCCGCCGACCCGGGGCGTGAGGCGGGCGGTTGGCTGCTGACCCGAGCGTGAGGACGGGCGGGTGGCCGCCGACCCGAGCGTGAGGACGGGTGGGTGGCCGCCGACCCGGGCGAGAAGCGGGCGGGTGGTGGCTGACCCGACCGTGAAGGCGGGCGGGCGGCGGCAGCCCGGGCAGGAGAAGCGGGCGGCTGGGTGAGCTTGGGCAAGGAAGTGGGCGGCAGTCGAGCCGGACACAAGGTGGCGTCCTCCGGATCGCGCCCCCGTTGGTATTGGTTCTTCCACTAATCAGACGGATTGACCCGGGTTGAGCCGGGCCCGCAGCAGGCTCCCCGTGTCCTGGACGTGCTGCGTCAGGAGCTTGTGCGCCGACGCCTGGCGGGCTGAAGGCAGTGCAGTCCCAGATCCTCACCGGCTGCTTCCGTCGGTGCCTCGGCGAGCGCGACCGGGTGATGCCGGTCACTGGACTGCCTGTGGTGAGCCCTGAGCTGCCGCTCAGCTGGCTGCTTCCGCTTTCCGGCCGGCTCCTGGGTCGTTGAACCGGGCGGGTGGAGGGCGCGGGTTGTGAACCCGACGTGGACCCGCCGCGCCCGTGAGCCGTAGGCTGGCCGCGCGTCGATAGTGTGGAGCGGGCGGCAACGGACGTCACCGGGTCCCGACCGCTCCCGCCGGGCCGGACGCAGTGCGAGGACGCGTACGGCCGGGGTATGACGGGGTGCGGACCGACCATCCGAAGCGGGCAGGGATGACAGGTGCATGACGACGGCAGGTACGACGATCCACGCGTGACGGGCTCGACGGGCGCTCCTGTTTCACGTGAAACCGACTACCAGAGCTGGCCGCCTTCCGGGGCGTCCGCCCAGGGCCCGTCCAACCGGCCGCCGGACTTCGAGTCCGTGGACCCTTCGGCGGCGGAGGCGGGACAGGGTGGCTCGGGGGCGTCGACCCAGCCGACCGGTACGGGCGGCCGGGTCATCCCGATCCGGCGTAACGCGGCGGCCCGGTTCGAGCCGCCGGTGCCCCAGCAGCCGACGCCGGAGGCGGTGCCGGACGCGGCCGCGGTGCCGGTCTCCGACACGACAGCCGCCTTCGGAAGTGCCGCTGTGGAGCCCGCGTACGTTTCACGTGAAACACCGATACGCGAAGAGGATGACCCACCGTTGGCTATGGAGGCGATGCGGGCCGTGCAGATCCTGAATCCCAGTGGCGAGGTGACGATGCCTCGGCCGGAGCGGACCCGGGTCATGTGCGTCGCGAACCAGAAGGGCGGCGTGGGTAAGACCACGACCACGGTGAACCTGGCGGTGGCGCTCGCCCTGCACGGCAACCGGGTGCTGGTGGTCGACCTCGACCCGCAGGGCAACGCCTCCACGGGGCTGAACGTGCCCCATCACACCGGCGTGCCGGACGTCTACGACTGCCTCATCAACAGCGTGCCGCTGGAGGAGGTCGCCCAGGAGGTCGAGGGCATCCCGAACCTGTGGTGCGTACCGGCCACCATCGACCTGGCGGGTGCCGAGATCGAACTCGTCTCGGTGGTCGCTCGCGAGTCGCGGCTGGCCCGCGCCATCACGGCGTACCCGGGGCACTTCGACTACGTCTTCATCGACTGCCCGCCGTCGCTCGGCCTGCTCACGGTCAATGCTCTGGTCGCGGCGCAGGAGGTGCTCATCCCGATCCAGTGCGAGTACTACGCGCTGGAGGGCCTCAACCAGCTGATCCAGAACATCAATCTGGTTCGCCAGCACCTCAACCCGCGACTGGAGGTCTCCACGATCCTGCTCACCATGTACGACCGGCGTACCCGGCTGGCGGACGCGGTGGAGCAGGACGTGCGGAACCACTTCGGCGACAAGGTGCTCCAGGCGGTCATCCCGCGTAACGTCCGCGTCTCCGAGGCGCCCAGCTACGGCCAGTCGGTGATGACCTACGATCCCGGTTCGCGGGGGGCGACGAGCTACTTCGAAGCCGCCCAGGAGATCGCCGAGCGGGGCGTCAAGGAGCCGGTGAGCCGGAATGCGTAGTGCGGACGAGGCGCTGGGAGGCGTGGCATGAAGAACCGTCCTCGGGGCGGGCTGGGTCGAGGCTTGGGGGCACTGATCCCCACCGGACCAGCGTCGGTCGCCGGTGCCGTGGCGGGTGCCCCCGACAACACCGTTGCCGCCGCGGCCGTACCGGCCGGTGTGCCGGCAGCGGTCGACGCACCCGCACCCGCGCCAGCGACCCTCAGCCCGGTGCCGGGCGCCCGGTTCGCCGAGATCCCGGTCGACGCCATTGTGCCGAACCCGAAGCAGCCCCGGCAGGTCTTCGACGAGGAGGCGCTGGAGGAGCTGAAAACCTCGATCCGCGAGGTCGGTTTCCTCCAGCCGATCGTGGTGCGCCAGCTCGACGACGAGAAGTACGAGCTGGTGATGGGCGAGCGGCGGTGGCGCGCCGCGCAGGCGGTGGGCCGGGACAGCATCCCGGCGATCGTCCGGGACACCCGCGACGACGCGATGCTCCGGGACGCGTTGCTGGAGAACATCCACCGGGCCAACCTGAACCCGCTCGAAGAGGCGGCCGCCTACCAGCAGTTGCTCGAGGAGTTCGGCGCCACCCACGAGGAACTGGCTCGCCGGATCGGCCGGAGCCGACCGCAGATCTCCAACACCATCCGGTTGCTCAACCTGCCCGCGCAGGTGCAGCGGCGGGTCGCCGCCGGCGTGCTCTCCGCCGGGCACGCCCGGGCGCTGCTGAGTCTGGAGGAAGCGGAGGCGCAGGAGCAGTTGGCCCTCCGGATCGTCGCCGAGGGTCTCTCCGTACGGGCGACCGAGGAGATCGTGGCGCTGGCCCTGAGCGACGGCCCGACCAAGAAGGAGTCCGCTCGCCGGCGACCCAAGCCGCACGCGCCGGCGCTTACCGATCTGGCAGACCGCCTCTCGGACCGCTTCGACACCCGGGTGAAAGTCGACATCGGCCGGAGCAAGGGCAAGATCACGATCGAGTTCGCGACGGTCGACGACCTGGAGCGGATCGTCGGCATCATCGGGGTCGAACGGGAGGAACCCGAAGCCTGACCCAGGTACGCCGAGCGGCCGCGAGCACCCCACGGGTGTCGCGGCCGTTTTCGTGCTTGTGCTCGCCGGGCGGATGCTGCCGTCGGCTCAATGGGTCGACTCGGCGGGTCGGGTTGTCGGCTGTCTCAGTGGGTCGAGTCGGCGGGTCGGGTGGTCGGCCGTCTGAGTGGGTCGAGTCGGCGGGCCGAGCTGTCGGCCGTCTCCGGGCGTGGGCGGCGGAGTGCGGTGCGCCGGCCACGATCGCGTTCCTGGCGCCCCAGGACGATGCCGGACCTTCGGTCCGTGCCGGTCGACCGATCGGCGGCCATCGTCCAGTGGCGGTGCCTGGGGTCGGCCGCTTCGCTGGACGACCTTCCGCGCCTCGGCCCCTGCCGAACCCGCCGCAACTCCGCCGTTCCCAGGCCGGGCTTCAGTTGGAAGTGCCCGCGTCAGACGCGGCTGTTCGCTCGGGGCACAGAACCCTCTACCGCGCGCAGCTCGCCCGACTCTGCCCGACCCTGCGCCCGCACCGTCGAGGCGGTCTCGGGGTGGAGGGTGGAGGGACCCGGGCGGCTGCCGGGCCGTCGGCTCAGCCCTGGACCTGACTCGCGTCGCCGTTTCACGTGAAACAAGGGGGCGGGCGCGCCTGAGCAACAGAGCCCGAGCCCGCGGCGGGTCTCAGGCGCCCCCGCCCACCCACGACAGCCGCCGGGCCCTGCCCACCTCACCGGTCGTCCTGACACGACCAGCCGCCAGGATTGCCGGCCTCACTCCGCTCGGCCCGGACAACGCCCGCGATCCAGAGTGAGATGCCCACGAGCCGAGCGGTGGGGCAGCGTGACGTCTCGAGTCAGCGACCCGTTTCAACGGCCCGGTTGGGGGACGAGCTTTTGCGGCCCGGTTCGGGGGCCCGGTTCGGGGGCCCGTCCCGGCGGCCCCCGTTCCGGCGGTCCGTCCCGGCGGTCCGTCCCGGCGGCCCGTCCCGGGCGGCCCGTTCCAGAGGCCCGCTGTCGGCGGCCCGGTACGAAGCCGGCGCATCCTCCAACGGCCAGCCAGCGGCGGCGGAGAACGCCAGCGGCGAGGAGCCGCGCATCACGCCTCGGCCACCGCAACCCTTGACGGCTGGCGCTGGTCGCCGCCGCCGACCTGACAGAGGCGGCCCGGACCGTCTTTGGACGGAACAGCCGGCCTCGGGAGCGCCGCGTCGGGTTCACCGGCCAAGCGGTGCCGCTGCTACGGCGAGGTTGCGGCAGACGAACCGTGCCAACTCACGTGGCAGCTGTGACCGTCGTAATCGGCGGTGCCCTCGGCCTCCAGTCGTGGGCGACTCGCACGGTCCGTCGTGGGCCGAGGAGCCTTGGTTTCACGTGAAACGAGCGGGCACTCGACGGGAGACCGCGAGGGTTGCGCGGCCCGCACTGACACCCGACCATCAGCCCGCTGCCCGCTGCCCGCTGCCCGCTGCCCGCTGCCCGCTGCCCGCTGCCCGCTGCCCGCTGCCCGCTGCCCGCTGCCCGCTGCCCGCTGCCCGCTACCCGCTACGTACCGGCGCTGCGGCGCCGGCCGGCCGGGGACGCCGCGACTCGGGTGGGATGTCGCTACCCCAGCGCGGAAGCGCGACGGGCCTGCACGCCGGTGCCCCGTTGATGCGAGCAGCTCGACAGCGCCTGGATGGCACTTAGCCCTCGTCTGCGTCGCCCCCAGCTGACGTATCGCCGGTGCCGCTGTACGCCATCGCCGGAACGCTCGCACCGACTCCGAGAGCTCGCTCCGCCGCAACGGCGCTCACTCGCCACCGCTTCCGGTCCGGCCGGTCCGGGGCCGACGCTCAGGCGCCCATCCTTCGGGCTGATGCGCGGGTAGTGCGCCTGACCGAAGGACCGCCGCGTTCCCGGCCCCGACGGTCACCAATCGAGCGCCGACCGAGCCCGGACAGAGCCCCGACAGAGCCCTGACAGAGCCCTGAGCGGCAGCCGCCGGTCGAGCGTCGACAGAGCCCGACCGAGCCTGACCGACCCCGACCGAGCCCCGACCGAGCCCGACCGAGCCCCGACCGAGCCCCGAGCGAGCCCCGAGCGACAGTCGCCGGTCGAGCGCCGACAGAGCCCGAGCGCCGACCGAGCGCCGACCGAGCGCCGACAGAGCGCCGACAGAGCGCTGACCGAGCGCCGCGCGACAGGGGCCACCGGGTGCGGGCGAGCCGGTCTCGCCAGTCGAGTGCCGGCAGGCGCCGAGCGGCAGTCGCCGGCCGAGCGTCGGCGGCCGCCGACCGACAGTCGGGGGAGCCCACCCCGGCGGAATGCCGTCGACAGCATCACCTCACCGCGCCGCCGCCCAGTCGCCGGCCCGGCCGGCAGCTC
This sequence comes from Micromonospora echinaurantiaca, assembly GCF_900090235.1. Taxonomy (NCBI): domain Bacteria; kingdom Bacillati; phylum Actinomycetota; class Actinomycetes; order Micromonosporales; family Micromonosporaceae; genus Micromonospora; species Micromonospora echinaurantiaca. The sequence continues at coordinate 6,343,692 of NZ_LT607750.1, read as the reverse complement.
ACCCCGGCCGCCCTCGGCCGGCCTACACCCCGCCGGCCGAACCCACCGGCCGAACCACCGCCGGCCGAACCCACCGAGCCGCATCACCCTCGAAGCGACGCCGCCGCACCACCCTGCGGACACGCCAGAAGTTATCCACACCGGTTTTCCACAGGCAGCCCCGTTTCACGTGAAACCCCGTGTGGAACAAGGGGTGTGCCTGTGGATGACGGCGTGTGTTCGGCGTCTCGGCGACCTGTGGACAACCGATGATCGGGCTGCGGTCGGCCGTACCGACGATCGACGTCGGGCCGGGCGACCGGGCGGAAACGGCCGCTGATTCAGGTAGGGACAGCGGTGCCGGACTCGGTTAGGGTCAGCGTCGTGCAGGACACCCCTCCCTCAGTTCCGGACTTCACCCAGTGGCCGTCCTTCCCCTTCGAGGGCGACCTCCGGGTCAAGCAACTCGACGATCCGGTCCCGGTCGAACCGCCCCGCAAGGGCGAAGGGCTCCGGGAATGCACGGCCTGCGCCGCTCCCGACGACGCGTACATCTGGGTAAGTGAGCGTTGGCGGGTACGCGCCATGGACCGCCCCACCGGGCTGCCGATGGTGCTGATCCTCGAATCCCGCTCGCACCTCGATCTCGGCGACCTGCCCAACCTGCTCGCCGCCGAACTCGGCGTGATGACCGTACGGCTGGAGCGCGCGATCCGGTCGCTGGACGGTGTTGCCCGGGTGCACGTCAACCGGTGGGGCGACGGCTCCGCTCACCTGCACATGTGGTTCCTGGCCCGCCCGCACGGCCGGCTCCAGCTGCGCGGCACCTTCCTGCCGCTCTGGGACTCGATCCTGCCGCCGATCTCTGAGGCGCAGTGGCGGGAGAACCTCGCCCTGGTGGCCGCCTGGCTCGCCGAGTTCGGGGGCCGGCCGCTGGCCGAGCCTCCGCGCATCCAGTGGCAGGCGCCGTCCAGTCTCACCGAATCCCCTCCGGCGACCAGCGAGCGTTCGGACGACGAGCCCGTTTCAGTGATCGAGGCGGCGGAGGAGATCCCGGAGCCGGCAACCGGCAGCGACGCGGCGACGGCTTCGGACGCCGCGACCACCGACGCCGCGGCAGCCGACGAGCATGCCGGAGCCCGGCAGGGCGTCGCCGCCGCAGCGCCCACCAACGACGACGAGGGCGCCCCGCCCGCCCAGACCCTCGGGGCTGCCGCTGCGTCGGGCATCGGCAAGAGCCACTCGACGGACAAATAGTCGGCGTGCAGCCGCACACCGAGCCCGACGGCCTGGAACGGCGGCATGCGCGGCCGCGGCACCGGCCATCGGCCGCCCCGTCAGGCCACGGGACGTCGAGCGGCACCCTCGACGAAACGGCCGGGCAGGCTCGCTCAGGCGCGGGTCGCGGCCCGGGTCACCAGGGAGCCGAGCACCCGGCCGAAGTCCAGCCCGGCGGCCTGTACGGCAAGCGGTAGCAGGGAGGTCTCGGTCATCCCCGGGGAGACGTTGACCTCCAGCACGTGCGGCCGGCCGTCCGCGTCCACGATCAGGTCGACCCGACTCAGGTCGCGCAGCCCCAGTGCGGCGTGCGCGGCGAGCGCCACCTCGGCCACTGTGTCGGCCACCGCCGCGTCGAGTCGGGCGGGGGTGTGCCAGGTGGTGCGGCCGGCCGTGTACCGGGCGGCGTAGTCGTACACCCCGTTGCGCGGCACGATCTCCACGGCCGGCAGGGCGCGCGGGCCGTCACCCAGGTCGACCACGGAGACCGCCACGTCCATGCCGGGGACGTACCGTTCGACCAGCGCGGTGGAGTCGTACGCGAAGCAGCCGACCATCGCGGCCGGGAGGGCCGTGGCGTCCCGGACCACCGCGGCGCCCAGGCCGGAACCGCCCTGCGCGGGCTTCACCATCAGCGGCAGGCCCAGCCGGTCGACGATCCGGTCGAGCACCGCCACCGCACCCAGCTCGGAGAACCGGTCGTGCGGCAGCGCGACCCAGTCCGGGGTGGGGATGCCGGCCTCGCGGAGCACGGCCTTCGCCGACGGCTTGTCCCAGGCGAGCCGGGAGGCGCGGGCGTCGCAGCCGACGTACGGGACGCCGCAGAGGTCGAGCACCCCGCGCAGCGAGCCGTCTTCGCCGGTGGCGCCGTGCAGGGCGATCACCACGGCGTCGGGCGGGTCGGCGGTCAGCGCGGGCAGCAGGGCCACGTCGGCGTCGCGTAGCTCGGCCTCCACGCCCACGGCGCGCAGCGCGTCGAGCACCCGCCGGCCGGAGCGCAACGAGACGTCCCGCTCGTAGGAGAGACCGCCGGCGAGCACCAGCACGTGCAGGTCGGCGGTGACGGGGGGTACGACGGGATGTTCGGCAGCGGTGGTGGCGCTCATGCCGAAATCATGCCAAGTCAGGTCCCGGCGTGTCCGAACCGGCCTGCCCGCGCCGCACGCCGGGCCGGCCCACGGCACCGAAGACCTTCCGCATCGCGATGTCCTGCTCCATCACGCCGGCCAGCCGGCGCACGCCCTCCCGGATCCGCTCCGGGGACGGGAAGGAGAAGTTCAGCCGCATGTTGCCGCTGCCCGTGCCGTCGGCGTAGAAGCCGGTGCCGGGCACGTACGCCACCCGGGCGGCGATGGCCCGCGGCATCATCGCCTTGGAGTCCAGCCCGTCCGGCAGGGTGGCCCAGACGAACAGGCCGCCACCCGGGTTGGTCCAGGTGGTGCCCTCCGGCATCAGGTCCTCCAACGCGGTGAGCATCGCGTCCCGCCGCTCCCGGTAGACCTCCCGGTAGACCTTGAGCTGCTCCCGCCAGGGCATGGTCGACAGGTACGTGGTGACGGCCGCCTGGGCGTAGCCGCTGGGGCAGAGGATCTGCGCCTCGCTGGCGATCACCAGCTTGTCGCGGACGGCGTGCGGCGCGAGGATCCAGCCCACCCGCAGCCCGGGCGCGAAGGTCTTGGAGAACGTGCTCAGGTAGAAGACGCCGTCGCGCCGACGCGCGCGCAGCGGCGCCGGCGCCTCGCCCTCGAACCCCAACTGGCCGTACGGGTCGTCCTCGACCACGAGCAGGCCGGCGCGCTCGCAGATGTCGAGCACCCGCTCCCGCCGCTCCTCGGTCAGCGTGACGCCGGTCGGGTTCTGGTAGGTCGGGATGGTGTAGAGGAACTTCACCCGGCGGCCGGCGCGCGCCTGCTCGGCGATGGCCACCTCGAGCGCCTCCGGGATCAGCCCGTCGTCGTCCATCGGCACGTGCACCACCTGGGCCTGGGCGGCCTGGAACACCCCGAGGGCGCCGACGTAGGTCGGCCCCTCGGCGAGCACCACGTCACCCGGGTCGAGGAAGAGCCGGGCCACCAGGTCGAGCGCCTGCTGACCGCCGACGGTGACCACCACGTCCTCCGGGGAGGCGCCGCAGGCCGCGTCGATGCCGGAGAGCGCCATCACCTCGCAGATCCGCTCGCGCAGCTCCGGGGTGCCCTGCCCGATGCCGTACTGGAGGGTGGTGGTGCCGTGCTCGGCGCCGAGCCGGCCGAGCATCTCGCCGACCGCGTCCAGCGGCAGGGCCGCGATGTAGGGGGCGCCACCGGCGAGCGAGACCACCTCCGGCCGGCTGGCCACCGCGAAGAGCGCGCGGATCTCGGAGGCGGTCATGCCCCGGACCCGCCGGGCGTACCGGTCGGTGTAGTCGTCGAGTGTCGTGCCGGTCATGACATCACCTCGATGGCCGCTCGGGTGGCTTCCGTCCCGGGTACCCCGGACACCGGCGACCATGGGCGACAGGGGACGCCGACTGTCGATCGTAGTCGGCTCGCGCCCGGATGGCGTCGCCCCGGTGCCGGGCTTCCACATGCCGGACCTGGTGGGCGGTCACCCGGGAGTGGGGTTTCGCGCGTCCTCTCCCCTGACGTCCGTTCGCGGCGTACGATCGCTGGTCGGGGGCAGGAAGGCGGCGGGGTCGTTCCGTGCCGGTTCACCACCGAGCCTAGTGTGGGGATGCGCCAATGTCGCGACGTCTGGTCAGTCTGACCCTGGACACGCTGGAGGACCTGCCCCGCCCCTGCCGGCAGTGCGTCTTCTGGGAGCTCGATCCGGTCTCCGCGGACCGAGCCTGCGCGGCCGGTGACCCGGGTCTGGAGAAGGAGGCCTGGGTCTCCCAGACGCTGCTGGAGTGGGGTTCCTGCGGCAAGCTGGTCTACGTCGACGGCATGCCGGCCGGCTTCGTCATGTACGCCCCGCCCGCCTACGTGCCCCGCTCGATGGCCTTCCCCACCTCGCCGGTCTCGGCCGACGCCGCGCTGCTGATGACGGCCAACGTGGTCCCCGCCTTCGCCGGTGGTGGGCTGGGTCGGATGCTGGTCCAGGGCGTGGCGCGGGACCTCACCAAGCGCGGGATCAAGGCGATCGAGGCGTTCGGTGACGCCAAGTTCGGCGACGCCGAGGATCCGACCGGTGGCTGCCTGGCTCCTGCCGATTTCTTCCTTTCGGTGGGCTTCAAGACGGTCCGTCCGCATCCGCGCTTCCCGCGGCTCCGCCTGGAGCTGCGGACCGCGCTCAGCTGGAAGTCCGACGTCGAGTACGCGCTGGAGAAGCTGCTCGGCTCGATGAGCCCGGAGACCCTGCTGCGGCCGGTCCGGCCGGCCCCGGCCACCCGCTCCTCGATCGCTGGCTGACCACCGGAGCCCCGCCCGGCTCACCACCGGAGCCCCGCCCGGCTCAGTCCACCACCGTGCCGGCGGCCACCACCGCCCGCAGTTCGCTCACGTCGATCGAGCCGGTCGGCACGTCCCGCTCGATCGGGAAGTACATCCGCTGCACCCCGGCCACGATCGCCTCGACCACCCGGTCCCGGAACCGGGGATCCACCAGCCGGGCCCGGTCGGCCGGCGAGGTGAGGTAGCCGACCTCGACCCGGACCGCCGGCATCCGGGTCAGCCGCAGCAGGTCCCACGCCTTGGCGTGGGTACGGCAGTCCCGCAGCCCGGTGCGCGCCACGATCTCCCGCTGCACCAGCCCGGCCAGCCGCTCCCCGGTCGCCGAGGTCACGCCGTTGTTGGTGCCGTAGTGGTAGGTGGCGACCCCCTCGGCGGCCGGGTTGGCGTGCCCGTCGGTGTGCAGCGAGATGAACACGTCGGCACCGAGCGAATTCGCCAGCTGGGCCCGGTCGACGTCGGGCAGGCAGGTACGCGGCGACGGGCCGCGGGTCAGCTGCACCCGGACGCCGGACGCGGCGAGCCGCCCCTCCAGCCGGCTGGCCAGGTCGTGCACCAGGTCCGCCTCGGTCCAACGCAGCGGTCCGTCCAGCACCACCACGCCCGGGTCGGTGCCACCGTGCCCCGGGTCGATCACCACCGTCTTGCCGACCAGCGTCGGCCCGGACTGCCGGATCGCGTCCGACTCCCGCAGCCACTGCGGCCGGCCGCCGACCACCTTGCGGCCCAGCCGGCGTAGTGCGTTCATGGTGTGCGGGCCGCACGAGCCGTCCGGGGTCAGCCCGACCTCCCGCTGGAACTGGGCGACCGCCCGGGCGGTCCGGATGCCGTAGATGGCGTCCGCGCGACCCACGTCGTAGCCCATCTCCAGCAGCCGTTCCTGGAGCGACCGGACGTCCTCGCCGGTGAGCGGCTCGGGCACCGCGTGGTAGAGGGTGCGGGCGCCGAGCCGCCAGCGGGCCGCGTCGAGGGCCCGCCAGGTTTCCGCACCCACCCGACCGTCCACGCTCAGCCCACGGGACTGCTGGAAGGCCCGCACGGCCCGTTCGGTCTGGGGGTCGAACTCGTCGCCCGGCCCGGGCGACGGGCTGAGCAGGTCGAGGCCGGAGAGCACCAGACGGATCTCCGTCACCGCGGGTCCACGGTCTCCGGGTCGGATCGGACGCACGCACGACCCCCTCTGCGCGGATGCTGGCTGGCCGGGCCCCGCGGTCACCGGACCGCGACTGGCGACGGAGGTGCTCGCCTCGTTGACGGGTTGCCGGGGCGCCGGCCACCGGGCCCCGGCTTGAGGTTATGCGTTCTCCGAGGCCGAGGTGCGGCCGTCGGAGAAAAGACGAACCCCGCGCCCGGCATCAGCCGGGCGCGGGGTCGGAAAAGTGGTGTTTATGCTGCTCAGAGCGCGGATTCGATCAGCTTGACCAGTTCGCCCTTCGGCTTGGCCCCGGCGATCGACTGCACCGGCTCGCCGTTCTTGAACACGGTGAGGGTCGGCACCGACATCACCCGGTAGGTCCGGGCGGTCTCCGGGTTCTCGTCGATGTTGAGCTTGACGATGGTGACCTGGTCACCCATCTCGCCGGCGATCTCCTCCAGCAGCGGCGAGACCTTGCGGCACGGCCCGCACCACTCGGCCCAGAAGTCCACCAGCACCGGCTTGTCGGACTTCAGCACGTCGGCCGCGAAGCTCGCGTCGGTGACCGACTTGGTTGCACCCATCTATGACCCTCCTCCGGGATGTGTAACTGGTTGTTCAGCCCTGCAGCGTGGCGATGAAGCGTTCGGCGTCCAAGGCGGCCGCACAGCCGGTGCCGGCGGCGGTGATCGCCTGCCGGTAGGTGTGGTCGACCAGGTCGCCGGCGGCGAAGACACCGGGCACGCTGGTGCGGGTGCTGGGCGCCTCGACCTTCACGTACCCCTCGGCGTCGAGTTCCACCTGCCCCCGGAAGAGCTCGCTGCGCGGGTCGTGGCCGATCGCCACGAAGACGCCGGTGACGTCGAGCACCTTCGTCTCACCGGTGTGCACGTTGCGCAGCCGTACGCCGGAGACCTTGCCGTCGGCGCCGAGGATCTCCTCGACCACGGTGTTCCACTCGACCTTGATCTTCTCGTTGCTCATCGCCCGGTCGGCCATGATCTTGCTGGCCCGGAACGAGTCCCGGCGGTGGATGATGGTCACCGAGTCGGCGAACCGGGTGAGGAAGCTGGCCTCCTCCATCGCCGAGTCGCCGCCGCCGACCACCACGATGTTCTGGTTGCGGAAGAAGAAGCCGTCGCAGGTGGCGCAGGAGGAGACACCGTGGCCCAGGTACTCCTGCTCACCCGGTACGCCCAGCGGACGCCAGGCGGAGCCGGTGGCGAGGATGACCGCGCGGGCGCGGTAGGCAGTCTCGCCGACCCAGACCGTGCTGGTCGCCCCCGAGCCGACGTCGCCGGTGTCCACCAGCTCGACCCGGGTGACGTCGTCGGTGAGGAACTCGGCGCCGAACCGCTCGGCCTGCTTGCGCATGTTGTCCATGAGTTCGGGACCGAGGATGCCGTCGGCGAAGCCGGGGAAGTTCTCCACCTCGGTGGTCGTCATCAGCGCGCCGCCGGACTGCACGCCCTCGATGACCAGCGGCTTGAGGTTGGCGCGTGCGGCGTAGACCGCCGCCGTGTAGCCGGCCGGCCCGGAGCCGATGATGATCAGGTTGCGGACCTCGTCCACTGCCGTCTCCCGATTGTGTGTGTTCGCCATCGGCACGCGCACCGATGCCGATCCGAGTGCCGACGCCTCGGGGGTGCCGGCAGCTGACTTCCAGAACGTCATCGTACGAACCGGGGATTCCCGAGCCGGTCATCCGGTGGGTCAGGTCACGTGGACGGTCAAACGCCCGGTGGCCGCGATTTCACCCTACCCGCGTGCGGTACCGGGTGTCCGCGCCAGATCCGGGGACACCGCACTCGGGTCCGCTCACCCAGGCCCACCGGGCACCGGAACCGTCGGTGAAGCGCACCACCAGCGCCGGCTGCCCCAGGAACCGGGCGTAGTCGACCAGCTCGACCACCAGCGGCCCCGACCCGTGCTCGGTGCCGATGTCGCCGAGGCAGGCGGCCAGCGCGGCCTGGTCACCGAGCCGGTCGAGGTTGCCCGGGGCGGCCATCCGCCCGCCCTCCGCGTCCACGCCGGCCGGGGCGCCGCTGCCGAACGGCACGGCCTTCATCGTCGACAGGGCACCGCCGAGCGTCTGCGGGCTGTAGTCCGTCCCGCTGTGCAGCGGTGCGGTGGTGGCGCCGGCCACCACCGGACCGGCCACCTCCGGGGTGGCCCGGCCGGCGCTGTCGCTCAGCGCCGTTCCCGCCGCGCCGTCCTCCGCCCGGCCGCCGGCGAGCTGGTTCACCCCCAGCCCGACCGCGGCGATCGACACCGCGGCCACCGCGACCGGACCGGCGAGCCGGCTGAACCGGCGCCGCCGCCGGCCCGGGCCGGTCGCCGCGCCCCGCCCCGGTTCCGATCGAGGTACGCTGGCCGGCCGCCGTCCGGAGCCGCCCACCGGCTGCGCCGGCACGACCACCGGTGCGCCCCCGGAGTCCGGGTCGGCGGTGACCGGGCGCGACCTCGTCGCCGCGGCGGAGTCGGCCGGAGCATCGTCGGCCGGCACGTCGGCGGGCTGCGCGGCGAGGGCGGTCAGGATCCGGTCGGTCACCGCCGGCGGCATCGGCTCCGGCGACTCGCCCCAGCCGGCCAGGTCGGCGCGGACACCGGCCACCGCGGCGGCCAGCAGCGCGTACGCCTCGGACCAGGCCGGGTCCTCGGTGACCAGCCGGGCGACGCTTGCCTCCTCGGGGGTGCCGTCCAGCGCCCCGCCGACGTAGTCGGCGAGCAGGTCGTGGTCGACCTCGCTGAAGCCCCCGGCGCTCACGCGTCCTCCTGGTTGGCATCCCGCCGGGACCGTCCCGACCCCGATCCGACGCCCTCGGGAGCCCGGGGGTTCCCGAGGGTGACACCCGGCACGTCCGGCTCCGGCCCACCCGCCGGCGGTCCCGGCCGGGCGGCGGGTCGCGGCCGGAGGTGACCGAGCATCGTGGCCAGCCGCGCCCGGCCCCGGGCGCACCGGCTCTTCACCGTCCCCTCGGCCACGCCGAGCATCCGGGCGACCTCGGCCACGGGGTAGCCCTGGACGTCGACCAGGACCAGCGCCGCCCGTTGCTCGACCGGCAGCGCGGCGAGCGCGTCGCGGACGACCAGCGCGGTGTCGTGGTCCGGCGCCGGCGCGGCCGGCTCGACACCGCCGGTGGCCGAGCCGGACTCCCGGTCGCGCACCCCGTCCGGCAGCGGCACGGTCGGATGGGCCTGCCGGCGCCGGATCCGGTCCAGGCAGGCGTTGACCACGATCCGGTGCAGCCAGGTGGTGACGGCGGAGTCGCCGCGGAAGCGGGCCGCGGCGCGGTGCGCCGAGAGCAGCGCGTCCTGGAGGGCGTCCGCGGCCTCCTCCCGGTCGCCGAGGGTACGCAGGGCCACCGCCCAGAGCCGGTCACGGTGCCGGCGGAACAGCTCGGCGAAGGCGTCCCGGTCACCGGCCACGTGGGCGTGCAGCAGGTCCAGGTCGCTGGCCTCGGCCGGTGACGACGCGAGCGGCGGGCCACCCGTGGTGCCCGCCGACCCGTCCGCCCGCTCGCCGTGCCCGGTCATCATCGCGTCCGGCGGAGGCGATGCCCGGGGTGCGACGAGCGGCTCACGAACCCTGGACCTTGATCTCCTGCACGCCGAGCTTGTAGCCGCCGTCGCTGTCCGGCAGCTCGGTGATCCAGAACAGCAGGTAGCGGTACTTCTGCTCGGCGTCGAAGCCGGTGAAGGTCATGGTGGTGCCGTCGTGCTCCTCGAACGCCCGGCCGACCGGCTTCTGCTGGTATTCGGCGACGAGTTGGGCGTCGCCCGACTTGGTCGACGGGTGTTCGGTGGTGCCGTGGAAGAGCTGGGCGGAGGCGCCCTGGGCGGAGAGGAGGACCTGCACCGACTTCACGCTGCGCTCGGAGCCGAGGTCGACCCAGACCCCCATGCCCTTCTTGAGGTTGCCGAAGTTGGCGGCCCGCCGGTAGGTCTGCGTCTCCCAGCCCTCGTCCTCGTCACCGTCGAACACCTTGTCGGCGTCCTTCACCTCGGTCCGGTCACCGTCCGGGTCGATGATCTGGGCCTTGCTGATCTTGATCGGACCCACGGCGGGGGCCGGACTGGCGTCGTCGGCGGGGGCGCTGGAGGTGGGCTGGGCGACCGGGTTGGTCTGTGGATCCTTGTCGTCGCCGCCCAGCGCGCTGATGCCGATCAGCAGGCCGACCAGGGCGACGGCGAGCAGGCCGGCGATGCCGATGGCCACCTTGCGACCACCGGCGGCGGCCAGCGGCGACGGCTCGTCACCGGTGTCCGCGGCGAAGCGCAGCGGGCCGCTGTTGTCCAGGTAGTGGTCGTCGGCGGGCACGTCGAGTCGGGCCAGTTCCGCCGCCAGCACGTCCGAGGACGGCGGCGCGACCTCGGCGTCGAGCAGGTCCATGGTCAGGTCGTCGAGGTACGCCGGCACACCGGCCCGGACCTGCCGGGGAGCGGCGAGCGCACCGGTCGCGTCCCGGACGGCGTCGGGGATGGCGGCCCGCCCGTGGCCGGCGGTGGCGCCGCGCAGCGGGGCCTCGGCGTGCGGCCAGTGCCCGGTCAGCGCGAAGTAGAGGATGCCGCCGACCGCCCGGATGTCGCTCTCCTGGCTGTCGTCACCGTCGGTGCGGGCGTCGGCCAGCACCACCCGGCCGTCGTCGCTGATCATCACCGTGCCGGGGTGGACGTTGCCGTGCACCATGTCGGTGGCGTGCACGGCGGCGAGCGCACTGGCGACGGCGTTGCCGATGGTGGTGGCCCGGGCTCCGTCGAGCGGGCCATCAGCGGCCAGTTCGCGCAGCGACCGACCGTCGACCCACTCGCGGACCACGTACGCCCGCTCGCCCTCGTCGATCGCGTCGTAGACACCGACCAGGTTGGGGTGGATGACCCGGCTCGCCGCGACGGCGGCCTGGAGCATCTCGGTGGCGGAGTCGCCACCCGGGTAGCGCAGCACGACCGCGACGGGACGGCGCAGTACGACGTCGACCCCGCGCCAGACCAGCCGGCCCGCGCTGTCGTTGTTGATGTGCTCGACCAGCTCGTAACGCTCGGCGAGGATCTCACCGGCCGTGGGAGCACCGAAGGTCATGACCGGAGGAGCGCTCTCGTCCGCGTCCTGACCCTCGCCGACCTGGGTCACCCGTCCTCCCTCGGTGATCGTGTCGATCGATGGACCCGCGCTGCTGGGCATGTGGCTTCCCGCTCTGTCTTTCAAGGGCCGGCCGACCGGGGTCGACGCGAGCGCCGGTGCCTGCCGTACCCGTCGAGAGCGACCTTACCCGGCTGGACCGTCTCCCCGACATGTCATCTTCCCGCCGGACCCGGCGAGGGTTTCGGGAGTAGACGGGCTCGTCCGGTTACGACCGTTGTCGACCACGTTGCTGGCACATGTACTAGCCAATCTAGAGGTAGACCGCAAGGGCTCGACGCAGGGGCCGGACCGGTGTCGCGGCCACGCCGACGTCCCGGGGTTCCCCCACGATCGGGGCACCATACTCAGCCGTCCGGCTGGTTATCCACAGCCCGATCCGGTGACTGAGCGGGGAATCGCGGAGTTATCCACAGGCGCATCCCCAGGCTGGTGATCCACCGTCACGCACCGTACCGGCGGGTAGGGCCGGGCGGTGGGGCTCAGCGGCTCAGCCGGCGCCGGACCATCCCGACCACCTCGGTGATCTCACCGATCCGCAGCGCCATGGCCAGGCCGAGATAGGTCCCGCCGATCACCGCGCCGCCGATCACCAACTGGGCCAGCGCCTGCGCGCGGCTCGGCGTGTCGTCGCCGGGCAGCAGGGCGACCACCAGCAGGCCGACCAGCGCCGCACCGAGCGCGGCGACCGCGACCCGGGCCAGCGTACGCATGATCGCGCCGAGCCCGATCCGGCCGACCCGGGGCCGGAGCAGCCAGGCGGAGGCGATCGCCGCGGCCAGGTAGGAGATCGCGTTGCCGATCATCATCCCGGCGGCCGCGAAGTGGGCGGCGAAGGCGGCGAAGAGGATGATCTGGACGCCGATCCGTAACGCCACCACCGGAATGTTGATCAGCGCCGGCGTGCGGGTGTCGGGGAGCGCGTAGAAGGCGAAGGTGAACAGCTGGCTGATCGCGAACGGAACCAGCGCCAGCGCGGCCACCAGTAGCACCAGCGAGGTGTCGGCGGCGTTGTCGTCGCTGAACGCGCCGTAGCGGAACAGCGTCACCGACAGCGGCGTGGCCAGCACCGCGTAGCAGACGGCGATCGGGGCGAGCACCGCCGAGACGGTGCGGGTGCCCCGGGACAGGTCGGCGGCGAGGTCGGCGTACCGGCCGTCGGCGGCGGCCGCGCTCATCCGGGGCATCAGCGCGGTGATGATGGAGACCGCGATGATGCCGTGCGCCATCATCAGCAGCAGGAAGACGTTGTTGTAGATCAGCGCGCCGGCGTCCCCGTCGCCCGCCCGGTTCAGCAGGTTGAAGAGCACGATCAGGCCGATCTGGCTGACCGCGACGTAGCAGAACATCCAGGCGCCGAGGCGACCCAACTCGCGCAGGCCGAGGGCGCGGAAGTCGAACCGGAACCGCCACCGGAAACCGACCTTGCGCAGCGCCGGCAGCAGACCCGCGGCCTGGATCCCGACACCGAGCAGCGTGCCGCCGCCGATCAGCAGGATCCGCCCGGCGGTCATCTCCTCCGGGCGGATGATCTCCGCACCGAAGATCGCGATGTAGAGCCCGGCGGTCGCGATCACCACGAGGTTGTTCAGAATCGGCGCCCACATCGGGGCGGCGAAGTGCCCCCGGGTGTTGAGCACCGCGCTGATCAGCGCGCTGAGGCCGGTGAAGAAGATCATCGGCAACATCAGGTACGACAGGTAGGTGACCAGCTCGCGGTACTCGTCGCCGCGGTTGTCGCTGGTGTACAGCATGGTCAGCCACATTGCTGAAAGCGTCGCCAGCAGCGCGGCCGCGGCGAGAGTCACCACCGCGAGGGTGAGCAGCCGCTGGGCGTACGCCTGACCGCCGTCGGCGTCGGCCTTGCGCCGGCGCACCAGCACCGGGATCAGCACGCTGGTGAGGATGCCGCCGAGCAGGAACTCGTAGACCATCCCGGGCAGGATCTGGGCGGTGGTGTACGCGTCACCGACCAGCGCGCCACCCAGCGCGGCGGTCAGCGCCAGCGTGCGCAGGAACCCGGTACCCCGGCTGACCAGGCTGCCGATCGCCATCACCGCGCTGTTGGCCGCGGCGCTGCCCTCGGCCACCTGCTCCGGCGGCGGGGCGGTCGACTCCATCGCCGGCTGGTTGAGCGGCTCCGCCGAGATGAAGGTGGCGCCGTCCGCCGGAGGCCGACCGCCGCCGTCACCCGTGGCGTTCGCGCTGCGGTAGAGCCCGCCGCTCATCTTCTCGCCTCCAAGGGGTATTCGGAACCGGCACCGGCCCGCACGAGCATGACGATAGTCAACGCACACCCGCTACCCGCGCCCGGCGGAGGACATCCGCACCGGGACCGATAGGCTGGCGATCCCATGTCCGAAGCCTCCGCTCCCCGTGCCGCCGACCGCCGCGAACTCACCGCCGCGCAGCGCAACGCCGTCGCCGAACTGCTCCGGGTCTCGCCGGTCGCCGACGAGCTCGGCCGCCGGTTCGCACAGGCCGGTCACGAGTTGCACCTGGTGGGCGGCTCGGTACGGGACGCCCTGCTCGGCCGGCTCGGCGAGGATCTCGACTTCTGCACCGACGCGCTGCCCGACCAGACGCTGCGCATCGTCCGGGGCTGGGCCGAGTCGATCTGGGAGACCGGCCGCGAGTTCGGCACCATCGGCGCCCAGCGCGGCGGGCTGCGGCTGGAGATCACCACCTTCCGCGCCGAGGCGTACGACCAGGTCACCCGGAACCCGGTGGTCACCTACGGCACGGACCTGACCGAGGACCTGAAGCGGCGGGACTTCACCATCAACGCGATGGCGGTCAGCCTGCCCGAGCACCGGTTCACCGACCCGCACGGCGGGCTGGCCGATCTGGCGGCCAAGGTGATCCGCACCCCGGCGTCGCCGCAGGAGTCGTTCCGGGACGACCCGCTGCGGATGCTCCGGGCCGCCCGGTTCGCGGCCCAGCTGCGGTTCGCGGTGCACCCCGACGTGCACGCGGCGATGACCCGGATGGCCGCCGACCTGGACCGGATCACCGCCGAGCGGATCCGCGACGAGTTCACCAAGCTGCTCTGCGGCGCCGACCCGGTCACCGGGCTGCGGCTGCTGGTCGACACCGGGCTGGCCGACCGGTTCCTGCCGGAGCTGACCGGGTTGAAGCTGGAGATCGACGAGCACGCCCAGCACAAGGACGTCTACGAGCACACCCTGACCGTGGTGAGCAACGCCGTCTCGTACGAGGAGGACGGCTGCGACTTCGTGCTGCGGATGGCCGCGCTGATGCACGACATCGGCAAGCCGGCGACCAAGGCGGTCGGCCCGGACGGCCGGGTGAGCTTCCACCACCACGAGGTGGTCGGCGCCCGGCTCACCAAGGCGCGGATGAAGGCGCTGCGTTACCCGAAGGACGTCACCGCCCAGGTGACCGCGCTGGTCGCGCTGCACCTGCGGTTCTACGGCTACGGCCGGGGCGAGTGGACCGACTCGGCGGTGCGCCGCTACGTCGCCGACGCCGGTGACCTGCTGCCGCGGCTGCACAAGCTCACCCGGTCGGACTGCACCACGCGTAACCGGCGCAAGGCGGCCCAGCTCGCCGCCGACTACGACGCGCTGGAGGAGCGGATCGCCCGGATCGCCGCCGAGGAGGACCTGGCCCGGGTCCGCCCCGATCTGGACGGCAACGCGATCATGGAGTTGCTCGGCGTACCGCCGGGACCGGTGGTCGGACGCGCCTGGAAGCACCTGAAGGACCTGCGTCTGGAGCGCGGCCCGCTGGACCGCGAGACGGCCGAGGCCGAGCTGCTGCGCTGGGCCCGCGACGAGGGCCTGCGCGACTGAGCCGACGCGAAGGGCGCCGCCCCGATGCCGGGAGCGGCGCCCTTCGCCGTACGGTCGGCGCTACCTCGCCTCGACCGCGGTGCCGTCCACCGCCGGCTTGCCGTTGCCGGCCGACGACGCCGAGCCGAGCTTCGCGAGCAGGCCGGCCAGGTCGATGCCGGTCAGGTCGCTGCCGAGCTGGAGCCCCTGCGCCACGTTGCCGGCCACCGACTTGGTCAGCGAGGACGCCCCGTCGGTGGAGATGACGGTCATCTTGTCGATCGCGCCGATCGGGGCGCTGGCCGCCTCGACCACCTCCGGCAGCACCTTGACCAGCAGGTCCAGCACGGCCGCCTCGCCGTACGCCGCGAACGCCTCGGCCTTGCGGGCCATCGCGTCGGCCTCCGCCTGCCCCTTGGCCAGGATGGCCGCGGCCTCGGCCTGGCCCTCCCGCTCGACCGCCTCGGCGATCGCGGAGCGCCGCCGCTGCTCGGCCTCGCCCTCCTTGGCGCCCTCGATCGCGTTCGCCTCGGCCAGCGCGGCCCGCCGGGCCCGCTCGCCCTCACCGGTGAGCCGGGCCTGCTCGGCGGCGGCCTGGGCGGCGGCGATGACCGCCTGCCGCTGCGCGTCGGCGTTCAGCACCGCGGCGTTGCGGGCCGCCTCGGCCTCCTGCTCGACTTTGTACCGGGCGGCGTCCGCCGGCTTGCGCACCTCGGTGTCCAGCTGGCGCTGCTTCAGCTCGGCGTTGCGCTCGGCCACCTTCTGCTGCTCGGAGAGGATCGCCTGGTCCCGCTCGGCCTGGGCGAGCGGACCGGCGGCGGCGGACTTCGCCTTGGCCGCGTCGATCTCCGCCTGGATGGCGGCCTGCTTGAGCGCCAGGTTCCGGTTGGCCTCGGCGATCGCCTCCTCGGCGAGCAGCCGCTCCTGCTCCGCCTGCTGTCGCGCCCGGGCCTCCGCGATGGCCGCGTCCTTGAGCACCCGGGCCGCCTCCGGCCGGCCCAGGTCCTGCAGGTAGGAGCCCTCGGCCAGGATGTCCTGGAGCTGGAAGGTGTCCAGCACCAGGCCCTGGTTGGTCATCGAGTGCTCGGCCTCCTCGGCCACCGCGCTGGCGAACGCCGCCCGGTCCCGGATGACCTCCTCGACGGTGAGCCGGCCGACGATCGAGCGCAGCGCGCCGGCGAGCACCTCCCGGGTGAAGTCCTCGATCTCGTCCTGTTGGTGCAGGAAGCGCTGGGCGGCCGCGCGGATGGCGTCCTCGGTGCCGCCGACCTTGACGATCGCGACCCCGTGCAGCTCGGTGCGGATGCCCTGCTTGCTCACCGCGCCCTTGATGCCGACGTCGATCCGCCGGCTGGACAGGTCGAGCGACTGGAGCTTCTGTACCACCGGCAGGACGAAGACCGAGGCGCCGAGCACGACCTTCTGCCCGGACATGTCGGTCGACCGGGCGCCGTCGGCGGTCTGCGTGGTGCGGCCCTTGCGGCCGGTGACGATGAAGGCCTCGTTCGGCCCGGCGACCTTGATCCGGGAGAGCACGAAGAGGATGAGCACGAGGACGAGGAGGACCGCGCCGCCGATGGCGATGAGTAGGGGCATGTGACCGTCCCGTTTCTTTTATGAGGGGGTTCAGTAGGTCTCGACGTGCACGCTGGTCTCGCTCAGCGCTTCGACCACGAAGATCTGGGCGCCGACCGGGATCGGCCGGTCGGCCCGGGCGTTGAGCTTGACCGGCTGGCCGGCCACGCGTACCCGGACCTCGCCGTAGCCGTCGACCGGCACCGGGGTGACCACCAGGCCGAGCGCGCCGACCAGGTGGTGGCGGTTGGGGGTGGCGTCGGTCGGCATGTCGCGGGCCGCCCGGCCGAGCCGGGCCGCCACCCACGCGGTGGGCACGGCCGCGAGGAGCCCACCGGCCACCGCCACCGCGATCGCGCCGGTGGTGCCCCCGCCGACCAGTTCGTTGACGATCGCGGCGCCGAAGCCGAGCGCCCCGGTGAACCCGGCGACCGCCTCGACCGACACCGGACCGTCCAGTTCGGGTTGACCGAAGTGGAGCAGCTCGGTGCCGAGCAGGGCGAGCGCCAGCACTCCGACGCCGATGCCGCCGATGATGAGGAAGAGCAGGGTCCCCGTCGCCACGAACCGCACGGTATCGATCCCGCGCAACGTTCCGTCGGGTCGCGACGGTTGTCCGCGAACGAATCTAGCTGTTGACAAGATTGCGGCGATCGGCCAATCTTGACAATGACAAGACGGAGGTGTCCCCATGTCCGAGGCAACCCGCACCACCGCCGGCATCCTGCTGATCACCGTGGTCGCGGTCGCGTACGGCGGCCTCACCCTGCTCACCCACCTGGCCCGGCGTAAGGCCGGCTACCTGGACAACCCGGTCCGCCGGGGGCTGTGGACCGCCGGGCACGCCCACGCCGGGGTGCTGGTGCTCTTCGCGCTCGCCGTGCTGCCCTACGTCGACCAGGCCGACGCGTCCGACGGCACCCGCACGCTGATCCGGTCGCTCCTGGTCGCGGCGCCGATCCTGATGCCGCTCGGCTTCTTCCTCTCGGTGGTCCGACCGCAGGACACCCGGCCCAACAAGCTGATCTGGCTCACCGTGGCCGGCGGGGTCTGCCTCGTCGCCGGGGCGCTGCTGCTCGGCGTCACCCTGCTCTGAGTGCCAGCCGGCACCCGGGCCGGCGTCAGCTCCGGGCGGGCGGCCCTGGAACCCAGTCGCCCGCCTGCACGTGCCAGCCCGGCCCGACCGAAACAGGCCGCCGGAAGAAGGCGTTCGCCGGCGGAAGGGCGAGCAGGAGCAACGCGACCAGCAGTGCCAGCGGTACGCCGGCGCTCAACAGCACCAGCAGCGGTTCCAGCCAGTCGGGCATCCGCTCCCGCGCCAGCTCGCCGATCCGGTCCAGGTCGTCCGGAGAGTAGATGAAGGAGAGCGGCCGGGGCGTACGGAGGATGCCGACGGCGGCGCAGCAGACGAGGAACGGCCCGCAGGCCCAGGAGGCGACCCGGGCACCGTTCACGCCGGCGGCGGTGAAGCCGGCCAGCATCAGGAAGGCCACCGCGAGGAGAGCGGTGAAGAGGTCGGCCGCGAGCTGCCCGACGACACCGAACGCCGCGAACGCCACCCCGGTGGCGATGGTCACCTGGTGGCTGTCGGCGCGGTCTGTCGGACCGGTGGACGACAATGGGTGGATGCGTTGGACCGTGCTCGACTCGCCGATCGGGGAGTTCTCCGTGGCCACCGACGACGACAGCGTCCGCGGTACGCACTTCGGCCGGGTCCCCGGCGCCGCCGACGAGCCGGGCGACGAGACCTCCCGCCGCGCGGTCGCGGAGCTGCGCGCCTACTTCGCCGGCGAGTTGACCGAGTTCGGCCTGCCGGTGTCGGTGCCGCGGGGCTCCGACTTCGAGCGGGCGGTGTGGCGGGAGATGACCCGCATCCCGTACGGCGGCACGCTCACCTACGGCGAGGTGGCCCGGCGGGTGGGCGATCCCGGCGCTGCCCGGGCGGTCGGGGTGGCCTGCAACCGCAATCCGATCCCGGTCATCGTGCCGTGCCACCGGATCGTCGGCGCGGGCGGAAAGCTGGTCGGCTTCGGCGGCGGACTGCCGCGCAAGGTGAAGCTGCTGGAGATGGAGGCGGGGGTCGCCCTGCGCCGCGCCTGGTCCTGAATCCGATAGCGGCGGGATCGACCGCAACCTTCGCGGTTGGTCGGACGTCTTGCTGGCACAGAGCGACCTCGATCAGCCGTACCGACGGGGCGCCACTCGCACCCACGACACGGGGGATTCATCGTGAGCAATGACCAGGACCACGCCGTCGACCGTCGTCACCTGCTGCGCAGGGCGGGCACCGTCGCCGCCGGCCTCGCCGGCGCCGCCGCAGTGGGCGCGGCCGCCGCCG
This sequence comes from Micromonospora echinaurantiaca, assembly GCF_900090235.1. Taxonomy (NCBI): domain Bacteria; kingdom Bacillati; phylum Actinomycetota; class Actinomycetes; order Micromonosporales; family Micromonosporaceae; genus Micromonospora; species Micromonospora echinaurantiaca. The sequence goes on along the minus strand of NZ_LT607750.1, from coordinate 6,325,025 downwards.
GCCCGGCGCAGGCCGCGCCGGGCGACCCCGTGCTGCAGGGGCGCGTCAACGAGGCGGGCACGCCCACCACGCTGCGCGGCGGCTCTCTCACCTCCGCGCCGCTGCGGCTGGAGAACACCGCCGTCGAGGCCGACCCGGACGGCATCCCGTTCTCCGGTCCGGCCCTGCGGCTGACGCCGACCGGGCGGGGCCTCGGCTGGAAATCCGAGGTGGGCTCGGTGTCGATGGACACCTCCGGAACGATCTGGGCGGTCACCAGCCCCGGCCTGCCACCCATGGAGGGCAACTTCGTCGAGTACGTCCGGACGAACGCCAACTCGAACGAGCTGGTGCCGGTCGTGCCGCAGCGCGTGATCGACACCCGGACCGCCGCCGGTCGGGCCCGCATCGTGAACGCCGCCGGCAACCTGGACAGCGCGGGCCGGCTGCTGCGCGGCCGCACGATCCAGGTCAACCTGGACGACTACGTACACCTGGGCGAGGCCGTGTACGGCAACGTGACCGTCACCGGCGCGCTCGCCGCCGGTTTCCTGCAGATCTACCCGGACCCGGGCCAGCGTCCGCCGGCCTTCTCGACGATCAACTTCCAGGCCGGCCAGACCCTGTCGAACTTCTTCCTGACCGGGATCAACCCGCTGGTCGACCAGATCTCCGTGCACGCGCAGCAGACCACCCACGTGATCCTGGACGTGGTCGCGTTCGTCGTCTCGGCAGGCAGCGTCAACCCGTCGATTCTGCCCTCCACCGGCGAATTGGTGGCGGAGGACCGGCGGGCGCGGCTGGCCCGGCGGACCAAGCCGTCCTGGGCGAAGTAGCCGGCGCGTACGCGACGAGGGCCGGGTCCGTGCGGACCCGGCCCTCGTCGGTGCTGCTGGTCAGCGCGTCAGCGCTCGACCTCACCGGCGATGAACGCCTCGACGGCGGCGTGCGCGTCGTGGTCGGCGTACTGCACCGGCGGGGACTTCATGAAGTACGACGAGGCCGACAGGATCGGGCCGCCGATCTTCCGGTCCAGCGCGATCTTCGCGGCCCGGACCGCGTCGATGATGACGCCGGCCGAGTTCGGCGAGTCCCACACCTCGAGCTTGAGCTCGGCGTTGAGCGGGGTGTCACCGAACGAGCGGCCCTCCAGCCGGATGTACGCCCACTTGCGGTCGTCCAGCCACGGCACGTGGTCGGACGGGCCGATGTGCACGTCGCTCTTGCTCATCTCGTGCGGGATCTGGGAGGTCACCGACTGGGTCTTCGAGATCTTCTTCGAGACCAGGCGGTTGCGCTCCAGCATGTTCATGAAGTCCATGTTGCCGCCGAAGTTGAGCTGGTACGTGCGCAGCAGCTCGACACCGCGGTCCTCGAAGAGCTTCGCCAGGGCCCGGTGCACGATGGTGGCGCCGACCTGGCTCTTGATGTCGTCACCGACGATCGGCAGGCCCGCGTCGGTGAACTTCTTCGCCCACTCCGGGTCGGAGGCGATGAAGACCGGCAGGGCGTTCACGAACGCGCAGCCGGCGTCGATCGCGGCCTGGGCGTAGAACTTGTCGGCCTGCTCGGAGCCGACCGGCAGGTAGGAGACGACGACGTCGACCTGGGCGTCACGCAGCGCCTTGGCCACGTCGACCGGCTCGACGTCCGATTCCTCGATGATCTCGCGGTAGTACTGCCCGAGACCGTCGAAGGTCGGGCCGCGCTGCACGGTGACGCCGGTCGGCGGCACGTCGCAGAGCTTGATGGTGTTGTTCTCGCTGGCGACGATCGCCTCGGCGAGGTCCATGCCCACCTTCTTGGCGTCCACGTCGAACGCCGCGACGAACTGCACGTCCGAAACGTGGTAGTCGCCGAAGGTGACGTGCATGAGACCCGGGACGCGGTCGTTCGGGTCGGCGTTCCGGTAGTACTCCACGCCCTGTACCAGGGACGAGGCGCAGTTCCCCACACCGACGATGGCGACGCGGACGGAGCCCATAGCGTCTGCCTCCTTCTTCTTCATCACGGCCGCTCTTTCCTGGACTCTCCAGGCGGAGGCGGGCTGGTGTCTTCTCGTCGGCCGCCGGCCGTCCCGGGCTGCGGGACCGTCGGGGCACGGCCGGAGCGCTCGTTGGCGATGAGCTCCTCCAGCCAGCGAACCTCGCGCTCACAGGCCTCCAGCCCGTGGCGCTGCAGTTCCAGGGTGTACGCGTCGAGGCGCTCGGCCGCCCGGCCGAGCACGTCACGAAGCCCTTCGCGACGTTCCTCGATCTTTCGCCGGCGACCCTCCAGGATGCGCAGTCGGGTCGCCTGGTCGGTCCGGGCGAAGAACGCGAAGTGCACACCGAAGCCCGTGTCGTCGTACGTCTCGGGCCCGGCCTGCGCGATGAGTTGGGCGAAGCGTTCCTTGCCCTCCGCGGTGATTTTGTAGACCACCCGACCTCGTCGGCTGGTCAGCGCGGGAACCTCTTCGGCGGTGGCGGGTGTCTCGGCGGCCTCGGCGATCCAGCCCGCCGCCTGGAGCCGCCGCAGGGTCGGGTAGAGCGAGCCGTAGCTGATCGCCGCCCGGATGGCCCCGAGCTTCGCGGTCAACTCCTTGCGCAGCTCGTAGCCGTGCATCGGAGACTCCTGCAACAGGCCGAGGATGGCGAGTTCGAGCACGGACCATCCTTCCCTTACCCTGTGCGGGGAGTGCTAACCGCCGCGATGTATCGGACCGATACATCGCACGCTAGCGGTTCACCGCGATCAGGGCAAACCCCCAATCCGAGTTCCTGCCGTCACGCATGGTCACCACGGTCGCCTCGTCAGGCCAGACCGCGTACCCTTCTCCGCATGCGTACGCAGCGCCAGGTCGTCGACTACTCGCTTCAGAAGCGAGCGGTGCTGCGTGAGCTCCTCGCCGGGCGGGTCGGCACCTACGACGTCTGCGACGCCTCGCCGTACCTGAAGAACGCTGCTCGGTTCCACGGCGAGCCGACCGACGAGCGGTGCCCGATCTGCCGGAGCGAGAACCTGATCCACGTCCACTACATTTACGGGGACGAACTCAAGCAGTCCGCCGGCCAGGCCCGCACCCTGGCGGAACTGCCCGTGCTGGCGATGACGCTGCGTGAGTTCCAGGTTTTCGTGGTGGAGGTGTGCCTCGGCTGTGACTGGAACCATCTCGTCGAGCAGTTCCTGCTCGGGCGGGACGGGCTGACCGGCGGCAACGAGGGCGGGCCGGACCAGGACGTGGTGGGCGGCAACGCCGCGGCCGCCGCGCCGGCCAATCGACGGAGGCGAGAGGCGCAACGGTGATCCCAGCTGGATCGGTTGATCCCGGGCAGGAGTGCTGGGGCGACCGACAGCTCCTCGGTCCGAATGGCCCGATTGATCCGGAACTGACACCGGCTGGTCGGCACGCGTGTGCCGCCGTGGCGGGTGTCTCAACTCACGGCAACCCGGTGGCGGCGCATCCGCGCCCCACCGCGACCGGCAGGGTGTGAGGAATGAACTCGTACGGCGATCCCAGTTCTTCGCGTGGGCGGGCCCAGATCCCGGGCCAGAACGGCGACCCGGGACGGGCGGACGACGCGTACGGCCGCGGTGGTGAACCGCGGGGGAACGGTTGGTCGGCCGCGGAGGGTGCGGCCCCGGCCGGCCGGGCCTCGGCGGGGCCGCGTGGCGCGGCCGGTGGCCGGGCCTCGGTCGGCGGTTCGGCGGCGGTCCCCCCGCGCGGCGGTTCGGCGGCCGGTTCCGCGTCCGTCGGGCGCGCCGGCCGGGCCTCGGTTCCGGTCTCCCCGGCGCCGGGCGGTGGCCGGGCGGGCGCGGGGCGGGCCTCGGTGCCGGTGTCCCCGGCCCCCGGTGGGCCGGCCGGGCGGGCGACGGTCGGTGCCGCCGCCGTGGGTGCGGCGTCCGCCGGGCGGGCCCGGGTCGGCGGTTCGGCGGCCGTGGGTGGCCGGGCGTCGGTGGCTCGGGCCAGCGTGTCGCCGGTCTCCGGCGGGCCGGGTGGCCCCGGTGGCCCCGGTGGCCCCGGTGGCCCCGGCGGGCCGGCCGGGCCCGGTCGCGGTGCGCGCGGCGCGGGTGACCCGGCCGCGGCGGCGCGGGCGCGCAAGCGCAAGCGGATGAACATGCTGATCGCCGGGTTCGCGGTCTTCATCATGCTGGCCGGTCTCGGCGTCGTGGGCTTCACCTACTACTCCACCAACGTGGTGCTGCCCGAGGACACCGACCCGCCGCAGGCGACCACGATCTACGCCTACGACAACAAGACGATCATCGCGAAGCTGGGCGAGGAGAACCGGACCCTGGTCACTATCGACCAGATCCCGCAGCACGTGCAGGACGCGGTGGCCGCGGCCGAGGACCGGAACTTCTACAAGCACTCCGGTGTCGACTACAAGGGCATCGCCCGGGCCGCGTGGAACAACTTCACCGGCGGCGACAAGCAGGGCGCCTCGACCATCACCCAGCAGTACGCCCGCAACGCCTACGACAACCTGAACGACGACACGTACGCGCGGAAGGTGAAGGAGGCGATCCTCGCCTCCAAGCTGAACGACAAGTACACCAAGCCGCAGATCATGCAGCACTACCTCAACGTGATCTACTTCGGCCGGGGCGCGTACGGCATCCAGGCGGCGGCGCAGACGTACTTCAAGAAGGACGCCAGCAAGCTGACCGTCGCCGAGGGCGCGGTGCTGGCCGCGCTGATCAAGCAGCCGCAGGCCACCGCCACCCACAAGGGCTACGACCCGGCGGTCAACCCGACCGACGCGCAGGGCCGCTGGCAGTACGTCATCGACGGCATGGTCGCCGAGGGCTGGCTGGACGCGCCCGGCAAGCCGCAGCGGCCCACCGAGTACCCGAAGAACATCCAGAAGCCGAACAAGGGTGGCGTCGGGGTCGACTTCGGCGTCAACACGCCCCAGGGCAACGTGATCAACTACGTCCGGGACGAGATGCGGGAGAAGGGCCTCTGCGTCGAGAGCGAGGCCGACGTCACCGACGCCAAGCCGCTCTGTTCCCAGGCGCTGATGGCCGGTGGCTACCGGATCCGCACCACCATCGACATGAAGATCCAGAAGGCGGCGGTCGAGACGGCCCAGCGCAGTGCGAAGGGCTCTGAACTCAACGGCCAGCCGAAGAACCTGATGGCGGCGGTGGTGGCGATCCACCCGGAGACCGGCCGGGTGCTCGCCTACTACGGCGGCGACAACGGCACCGGCACCGACTACGCCGGCAAGAACACCGACTCCAACGGCAACGTCACGGGCGGCCACTCGCCGGGCTCGAGCTTCAAGATCTACACCCTCGCGGCGGCGCTCAAGGAGGGCAAGGCGCTCGAGTCGCGCTGGAAGGGCCGGGCCTTCACCCCGCCGGGCACCAAGTTCAAGGTCAGCAACGCCGGCGTGGACAACCCCTCCTGCGGCAACTCCTGCACGCTGAAGGTCTCCACCCTGAAGTCGCTGAACGTGCCGTTCTACCACGTCACCGAGGACATCGGGCCGGACAAGGTCATCCAGATGGCCCGGGACGCCGGGGTCAGCACCATCTGGCGGTCGGACACCAACCCGCCGAAGGCGTACGACCTCACCGAGAACGACCCGGAGAAGATCGCGCACCCCAACGGCCCGTTCTTCCACGTCGTCGGTTACGGCCAGTACCCGATCACCGTGCTGGACCACGCCAACGGCGTCGCCACCTTCGCCAACCAGGGCGTCTACCACAAGGCGCACTTCCTCTACAGCGTCGAGAAGCTGGACAAGAACACTGGCAAGTGGGTGAAGGTCCCCGGCGGCGGAGAGAAGCTCAAGGGCCAGCAGCGGATCCCGAAGGACGTGGTGGCCGACGTGACCTCGGTGCTGGAGCAGTACCCGGCCCAGGTCAACCACCGGCTCGACGACGGCCGGAAGGCCGCCTCCAAGACCGGTACCTGGGAGCAGAAGCCGGACAGCCCGGAGAACGGCGACGCCTGGATGGTCGGCTACACGCCGCAGATCGCCACCGCGGTCTGGGTGGGCAACGTCAAGGAGCGCAAGCCGCTCAAGATGAAGAACGGCACCCGGATCAGTGGCGGCAACCTGCCGGGCACCATCTGGGAACGGTTCATGGACGAGGCGCACAAGACCGGGAAGCCCTACCAGGAGAAGCTCGACTTCCCGCCGGCGGCCAACGTCGGTGACCCGGAGTCCGGCAACGGCGAGGCGCCACCGCCGCCGACCGTGCCGCAGAACCCGCCGGGCTGCCCGAACCCGCTGAACCCGTTCTGCCCGCGCGACGGCAACGACGGCGGCGGCAACGACGGTGGTGGCAACGACGGCGGCGGCAACGACGGTGGCACGCCGACCAACCCGTTCGACCCGCCACGCGGCGGCGGAGGGGGAGGCCTGTTGCCCAGCACACCACCCCGCACGACAGCGGGCTACTGAGCCCGTGAACGCCGCCGGCGGCCGGAGAGATCCGGTCGCCGGCGGCGTTTCGCGTCCCCGCCACGACGTGAGAGGGGGCACGCGGAGCCCGCTCGTGCGGCAGGATGCGGTTTCATGAGCACGAGTGGAGTGGACGGCGAACCCGATTCCCCACGCGGGCGGGCCCGGATCCCGGGCCGGGTTCCGGCGCCACCGGCCTCCGGTGGGCAGACCGGTCGGGCGACGGTCGGTTCCGCTTCCGCCCCGGTGGGTGCGGCGTCGGCCGGGCGAGCCCGGGTGGGTTCGGCGGCGGTGGGTGGTCGGGCGCCGGTGGCCCGGGCCAGCGTGCCGCCGGCCACCGGCGCACCGGGTGGGCCGGTCGGGCCGACCGGTCCCGGTGGTGGCCGGCGTGGCGCCGGCGGCCCGGCCGCGGCTCGGCCAGGCAAGCGGAAGCGGAAGCGGTTGAACACGCTGATCGCCGGGTTCGCCGTCCTCATCATGCTGGCCGGGCTCGGCGTCGTCGGCTTCACCTGGTACTCCACCCGGGTGGTGCTGCCCAACGAGGTGCCGCTGCCGCTCTCCACCACCGTGTACGCCGCGGACGGCAAGAACATCGTGGCGAAGCTCGGTAGCGAGAACCGGACGTTCGTCACCATCGACCAGATCCCGCAGCACGTGCAGGACGCGGTGGCCGCGGCCGAGGACCGGAACTTCTACAAGCACGCCGGTGTCGACTACAAGGGCATCGCCCGGGCCGCGTGGAACAACTTCACCGGCGGTGACAAGCAGGGCGCCTCGACCATCACCCAGCAGTACGCGCGGAACGCGTTCGACAACCTCCAGGACGACACGTACGGCCGGAAGGTGAAGGAGGCGATCCTCGCCTCGAAGCTGAACGACAAGTACACCAAGCCGCAGATCATGCAGCACTACCTCAACGTGATCTACTTCGGCCGGGGCGCGTACGGCATCGAGGCGGCGGCGCACACCTACTTCGACACCTCGGCGGCGAAGCTGACCCCGGCCCAGGGCGCCGTGCTCGCCGCCCTCATCAAGCAGCCCGTCGCCAGCCAGACCCACCAGGGCTACGACCCGGCGGTCAACCCCACCGACGCGCAGGCCCGCTGGCAGTACGTCATCGACGGCATGGTCGCCGAGGGCTGGCTGGGCGTACCCGGCCGACCGGACCGGCCCACCGAGTACCCCAAGGTGCTGCCGCCGCCGAAGGACGGCAACGGGTTCGGCGTGAAGAGCCCGAGCGGCAACGTGGTCAACTACGTCCGGCAGGAGCTGGAGCAGTGGGGCATCTGCTCCGACTCCGGCGCGTCGGGGAAGCCGGCCTGCGTCGACGAGCTGCGCGACGGTGGCTACCGGATCAAGACCACCATCGACTGGAAACTGCAGAAGGCGCTGGAGGCGGCGGCCCAGCCGGACAAGAAGGGCTCGGTGCTGTACGGGCAGCCCAAGAACCTGATGGCGGCGGCGGTCTCCATCAACCCGCGCAACGGCCGGGTGCTCGCCTACTACGGCGGGGACAGCGGCGCCGACTTCGACTACGCGGGCAGGAACACCAACGCCAACGGCGACATCGTCGGCGGGCATCCGCCGGGCTCCTCGTTCAAGGTCTACACCCTGGCCGCCGCCATCGACGCCGGCATCTCGGTCAAGTCGCATTGGGACGCCACCCCCTTCAAGCCGAGAGGGTTCAAGGACAAGGTGCAGAACGCCGGCCGGGGCGCGGGCGTGTGCGGCAAGTGGTGCACCCTGGAGGAGTCGACGATCCGGTCGTACAACGTGCCGTTCTTCCACGTCACCGACGAGATCGGCCCGGACAGGGTGGTCGAGATGGCCAAGCGGGCCGGGGTCGGCACCATGTGGACCGTCGACCCGCCCAAGCCGTACGACCTCACCACCTCCGACGCGGCGGAGCTCGCGCCGACCCGGTTCGACCGGGTGGTGGGCTACGGCCAGTACCCGATCACCGTGCTCGACCACGCCAACGGGCTGGCCACCCTGGCCAACGACGGCAAGTACAACAAGGCGCACTTCGTCCTGTCGGTGGAGAAGCAGGACAAGACCACCGGCGAGTGGGTCGCCGTGCCGGGAGCCGGGGAGCAGCTGCACAAGGACGGCGGACAGCAGCGGATCCGGCCGGAGGTCGCCCGCGAGGTGACCGCGGTGCTGAAGGAGATTCCCGAGAAGAACAACGCCAACCTGGACGGCGGCCGGGACGCGGCCGGCAAGACCGGCACCTGGGAGTACAACGGCACGCCGCGCAACGCGCACGCCTGGATGGTCGGGTACGACAAGAACGTCGCGACAGCGGTCTGGGTCGGCAGCCGGGACGCGAAGAAGCCGACGATCGTCGACGACGACGGCAACGACATCGGTGGCAGCAGCTTCCCGGCCAAGCTGTGGAAGCGGTACATGGACGCGGCGCTGAAGGGCAAGGCCAGTTCCGACCTGCCCGGCGTCACCGGGATGGGCGACGCGGACGCCGGCAACGGCACCGAGCCGGCCCCGCCGTCGCCGCCGCCCACCCAGCCGTCGACGCCGCCGGGCTGCCCGGACGTGCTGAACCCCCGCTGCCCGCCCGACGGCGGCGACAACGGCGGCGGGACACCTACCATCCCGACGCTCCCGGCCACCCCGCCACCACCCGACAACGGCGGGACCGGCGGTGGACTGTCACCCACCACCCCATCCCGCGCGACCGAGCGGCACTGACCCCACGGGCGCCGCCGACGGCCGGACGACGACACCGGCCGCCAGCGGCGTTTCGGGTACGACAAGTCGGGCGGGACGGGACGCGGAGGCCGCCCGTACGGCAGGATGCTCCTTCATGAGCACGCAGTCGACGCCCGGCATCGACGAGCCCGGTGCCCCCGACCACCCGTCCCGCTCCGACGGGTTCGTCCGGGGGCTCTCCGGTCTGATCGGCGGCCCGCTGGGTGACCACGCGGTGGCGCTGGACCGGCCGGCCGGCCGAGAGCGCCGGTTCTGGACTGCCGCCCGGATCGTGCTGGCCCTGGTCTGCCTGACCCTGGCCCTGCACTGGGTGCAGAAGTCGCCGTGCCAGGACGGCGCCTGGCAGAACAACGTGCAGTACACCCGGTTCTGCTACACCGACGTGCTGGCGCTCTACTACGCCGAGGGGCTCAACGAGGGAAAGGTCCCCTACCGCGACCACCCCGTCGAGTACCCGGTGCTGACCGGTTACCTCATGGGCGCGCTGGGCCTGCCCGTGCACGCCCTCGGCACCGGCGATCCCGAGCTCAACCAGGGCCAGTGGTTCTACAACCTCAACGCGCTGGTGCTCGGCGCGCTGGCGGTGGCCACCGTCGCGGTGATCCTCGCCCTGCGCCGCCGTAGACCCTGGGACGCCGCGCTCTTCGCGCTCGCGCCGGCGCTGCTGCTCACTGCCACTGTCAACTGGGATCTGCTGGCCATCGGGCTGGCCGCGTTCGGGCTGCTCGCCTGGGCGCGCAGCCGCCCCGCCCTGGCCGGCGCCCTGCTCGGCCTGGCCGGGGCCGCCAAGTTGTGGCCGCTGTTCATCCTCGGCCCGGTGCTGGTGCTCGCCCTGCGCGCCGGGCGACTACGCGCCGCGCTGACCGCCATCGGCAGCGCCATCGTCGCCGTGGTGGTGGTCAACCTGCCGGTGGCCATCCCGTACCGGGAGAACTGGGACCGGTTCTTCGAACTCAACACCGAGCGCGCCATCGACTGGGGCACCCTTTGGTACATCGGCCGCTACCTGGACAACAAGGTGGGCAGCCCGGACCCCACCGACCTCGGCCCGTTCGAGTGGCTCAACGTCAACATCCCCACCCTGAACGTGCTGACGTACGCCCTCTTCGGGCTGGCCTGCCTCGGGGTGGCCGCGCTGGCGCTGGCGGCGCCGCGCCGTCCCCGGCTCGCCCAGCTCGCGTTCCTGGTGGTCGCCGCGTTCCTGATCTTCAGCAAGGTGTGGTCGCAGCAGTTCGTGCTCTGGCTGCTGCCGCTGGCCGTGCTGGCTCGCCCGAAGTGGGGCGCCGTCCTGGCCTGGCAGGCGGCCGAGGTCTGCTACTTCGCGGCCTTCTACGGCGAACTGCTCGGCGCGGCCACCGCCCGGCCGGTCTTCCCGGAGGGGGTCTTCGTGCTCGCCGCCACGCTGCGGCTGACCACCGTGGTGGTGCTCTGTGCGCTGGTCATCCGGGAGATCATGCGCCCGGAGCTGGACGCGGTCCGCGGCACCTACCGGGACGACCCGGACGGCGGGGTGCTCGACGGTGCCCCGGACGCCGGATGGCTCGACCACTGGCGACACCGACCGGCCCAGCCCACGCCCGAGCCGGTCAGCCCCTAGGCGGACCCGGTCAGGAGGTTGGTCGCAGCCGGCTGACCGGCGGCGCTACTGCCAGGTGGCGGTGTCGGGGTCGATGCCGTGGGCGCGTGCGCTGGCATCGATGCTCTGCCGGAACCACGTGGCGAGGCCGGCGCGGATGCCGTCGTAGTGGGCGGCGAACGCCGGATCGGTCTCGAACATGCGGCCGAGGCAGACCTGCATCCGCCTGGTGAGGGGAAAGTACGAACCGAACACCTCACGGTGTCGCTCGACGAGCTGGTTCGCTTCCGGGCTGCCGGGGGTGACACCGGCGTCCACCGCGTCCGCGAGGGCACGGTCGAGGTCGGCGATGGTGTCGGCGATGGCCTGCCATTCCTCCGGACTACGAGCGGCTGAGCGTTCGGCGTACTGCTGCCACTGCGTCGTGTCTCCGTAGCGCTGGCGGGCCTGGGCGGGCCAGTCCGGGTTCCAGTCCGGGCCGAAGATCGCGGCCTGCTGCTCGACGGTCAGCAGCAGGCCGCGCTCGTGGGCATCAATCATCCGATCCAGACCGGCGCTGAGCTGCTGGAGGCGGTCGATCCGTTGGGCGACCTGGGTGCGCTGCGCGCGCAGTGCCCCGGGCACGTCCACGGTCGAGTCGTCCAGGATGGCCCGAATCCTGTCCAGGTCGAGGCCGAGCTCCCGGTAGACGACGATGCGGTGCAGCCGTTCCAGATCGCCGGCGGTGTAGAGCCGGTATCCGGCAGCCGTGCGCAGCGACGGTCGCGCCAGACCGATGTCGTCCCAGTGGTGCAGCGCGCGGACCGTCACGCCCAGCCGCGTCGAGACCTGGCCGACGGTCAGGCCGTCGGCGTCAGCGGCATCAGGCGTGCTCCGCACTGTCGTCGCGACCGACGCCAGGCGGGGTGATCCCGATGGCTTCAAGGTTCCGAGCCTCCTGACTGGCTGGATCGAAGGGCTTCGCCGCGGTGAAGACGATCCGCGCCTTCTCGGGCGTGATCACCTCCACGTCGCGGGTGTTCCAGGGAGTGTCCCGTGGGCCGTCGACCGAGTCCGGGTTCACCGCACGGCAGGCCTCGACCACGGAGTCGACCTGGCTGAGCACGCACGCGAAACTGACGCTCATCGCCGGTGCCTGCGCGGGAACGCTCGCCGCCGAGACGAGGAGCACGTCCTGGAACGCCCACCGGCGCAGATGCACGAGCGTGCCGGGGATGCTGAACAGCTCGAAGAACCCGAGCCCACGAACCCAGAAGTCCACCGACGCCGCCAGATCGTTCGTGGGGATCGTCACGAACGCGGGCATGCCGTAGATCCCCCGGAACGGCTCCGGCGCAACCGCCTCCGGGCCGGGAGCGGGCACGGGACTGATCTCGAAAGCGTTGTAGTGGTCGCTCATGTGCCTCACCCTCCGGCCTCACGCGACGTAAGGGTCAAGCCGGATCCGCGAACCCGGTTGGGCTTCCCGCAACCCCACCGCGCCCGTGGCGCGGCTCAGAGACGGAAGACCACCACCTGGCCGATCTCCTCGCGGGTGATGTCGAGCCCGTCCACCGGCGCGTCGATGGTGATCTCCCACGGCGTACCGCGCACCTGGTCGCGCATCAGCAGCACGTTGCGCACCCCGAGGGTGCGCAGGTAGTCGACGCTGGTCTGGTCCGGGAAGGCGGCCGACACCCGGCGCACCTCGTCGAGCTGGTGCGGGGTGAAGCCGCTGCCCCCGTTGACCACGTCCTGGAACCGGCTGGTCGACCAGAGCATCACCGGCTGGTCGAGGCTCTGGTTGCTGGGCAGCACCAGCAGCGGGCCGTCCACCGTCCGCATCGCGGCCGGCTGCGGCGGCACCACCGGGTGCGGGGTGGCGTTCAGCCCTTCGACGATCACCAGCAGCAGCGGCACCAGCGTGGCCAGCCGTAGCCCCGGGCTCGGCCAGGACGGAATCCGTTCGGCGGAGATCTCGCGTACCCGGGCGGCGAACGCGCTCACCGCGCCGGCCGCGAGCAACCCGAGCAGCAGCGTGGTCCAGAGCATCAGCCGGCCCGGCGTCCGCAGGCCGTTCCAGCCCGGAAGGTGCTCGAAGAGCGGCACGTAGGTGAACGTGCCGTCGAAGAACCGGGTGCCCATGGCGAGCACCATGGTCACCACCACCCCGGCGAGCAGCAGCAGCCGGTGGCGCAGCTTCCACACCGAGAAGAAGAGCCCGCCGGCCGCGAGCGCGTAGAGCACGAAGCCGGGCAGCAGGGTCATCTCCGGGTGCCACGGCAGCGTGGCGCGGGCGCCCTCGTGCAGGCTCCCCCACACCCGCGACTCGGCCGGCGCGGTGAAGAAGCCGATGGCCGGCGGCGAAAAGATCGAGATGTCGCCGATGGTGCGCTCCGCCTGCGGGTGCAGCTGCGCCACCTTGAAGTACGGCAGCGCCATCAGCAGGCCGATCCCGGCGAAGATCGCCCCACCGACCAGGTCGGCGAGGAGCAGCCGGCGCCCGAACGGGCGCTTCACCGGCCGGACCACCCAGCGGCGCAGGAACCAGGTGACGGCCGCGACCACCACCGTCCCGCCGAGGAAGTACGCGAACGGCAGCCCGATGCCGAACCCGAGACTGAGCTGCCAGGCCGCCACCAACCAGCCGGCGTAGACCCAGCCGTCGTGCCGACGCTCCGGGCGGTAGCCGTGTCGCAGCGAATAGCCGTGCCCGCGGGCCAGCATGGCCAGCGCCAGCGGGATGCCGCCGTTGGAGACCACGTGCAGGTGGCCGGCCTGGGCCAGCAGCCACGGCGCGTAGGCGTAGCTCACCCCGGCCACCGCCGCGCCGATCCGGCCCGCGCCGAGCTGCCGCGCCAGCGCGTACGCCCCGAGCGTGGCGAGCGCGTGCGCCAGCACGAAGATGATGTTGTAGCGCAGGATGGCTGCCTCGGGGCCGGTGCCGAGCATCCCGGCCGGCGCGTAACCGAGCAGGGTGTCGGAGAAGGCGAAGCTCCACGACTCGGGGAAGAACGTGTTCGCGTGCCACAGCTGCGCCGGGTTGGTCAGCAGGATGTGCCCCGACCACGCCATCTGCCAGGCCTGCAGGCTCGGGTCCCAGTAATCCTGCGGCAGCGTGTGGCGCGGGTAGCGCAGGGTGGGCCAGGTCAGCAACACGGCCAGCAGCAGCGACCCGACGGTGGCCAGGGTCCACTCGTGGATCAGGCCCCGGCCGATCGCCCGCCCGATCCGCCCCACCCGGGTGGGCACCGGCTCGGGGGCCGGCGCGAAGGCCGCGAACGGGTCGGTCTCGCCGTCCTTGTCGCCTGCGGTCTTGCCGGATCCGTCCTTGCCGTCGGTCTTGCCGGGCCCGTCCTTGGCGCCGTCGATCTTGCCGGATCCGTCCTTGCCGTCGGTCTTGCCGGACCCGTCCTTGGCGCCGTCGGTCCCGCTCGCTCCGCTCTTGCCGTCGGCGGTCTCGGCCGGTCCGCCTTTGTCGTCGGCGGTCTTGTCGTCGGCGGTGTTGCCCGGTCCGCTCTTGCCGGCCGCTGTGCTGTCGGACTTGTCGCGCCCGCTCCCGCCGTCCACGCTCTTTCGGTCCGCGCTCGTGCCGTCGGCGTTCTTTCCGTCCCCGGCCTTGGCTTCGGCGGTCCTGCCGGATCCGGCCGTGTTGCCGGACTCGGCCTTGCCGCGCTCGGCCCTGCCGCTCGTGGTGCTGTCGGTCCCGCCCCCGCCGTTCCCGGCCCTGCCGTCGGCGCTCGTGCCGTCGGCGCTCGTGCCGTCGGCGGCCTTGCCATCGGCGGCCTTGCCGGGTGCCCGGCCGGCGTCCGTGGTCCTGCCGTCCGTCTCCCGCGCGCCGGTGCCGCTCCCGGGATCGGTTCCGCCAGCAGCGGGCTTCTTCGCCGCGCGGTCGGCGGCGCCCTCGGCGCCGGGCGCGTCGGCCGGCTGCGGTCCGCCGGCGGCGGACTGGTCCGTCGTCATACCGCCGGGCTCTCCGTCCCGAGCTGCTCCCGGAGGAAGGCGATGTCGGCCGCCTGGCCGGTCACCCCACCGGGGGTCTCCACGATCACCGGTGCGCCGGCCGCGCGGATGACCGCGACCACCAGCTCCGGGTCGATCGTGCCGCCGTCGAGGTTGTCGTGCCGGTCCTGGCCGGAGCCGAACGCGCCCTTGGAGTTGTTGGCGTGCACCAGGTCGATCCGGCCGGTGATCGCCTTGACCCGGTCCACCAGCCCGAGCAGCTCCTCGCCGCCGGCGTGGGCGTGGCAGGTGTCCAGACAGAAGCCGGCGCCGTAGTCGCCGACCGCGTCCCACAGCCGGGCGAGCGCGTCGAGCCGGCGGGCGCAGGCGTTGTCGCCGCCCGCGGTGTTCTCGATCAGGACCGGTACGCCGAAGCCACCCGACTCCGCCGCGTACGCGAAGGTCTTGCGCCAGTTGTCGAAGCCCACCGCGAGGTCGTCACCGGCGTTGACGTGCCCGCCGTGCACGATGAGGCCCTTGGCGCCGACCGCCGCGGCCGCCTGCGCGTGCCCGAGCAGGAGCTTGCGGCTCGGGATGCGGATCCGGTTGTTCAGCGTGGCGACGTTGATGACGTACGGCGCGTGCACGTAGAGGTCGACGTCGGCGGCCCTCAGCCGCTCCGCGTCCTCCCGGGGCTTCGGCGCCTTCCACCCCTGCGGGTCGGAGAGGAAGAACTGCACGGTCTCGGCCGCTCGGGCGGTCGCCTCCGCCAGCGGGTCGGTCGGATCGACGTGTGCTCCGATACGCATGCAGGGGAGCCTACGTCGCGTGCCCGACAACCGGGGTGACGCCCGCCGCCGAATCGGGCCGCCCGCGTCACCGGACGGTTCGGCGCTCGTTGAGGGGAGTGGGATCGACGGTCGGCTCTCCGGCAGGTCGTGGCGCACGTCGTGCCGCCCGCTGCCGCGGACCGTCGCCAGAGCGGGGCAGCCCCCGTCGCGCGGCCCGGCGCGACGGGGGCCCGCCCCACCGGCGACCAGCGCTTCCGGAGGCCCCACGAAAAGAATTGTCGGAGATTTAGCCATTTACCCCGACAAGCGGCGAGTTCCAACGTATCGTCGGGTAACAACATGATAAAGCTCCGCGGGGCGTCCCCGGTCCAACCTCATCGGTGTGGTCGTTCCTCCCCAGGTCCCACCCAAGGAATGCGGACGGGACGCCCCGCGGCCTCGTTGACGGGGGCCGGCCACCGACAGTGCTGTCGAGCCGGCCCCCGTCACCGCGTCCGGCGCCGGCCGCCGCGACCTGCCCGGACATGATCGTCCGGACCGGGTATCCTGGTCCGGTTGTCCGCGCCCGGGTGGGATCCCCCGACTCCGGAGCGGGCCACGACGCACGACCTCCTGCCACGGAAGGACCGTGGCCGCTTAGCCCACAGGAGGTGAGCACGTCTTGCGTCATTACGAGATCATGGTGATCCTCGACCCCAGCCTCGAGGAGCGCACCGTCGCCCCGTCGCTCGACACGTACCTGAACGTGATCCGGACCGCGGGTGGCTCGGTGGAGAAGACCGACGTGTGGGGCCGCCGGCGCCTCGCGTACGAGATCAACAAGAAGGCCGAGGGCATCTACGCCGTCATCGACCTGCAGGCGACGCCTGCGGCGGTGGCCGAGCTGGACCGTCAGCTGCGACTCAACGAGTCGGTGCTGCGCACCAAGGTCATCCGGCCGGAGATGCGCTGAGCATTCCCCGGTAACGCCCGGATCAGCCTCACCGGGCTGTCGGAGGGTTCTGAGAACCTGTACGGCAGAACGGATGAGTGCGCGAGGAGATGGTCATGGCAGGAGACACCACCATCACGGTCATCGGCAACCTGACCGATGACCCCGAGTTGCGGTTCACCCCCTCCGGTGCCGCGGTCGCCAAGTTCCGGGTCGCCTCGACGCCCCGGTTCATGGACAAGGCGTCCGGCGAGTGGAAGGACGGCGAGCCGTTGTTCCTCTCGTGCACGGTGTGGCGGCAGGCAGCCGAGCACGTCGCGGAGTCGCTCCAGCGCGGCACCCGCGTGATCGTGTCCGGCCGGCTGCGTCAGCGGTCCTACGAGACCCGCGAGGGTGAGAAGCGCACCGTCATCGAGCTGGAGGTCGACGAGATCGGCCCGTCGCTGCGCTACGCCACGGCGAAGGTGCAGAAGATGTCCCGCTCCGGCGGCGGCGGCGGCTTCGGTGGCGGTGGTGGCCAGGGCGGCGGAGGCAACTTCGACGACCCCTGGGCCTCGGCTGCCCCCGCGCCCTCCCGTTCCGGTTCGGGCGGCGGAAACTTCGACGAGGAGCCCCCGTTCTAATGGCGCCGAGCGCCCGCGATCGCAAACCAGGAGCAAGAGCAATGGCCAAGGCTGCGGCACTGCGCAAGCCGAAGAAGAAGGTGAACCCGCTCGACAAGGACGGGATCACCTACATCGATTACAAGGACACCGCGCTGCTGCGCAAGTTCATCTCCGACCGCGGCAAGATCCGCGCTCGGCGGGTGACCGGCGTCACCTCGCAGCAGCAGCGGCAGATCGCCCGTGCGGTCAAGAACGCCCGTGAGATGGCGCTCCTGCCGTACACCGCGACGGCGCGCTGAGGGGAGGCACCGATATGAAGATCATCCTGACTCAGGAGGTGTCCGGCCTCGGTGCCCCGGGCGACATCGTGGAGGTCAAGGACGGCTACGGCCGTAACTACCTGCTGCCGCAGGGCTTCGCGATCGCCTGGACCAAGGGTGCGGAGAAGCAGGTGACGCTCATCAAGCGCGCCCGCTCCGCCCGGGAGATCCGCGACCTCGGCCACGCCAACGAGGTCAAGGACCAGCTCGAGGGTCTCAAGGTCAACCTGAAGGCCCGCGCCGGCGACGGTGGCCGGCTCTTCGGCTCGGTGACCCCGGCCGAGATCGTCGACGCCGTCAAGGCCGCCGGTGGTCCGGTCCTCGACCGCCGCCGGCTGGAGCTGCCCGGTCACATCAAGTCGATCGGCTCCTACCCGGTGCGCATCAAGCTGCACCCCGAGGTGACCGCCAAGTTCGACCTCAACGTCGTCCAGGGCTGACACCCACCAGCACCACAGCAGGGCCCCGCACCGATCGACCGGTGCGGGGCCCTGCTTCTTCCGTACGCGCCATCGCCCGCTCCGCGCGTCGACCCATTCGCACCTGGCCCTGCCCTTGGTGCCGACCAGCCCCATCGGCACGTTGCACGGCGGCGCACCCGGACTGCGGCGCGCGCCCCGCGCGACAGCGCGCGCCCGGGCACAACGGCTGAATTCCGCATGGCAGTGTGCCCGGCACGCCGCCGCGTGACGGACCCCGTGCGGGCGGAGTGCGCGGGGCGTCAGCCGATCGGCTGGCCGGTCACCGCGCTGATCATCACCGTGGACAGACCACCGCCCACCACCGCGGCGGCGAGTGCCACCGTGGTCGACCGCCAGGTGGTCCCCACCCGACGCAGCAGCAGCGCCACCACCAAACTGCTCGCCAAGGCCAGCCCGAAACGCGGCATGCCCTCCAGCATCGAACCGAGCGCCCGGGAACGGGGCGAGTCGCAACCACCGCCGCTGATGTCGGTCACGCAACCGGCCGGCGCCTGGCCGTCGAGGGTCAGCAACCAGAAGAAGACCATCACCGCCGGCAGCAGGTAGCAGGCGGCGGTGTAGAGCAGCGGCCGCAGCGAACCGCCCTGATCCGGGTCGAGCAGGTCGTCCTCGAGACGTCGCGTCCAGGCTTGCGCGCCCGCCGGCTGGGCCCGTCGTACGGCCGCTGGGGTGCCGGCCCCCGGCGCGCCGACCGGCTCGACGCGCCGACGTGGCGCGGAGCGCGGGCGCGGCGCGGTGTAGCCGACCACCGGCGAGCGTGGCGCCGACACCGGCGCGTCCACCCAGCGGGGGTCGTCGCCGGCCAACCGGGTGCCCGACCAGAACCCCTCCTCCGACCCGTCCTGCCCCGGCCACGACCAGGTCCCGGCGGAGCCGCCCGAGCGCGGCGGCGCCGTCCGGTCCCACCCGTCGTCGGGAAACCGGTCCCACTGGCCGGTGCTCTCGGCGGGTTGGTACCACTGCCCGGTGCTGTCCGGCTGGTGCCACTGGCCGGTGCTGTCCGGCTCGTCCCACCGGCCGGTGCCCGACGTCCGGTCCCAACGGTCCGCGCCGGCGGCCGGCTGCCACGCGTGCATTCCCGAGGCGTCCCACGGATCCACCGCCGGGCGGTACGCCGGCTCGTCGGGCTCCGCGCTCCGCTCCCACGGGTCGTTGCTCGGCCGGGCCCAGGACTCGGCCGACGCCCGCCGGTTCCGCCGGGACGGCCGCTCCAGCTCCGGCTCGACGGTGGCGCCGGTGGTCTCCTCCTCGCCGCCGGACCAGATCACCTGCTGCTGACGGGACGGGGTGCGGCGCGGACGGCTCTGCGGCGGGACTCCGGAGACCGGATCGTCACCGGCCCGGCGGCTGCCGACGTACCCCTGCTCCTGCGGGCGGTCGAAGGTCCACTCCCGGGTGTGGTCCGACGCGGGTTCGGCTTCGATCGCCGGCACCTCCCGCCAACTGGTCTCGGCGACGCGGCGCCAGCCGGTGGTGCTCCCGCTCGCCCGCCAGTCACCCGTGGACTCGGCAGCCCCCCAGTCGCGGGCGGCCGCACCGGCAGGCCAGTCGCTCACGGACTCACCCGTCCGCCAGTCGCCCGTGGCGTCGGTCGGCCGCCAGCCACCTCCCGAGGAGGGCGGGTCGATGTCGTCGTCGTCCGGAGCGGCGTGCCGGCCACCACCGTCGGCGCTGCGTACGCCCGACTCCAGCGCCCAGCGCGGCAGGTAGGTGTCGACCGGCTCCTGCTGGCCGCGCTCGATCGCCCGGCGGCGGCTCGGCGTCCGGTAGCCCTCGACGTCCGCTGAGTAGGGATCCGCCGGGAGCGGACCGGCGGGATCGTCCCAGCGGGCGACGGGCCGTCGCTCGCGCGGACCGTCCTCTCCGCGTCCCCAGTCCCGGTAACTCACGGCCGGAGCGTGACCCTTCTCAACCGATAGCGCAATCCGCTGTCCAGGTGTAGCCGTTCGCTGGAGATAGTACGGGACGATCGACCCACGGGATCGACCGAAAACTTGCCGTCCACAGGGTGGGGATCGCGTTTTACCAGGTCAGAGCCGTATGGCCGGGAATTCCCCAGCGGTTGTCCACAGGCTGTGCACACCCTGCGCACATGCTCGCCCACCGGCGTCCACAGGTTGTCCCGAGGCTCGTCCACCGGGGCAGTTGAGTGCCTGAGCTCGGTTTCCGTATGGTTACCCCCCGACCGACCGCGAGATGACCCCCGATCGACCCGGCCGGTCGGGAGATTGTCGTACCCCGGCGGTAGAGCTGGATGAGGATCCGACGCAGTGGAGGGGGCCCGGTGTCGGTCACCGATGACATGCGGTCGGAGTCGCGCTCCGGAGGGCCGCCGCCCGTCCCGGCGCAGCCCGACGGGCAGTTCGACCGCACCCCGCCGCAGGACGTCGCCGCCGAGCAGTGCGTGCTGGGCGGCATGCTGCTCTCCAAGGACGCGATCGCCGACGTCGTCGAGATCCTCAAGACCAACGACTTCTACCGGCCGGTGCACGCCACCATCTTCGACACCATCCTGGAGATCTACGGCCGGGGCGAGCCGGCCGACTCGATCACGGTGGCGGCGGCGCTGGCCGACTCGGGCGACCTGGTGCGGGTGGGCGGCGCTCCCTACCTGCACACCCTGATCGCCAGCGTGCCGACCGCGGCGAACGCCGCGTACTACGCGCGGATCGTCAGCGAGCGGGCGGTGCTCCGGCGACTGGTCGAGGCCGGCACCAAGATCGTGCAGCTCGGCTACGGCACCGCCAACGGCGGCAGCCGGGACGTCGACGACATCGTCGACCTCGCCCAGCAGGCGGTCTACGACGTCACCGAGCGCCGGGTCAGCGAGGACTTCGCCGTCCTCGCCGACATGCTCCAGCCGACCCTCGACGAGATCGAGGCGGTGGGTGCCCAGGGCGGCGTGATGACCGGCGTGCCGACCGGCTTCACCGATCTCGATCGGCTGCTCAACGGCCTGCACCCGGGGCAGCTCATCATCGTGGCCGGGCGGCCTGGTCTGGGCAAGGCGCTGGCTCTCGACACGCCGCTGCCGACGCCGGACGGCTGGACGACCATGGGCGAGATCGCGGTGGGGGACCAACTCCTGGCCGCCGATGGCAGTCCGACCACGGTCACCGCCGCCTTCGACGTCATGCACGACCGGCCCTGCTACGAGGTGGAGTTCTCCGACGGGACGGTGATCGTCGCGGACGCCGAGCACCTCTGGAAGACCACGACCCGGGCGAGCCGGCGGCAGGAGGCGGCCCGCCCCACCCGCTACTGGTCGGAGGCATCGTTGGCGCGTGTGCGCGCGGCGTACGCGACGGTCGGCGATGAGCCGCACCGCCTGGTGACGCTGTCCCAGGCCGCCGAGCACGTGGGTGCGGAGTTCCGGAACGTGCTGCACACGGTGGCCCGCGAGGTGGGCGCCAACGGTCGGGTCAGCCGGCCGGTGACCCGCGCCGGGAAGGTACGGAACTGGAGTGCCCCCGGCTACCCCGCCGGCGCCCTGCTCGGTGGGCTGCTGGCGCGGGCCGAGCGGCAGGTCAACGCAGGTAGCCGGGTGCGCCACGACGGGGTGGTCACCACCGCGCAGATCGCGGCGACGTTGCGTACCGACACGGCTGACCGGCGGCTGAACCACGCGGTGGCGAACTGCGGCGCGCTCCAGTTGGCGGAACGGGACCTGCCGGTCCCGCCGTACACCCTCGGAGTGTGGCTCGGCGACGGGCACACCGGCGCGAGCCGGTTCACCACGGCGGACGCCGAGGTGGTGACCCTCGTCGAGCGGGACGGCTTCGTGGTGCGCCCGAGCGGCCGGATGGTCTACGCCATCCATCTCCCGACGCCCGCTCCGTCCGTCGACCGTCGCTGCGTCGACTGCGGGGGGTCCACCCGGGCGCTGCGGGAGAACCGGGCCACGGTGCGCTGCGCCGACTGCCACGACCGCAAGGGATCGTTCCTCGGGTTGCTGCGAGAAGCCGGCGTGGCGAGCGAAAAGCACATTCCGCAGAGCTACCTGCGGGCCTCCGAGGCCCAGCGGCGGGCGCTGTTGGCCGGCCTGATGGACACCGACGGCACCGTGGCGCCGGCTGGCAATCTGCAGTACACCTCCACCTCGCGCCGGCTGGCCGAGGACGTCCGGGAACTTGTCGTCAGCCTCGGCTACCGCTGCACGGTCAACGAACGACCGGTGTCCGGGCGCAGCGCCGCGTCCTCGACCGCGTACACGCTGAACTTCTCCACGCCGGACACCGTCTTCCGGCTGGAGCGGAAGCGGGCGGCGCACGCGGCGCGCAGGCGGACCGCCTCCGACGTGCGTACGACGTCCCGCTTCATCGTCGACGTCCGGCCGGTGCCCAGCGTGCCGGTCCGGTGCGTGACGGTGGACAACCCCGACCACCTCTACCTGGCGAGTCGGTCGATGATCCCGACCCACAACAGCACCGCCAGCATGGACTTCGCCCGGAACGCGGCGATCCGCGCCAACCAGGCGGCGGCCATCTTCTCGCTGGAAATGAGCAAGGTCGAGATCGTCATGCGGCTGCTCTCGGCCGAGGCCCGGGTGCCGCTGCACGTGCTGCGCAGCGGTCAGCTCTCCGACGACGACTGGACCAAGCTGGCTCGGTGCATGGGTGAGATCAGCGAGGCACCGCTCTTCGTGGACGACACGCCGAGCATGAACCTGATGGAGATCCGGGCCAAGGCGCGGCGGCTCAAGCAGCGGCACGACCTGAAGATGATCGTCGTCGACTATCTCCAGCTGATGACCTCGCCGAAGCGCACCGAGAGCCGCCAGCAGGAGGTCGCGGACCTGTCCCGGGGCCTCAAGCTGCTGGCGAAGGAGGTCGAGTGCCCGGTCATCGCGGTCAGCCAGCTGAACCGTGGTCCAGAGCAGCGCACCGACAAGCGACCCCAGTTGTCTGATTTGCGCGAATCGGGGTCAATTGAGCAGGATGCTGACGTTGTGATCCTTCTGCACCGGGACGACTACTACGACAAGGAGTCGCCCCGGGCCGGGGAAGCGGACTTTATTGTTGCCAAGCACCGAAATGGTCCGACCGACACGATCACCGTCGCCGCGCAGCTGCACCTGTCCCGCTTCGTCGACATGGCCATCGTCTAGGCCTCGTCGGCGCTCAGCCGAGCAGCGGGAACCAGCCGGCGACCTCGCCGAGTTCCAGCCGGTCGCGGTCGGTCAGCGGCAGCCGTCCGGTCGCCTTGAGCAGGAACTCCTCGTCGCTCCAGCCGGCCGGCCGGACCGCGTCGTCGCTGAGCAGGCCGTCCATGGTGGTCACCGCGACGCGTACCGCGAGCACACCGGGGCGGGGCGCGTCGGGCAGGTCGAGCACCAGGTCGAGGTGGTGGACGACCGCCTCGGTGGTGAGCGTGGCGAGGAAATCGGGCACCCGTAGGACGTGGCCCTGGGTGCTGACGAAGCCGTCCGGGTCCGCCCGGCCGGCGGCGCGTACCGCGGCGGGGGCGGTGTCGCACCAGAGCCGGACCACGCCGCTGGGTCGCTCGAAGGCGGCCGCCGAGCGGCGCACCCACCAGGCGTGCCGGGCGGCGCTGTCGTCCGCTTCGCCGGGGAAGCCCCGCCAGTAGCTGACGTCGTCCACGGTGGCCGGGCCGTCGGCGGGGCTGGCCAGCGCGACCAGCGCCCGCTGCGCGTCGCCGAGGACGTGCAGCAGCAGGTCGGCGACGAGCCAGCCGCGGCACCGGGTGGGCCGCTGCAGGTCGGCGTCGTCGAGGTCGGCCACCACCCGGGTGATCCCGTCGTACGCCTGCGCCAGCGGGATGTGGTGCCTGGCGGAAGTGGCCGGGGAATCCGGCGGCGGGTCCGGCGGATGCCCGCCGGCGGTGGCGACCGGTGCCGGGGCGACACCACTCTCCGCCGGGTCGGATCCCCGGCCGCGCTCCGGCTCGCTCGGTCCGGGACTTCCCGACGGTCTCTCGGGCGTCATGGGAGGCAGCGTCGCACGATCGGCCGGGTTCGGCACGCCGACGGGCGCGACCGGGCCGACGACGCGCCGGCCCGGTCGGCTTCGGTGCTCAGCCGAACATCTCGTCGAGGAAGCTCTTGTGCTTCTTGCGCCGGTAGTGCCCGTGGTAGCCGTAGTGCTGGCCGTGGCCGCCGTAGGCCGGGGCCGGCGGGTAGCCGTGCGCGGGCGGGGGCGGCGGCACCGCGCCGTAACCGGGCTGGTGCGGCGCGGGCGCGGGCGGGGGCGGCGGGGGCGGCGGGTAGCCCCCCTGCGGCTGACCGGGCTGACCGGGCTGACCAGGCTGACCGGCCGGCGCGGCGGCGTGCTGGCGGTTCCAGTTCGCCTCCGCCTCGAACAGCTTCTCCAGTTCGCCGCGGTCGAGGAAGATCCCCCGGCACTCCCCGCACTGGTCGATGACGACGCCACTGCGCTCGTACTGGCGCATTTCTCCGTGACACTTGGGACAGGTGAGGCTCATCACCCGACGGTACCCGGTCCGGTCACGCGGTCGCCGTCAGCGCCTCCGTGACCTCGTCGTCGGAGACCTCGTGGAAGTCGTCGTAGTAGGCGCTGACCGCCATGAACTCCGGCGGGTGCTGGGCACAGACGACCTGGTCGGCCTCGGCGGAGAGCATCTCGTACGCCTCCTGGGACCCGACCGGCACGGCGACGACCACCCGGCGGGAGCCCAGCCGGCGGGCGACCTCCACGGCGGCCCGGGCCGTGGCGCCGGTGGCCAGCCCGTCGTCGACGATCACGGCGGTACGCCCGGAGAGGTCCAGCGGTGGCCGCCCGGCCCGGTAGAGCCGTTCCCGCCGGTCCAGTTCGGCCTGCTCGCGGCGGCTGACCTCGGCGATGTCCTCGGCGCTGAGCCGGCTCGCCACCTGGTCGTTGAGCACCTGCACGCCGCCCGGTCCGAGCGCGCCGAAGGCGACCTCGGGCGCCCAGGGCATGCCGAGCTTGCGTACCACCAGCACGTCCAGGGGCGCGCCGAGCCGTTCGGCGACCACCTCGGCCACCGGTACGCCGCCGCGTACCAGGCCGAGCACGATGACGTCCGGTTCGCCGATCAGGGCGGTGAGCCGGTCGGCGAGCATCCGGCCTGCCTCGGCCCGGTCGCGGTAGGTGGTCATGTTCCAGGTGTACGCCCTGCCGCCGTCCTTCGCCCGCCAGTTGCCGGAACCGGTCGGCCGCCACGGTGCGCTCGGCCGCGGTCGGCTCGCCGTGCCGGCGCGAGCTTCAGGGTGACGCCGTGGCGGGCGAGTCCACCGGCACCGGCCGTAGCGCGGGCGCCCAGACCAGGAACGCCACCGGGTAGAGCAGGTAGCCGAACCGGGTGGACGGCATCAGCAGGATCGCGGCGAGCAGCCCGTACCCGCAGATCAGCGCGGCGGTGACGGCGCTGCGCGGCGGGCGGCGGGCGAGCCGGACGGCGATCGCCAGCCCGGCCGCGACGAGCAGCGCGGCGGCGACGATCCGGCCGCCCGGCAGCGTGGTGGCGATCAGGTGCCCGGGGAAGGGGGACTGGGCGGGGCTGGTGACCAGGCCGTGGCCGAGCGGGAAGCGGAGCACGTTCTCGACCAGCGCGTCCCGGTCGACGAGCAGCACGGGCAGCAGCGCGGCGACCGGCAGGCCGAGGGCGCCGGCCGCGACCCGCAGCCCGGCCCGGCGGGTCGCCCCCCAGATGACCAGGACGAGAGCGACCGGCCAGGCGAAGAGCTTCAGCGCGCCGGCGACGCCAACCGCGACGCCCGCCGCGCCGGGCCGGTCGGCGGCGGCGAAGGCCAGCGCGAGCAGGCAGAGCGCGAGGACCGGCAGGTCGTCGCCGCCGGTGGCCAGGGTGAGCGCGCAGATCGGCAGTACGGTGGCGGCCTGCACGCCGCGCAGCAGTGCGTCGTCCCGGCCGGCGGTCGGGCCGCCCGGCCGGCGCAGTGCCCGGACGGCCAGGGCGAGGGCGACAGCGGTGCCGACCGCGAACCACACCCGGGCGTCGGTCCACCAGGTGTCGACGGCGGCCCGGGGCAGCCCGAACAGTGCCATCCCCGGCTGGTACGGGGTGTACCCGAGCAGTTGCTCGCCGGGCGGCAGGGCGGCGATCGCGTCGTGCCCGAGGTAGGGGGTGCCGGTGTCGACGAGCCGGCCGCCGGAGTGCTCGACCACCAGCACCTCCTCCTGCGCCCGGTCGGTACGCCCACCGGCGCGCTGCACGCTCTGCGCGAGCAGTGGCAGCAGGGCGGTGGTGACCCAGGCGAAGGCGGTGACCGCCCAGCGGGCCGGCAGCCCGGTCAGCGGCGACCCGGGTGACCGGCGGTGCAGCAGCACCTGGCCGGTCGCGGCGAGGGCGGCGAGGAGGTAGCCGACCGCGGCGATGCCGCCCCAGGCCCGGTGCGGGAGCAGGGTGGAGGTGACGGCGGTGATCGCGGCGAACGCGGCGGAGACGGCGTACAGCCCGAGGTCGAGGGCGAGGCCGCCGGCGGCGGTGTCCAGCTGCTGCCAGACGGGACGTCGGGTGGTGGGGGCGGCGGTCACGCGCGCCAGTCTGGCAGACCGCAGCCGGTGGGCTCGCGCGCCGACGAGGTGGAGTACGCGGGCGCGGATCCGGTTCAGGCGGGCAGGTGCCGGTCGGTGCGACCGCGACCGTTCTGCCGGCGGCCCGGAGCGAGCCGGATCACCGCGCCCGCGTCGTGCAGCGGGGCCGCCAGCGATCCGGGGCTGCCGCCGGAGCCGCGTTGCAGCGCGGCCAGCAGGGTGCCGGCGGGCATCGGCCGGCCGAAGAGGTGGCCCTGCCCGGCGGCGCAGCCCAGCTCCCAGAGCGCGCGGCGCTGCGGTTCCCGCTCGACGCCCTCGGCCACGACGGCGAGGTCGAGGCTGCGCCCCAGGTCGAGGGTGGAGCGGATCACCGCGGCCGCCTCGGCCGACGTCTCCATCTCGGTGACGAAGCTGCGGTCGATCTTCAACTCGTGCACCGGGATCCGGGAGAGCAGCGAGAGCGACGAGTAGCCGGTGCCGAAGTCGTCCAGGGCCAGCCGGACGCCCTCGTCGCGGAGCCGGCTGAGCACCCGGTCGACCACGTCGAGCTGGCTGAGCGTGAGGGTCTCGGTCAGTTCCAGCACCAGCCGGTCGGGTGGTAGGTCGTGCGCGCGCAGCCGGGCCAGCACCGAGCCGGGGAAGCGGGCGTCGAGCAGGCTGCGTGGGGAGACGTTGACCGCCACCGGCACGTCGAAGCCGGCGTCGCGCCAGCTGCCCGCGGCGAGCAGCGCCTGGTCGAGGATCGCCTCGGCGAAGGCGGGGAGCAGGCCGGAGCGTTCCACCGCCTCCAGGAAGCGCAGCGGGTCGATCACGCCGTGCACCGGGTGGTGCCAGCGGGCCAGCGCCTCGGCGGCGGTGACCTCGCCGGTGCCCAGGTCGACGATCGGCTGGAAGTTGACGGTGAACTCCTGGTCGGCCACCGCGCGGGGCAGTTCGCCGCCGAGGGCCAGCCGGCCGAGGTCGGCGGTGTCCCGGTTGGGGGCGTAGGTGGAGGTCCGCTGGCCGGCGCGCTTCGCCTGGTACATGGCCACGTCGGCGCGGCGCAGCAGTTCGGGCATCCCGCCGCTGGCCGGGGCTGCGGCGATCCCGCCGCTGGCCTCCACGCTGATCCGCATGCCGTCCAGGTCGAACGGCTCGTGCAGCGCGCCGAGCAGCGTCTCGGCCCGGTGCGCGGCCACCGCGGGCGCCGGCAGCCCGCGCAGCAGCACGGCGAACTCGTCGCCGCCGAGCCGGGCCACCAGGTCGCTGCCCTGGGCGGCGCCACGCAGCCGGTCGGCGACCTGCACCAGCACCTGGTCGCCGGCGGCGTGCCCGAGGGTGTCGTTGACCTCCTTGAAGTGGTTGAGGTCGATCAGCACCAGGGCGGTGACCCCGTCGGCGTGCCGGGCGCTGAGCTGTTCGGTGCCCTGCTCCAGCAGGTGCCGCCGGTTGGCCAGCCCGGTGAGCGGGTCGTGGGTGGCGGCGTACGCGTGCTCGTCGGCGACCCGGGCCAGCTCGGCGTACGCCTGCGCGTTGCGTACGGCGGTGCAGAGCGCGGAGGCGAAGGTGCGCAGCGTGTACTGCTCGCGTTCGGAGAGCCGGACCGGCCCCCGGAAGCGCAGCCGGAGCACGCCCACGTCGACCGCCCGGTCGTGCCCCTCCAGCGCGGCCGGGACGACCGTGCCGTCCACGGTGGTGGGCTGGCCGGCCGGCCCGTCGTAGGTGACGCCGCCGGCGCCGCCCCGGACGGTGTGGCCGCCGTCGCGGAGCTCGATCTCCACCTCGTCGGCGGAGAAGAGTTCGGCGGCCTGGGTGACCGCGGTGGTGAGGACCTTGTCGAGGTCGACCACGTTCAGCGCGTCGGTGGTGCGGGCCAGCCGCTGCCAGGCCTGCTGCTCGGTGCGGGCCCGGAACCGGGTGGAGTAGGCCAGGTGCAGGCTCAGGACGAGCAGCGGCACGGCGAGCAGCAGACGGTTGTCGATCCGGATGATGAAGACCGTGCCGATGATGACGAGGAGCCGGGCCAGCCCTCCCCCCAGCCGGAGGTCCCAGTCGCCGCGGAACAGGGCGCTGAGCCGGGTGCCGGTCGCGAGCGCGATGACCGGCAGCGTGATCACCTCGTCGACCACCACCGCTGCCAGGTACGCCGTGGCGATCGGGCCGACCACGTCGAGGACGTCGCCGGTGTTGGTCTGCCAGCCGCTGGCGTGGAGCACCAGGCCGGCCACCGTCGCGACCAGCATGTTCTTGCCGACGCCGAAGAGCGCCTTGACGGGTGTCAAGCGGGCCAGCGCCGCGGCGATCGCGACGCCGGCGCCGGTGGCCAGGACCACCGTCGGCATCGGCGCCACCGCGAGCGCGATCATGATCGCGGTCTCGGTCCAGGCGATGTTGTGGTGGGTGGCGCGGATCCGGATCCGTACCTTGACCGTGAAGCCCACCGCCACCAGGGAGACCAGGGCCGCCCAGACGACCGCCGTGTCCGGCAGCCCGTGCAGCGGTACCCGGGGCGCGGCGACGGCTCCGGCCAGGCCGGCCACAACGACGACGAGACCGACTAGCAGCCGTAGCTGCCGATCGGTCCCAGTCTGTCGATCCTGTGGAGCCACCCGTCATCCTCGATCGTCACCGACGGCTGCGCTCCGCAAGAGTACTGCGATTGTGGTCACCTACAGAAGGTGACTCAAGGACAACTCAGCCCCATTCGTTCGACGTCATTTCGACCCCCAGCTGATCGGCAACGGCTTCGATGGGGTCAGCTTAAGGGAGCTTGCCGCTGGTTTGGGACGATAAATGTCCATATGCGCAATATGAGCTAATACGGCATTGGGTTGTCACGGTCAGTTCGATGATCCTGACGCAATGCGAACGCTTCTTTCGCTATGCACTTGTCAGGTCGCTCTGCGCGACATCCACCCGTCATAGTCAATGCGTGTAATCAGTCTGACGACTGGCTTCGGCAAGCTCATCGTCGGTTCGGTCAGGTGTCTAACTCAACCCCTTACGAGCCCTGATTGTCGCCGGGTTCGTGCTGGTTGGCCGGTACTTCGGGCCTTCTTTCCGCTTGCCCGGCCGCAACCGGTCACCACCTGAATACCCGCTAAGTCGACGTGGTGGGCGACGTTGCGATTCGCGTTCTCGGCGGCTTCTCGGTGCAAGTTGCCCCCGGCACGGTGCACCCGAGAGGGCCGACGTGGGTAGCCGTTATCGCGGTGCCGGCGGCCCCATCTGGACAACCGGTAACGGCCCACCAAGCAGTGGATGAACTGCGAGGCGACGGGCCGCCACAATCCGCCGTGCCGAATTGTCCACCCGCATGCCGCCAACCTGCGCCGAACCTTCCCGATAGGCTCGCCCCCGTGACCGAACCCGCGCAGCTCACCCACGTCGACCCGGCCGGCGCGGCCCGCATGGTCGACGTCTCCGCCAAGTCGGTATCCGGCCGGGAGGCCGTCGCCGCCGGCCGGCTGCGGACCACCCCCGAGGTGATCGACCTGCTGCGCCGCGACGGGCTGCCCAAGGGCGACGCGCTCGCCGTCGGGCGGCTGGCCGGCATCATGGGCGCGAAGCGCACCCCCGACCTGATCCCGCTCTGCCACCCGATCGCCCTGCACGGGGTGACGGTCGACCTGACCCTCACGGACGACACCGTGGAGATCACCGCGACTGCCCGCACCGCCGACCGCACGGGCGTGGAGATGGAGGCGCTGACCGCGGTGGCCGTCGCCGGGCTGGCCCTGGTCGACATGGTCAAGGCGGTCGACCCGGCGGCCAGCGTCGACGCGGTCCGGGTGCTGCGCAAGACCGGCGGCAAGACCGGTGAGTGGCTCCGTCCGGAGGACCGGCCGTGATCCGGGCCCGGGTGATCGTGGCGTCCAACCGGGCCGCCGCCGGCGTGTACGCCGACACCAGCGGCCCGCTGCTCGTCGCCGGCCTGCGCGAACTCGGCTGCGAGGTGGCCGAACCGGTGGTGGTGCCCGACGGCGATCCGGTCGGCGTGGCGCTGCGGGCGGCGGTGGCCGACGGGATGGACGTGGTCGTCACCAGCGGCGGCACCGGCATCAACCCGTCGGACCGCACTCCGGACGTGACCCGGACGCTGCTCGACTACGAGATTCCCGGTATCGCCGAGGCGATCCGGGCGCACAGCCGCGACAAGGTTCCCGCCGCGGCGCTCTCCCGCGGGCTGGCCGGCGTCGCCGGCCGCACCCTGGTGGTCAACCTGCCCGGCTCCACCGGCGGCGCCCGCGACGGGCTCGCCGTGCTCGGCCCGATCCTCCGGCACGCCGTCGACCAGATCCGCGGCGGCGACCACTGACCCGCCCCCGGAGCGCGCCGCCCGGATAGGCTCGGCCGGTGAGCACGGACACCGCATCCGCCGCCGGCCGGGTCACCGCGCCGCCGCCGGCCGGCTGGGAAGAGGCCCGCGACCGGGCATACGCGGTCGGGCTGGCCGCCGCGCTGCCCGCCGAGCGCCGGCCGCTCGCCGAGACCGACGGGCACACCCTCGCCGAACCGTTGACCACCCGGACCGACCTGCCCGCCTTCCCCACCTCCAGCGTGGACGGCTGGGCGGTGCGCGGCGCCGGCCCGTGGCGGGTCGTCGGGCGGGTGCTGGCCGGCGGCACCCCGGCCCCGCTGACCGAGGACGGCACCACCGTCGAGATCGCCACCGGCGCGATGGTGCCCGAGGGCGCCACCGCCGTGCTGCGGGTCGAGGAGTCCAGCCGTACCGCCGACGACCTGGTCGACGGCGTACCGCGACCGGCGCCGGAGTGGCGTGCACCCGGCGAGGAGGCGTACGCGGGTGAGGAACTGCTGCCCGCCGGCACCCCGGTCGACCCGGCGCTGATCGGCCTGGCCGCCGCCTGCGGCCAGGACACCCTCCTGGTGCGGCGGCAGCCGCGGGCCGCCCTGCTGGTCTTCGGCGACGAGCTGCTCACCGAGGGCCCGCCGGCCGCCGGCCGGGTCCGCGACGCGCTCGGCCCGGCGGTGCCGGCCTGGCTGCGCCGCTACGGCTGCCAGGTGCGCCCGGCCGACGTGGTCGGCCCGGTGGCCGACACCCTGCCCGCGCACGTGGCGGCGGTACGGGCGGCGCTGGCCGACGCGGACCTGGTGTGCACCACCGGCGGCACCATGCACGGCCCGGTCGACCACCTGCACCCGACGCTGACCGCGCTCGGCGCGGACTACGTGGTCAACACCGTGGCGGTCCGGCCCGGCTTCCCGATGCTGCTGGCCCGGCTGGTCGGCGACGACGGCCGGGTGCGCTTCGTCGCCGGGCTGCCGGGCAACCCGCAGTCCGCCGTCATCGCCCTGGTGTCCCTGGTCGTCCCGCTGCTCGCCGGCCTGGCCGGCCGGCCGATGCCGGTGCTGCCGCACGCCACCCTCGCCGAGCCGGTGCCGGGCCGCGGCGACCACACCCATCTGGCGCTGGTCCGGCTGGACCGGGTCGCGAACACCGCCCACCCGGTCCGGCACGTCGGCTCGGCGATGCTGCGCGGGCTGGCCGGTGCGGACGGCTTCGCCGTGATCCGACCGAACGCCTCGGGTGAGCCGGGCGACCGGGTGCCGGTGCTGCCGCTGCCTTTGCTGCCCGGGGAGCGTGCCTGGTGACCGCCCCGACGACGACCTACGGCGGGGTCACCGACCAGCCGCTGGACCTCGCCGCGCACGAGGCCGCGGTCGCCGACGTCCGGGCCGGCGCGGTGGTCTCGTTCCAGGGCGTGGTCCGCGACCACGACCACGGCCGCGCGGTGACCAGCCTGGAGTACGAGGGCCACCCGAGCGCCGAGCGGGTGCTGCGCGAGGTGGCCGCCGAGATCGCCGCCGACCCCGAGGTGTACGCGGTAGCGGTGTCGCACCGGATCGGACCACTCGGCATCGGCGACGTGGCCCTGGTCGCCGCGGTGAGCACCGCCCACCGGGCGGCGGCGTTCGCGGCCTGCGCCCGGCTGGTCGACGAGGTCAAGGCGCGGCTGCCGATCTGGAAGCGGCAGGTGTTCGCGGACGGCACCGAGGAGTGGGTCAACTGCCCCTGACCGCCGGCCCCGCCCAGCGGCGGGCGTCCGGCGGCCCGGCTCAGCGGCGGGCGTAGAGCGTGGCCTGCCGGCCGAGCCGGTCGGCGTAGAAGACCGGCTCCGCGCCGGGCCGCCAGGGCAGCGCGGCCACCAGCACGATCAGCGCCAGCGCCAGCGAGTTCTCCATCAGGGCGCCGAACAGGCCGTCCTGGTAGTGCGAGACCTCGGGCAGCTGGTGCTCGTACGGCCAGATCGGCGAGACCAGGAAGAGCAGGTAGAGCCCGGCCGCGGCCACCCCGTGCCGCAGCCCGGTCAGGGTCGGGTACCAGATCGGCGGGCGCAGTCCGTTCACCCCGGGTGGCCCCCCGTACGACGACGCCTGCGCCGCCCGCTGGTTGAGGCCGCGGCTGGCCTCGCGACGGCGTACCGCGGCGTCGGCCAGCACGATGATGGCCGGGATGACCCAGATCAGGTGGTGCGTCCAGGAGATCGGGCTGATCACGTTGGCGGTGAGCCCGACCAGGGTGAACGCGGTCAGCTCGTCGCCGTCGGCGTGCGCGTTGGCGGCCCGGGACAGGCCCAGCGCCAGCATCAGCACGGCGAACGCCAGCCAGAGCAGGCCGGGCGTCTCGATCGAGTCGTAGAGGCGGGCGAGCAGGCCGGCCAGCGACTGGTTCGGCGTCATGTCCGCCGCGCCCACCCGCTCGGTCTGCCACAGCACGCTGCCCCAGTAGGCGCGGGACTCGGTGCCGACGATGGCGAAGGTGCCCACGGTCACGCCGATGGCGGTGCCGACGGCGGTGGCCGCCGCGCGCCACTGCCGGGTGATCATCAGGTAGCCGATGAAGAGCGCGGGGGTCAGCTTGACCGCGGTGGCCAGGCCGATCCCGGCACCGGCCCACGCGCCGCTGTAGACGAACCGCAGCAGCGCGCCGTCACCGTCGGCGGTGTGGGTGCCCCGGCGGGAGCGCCAGCGCAGGCCGATCAGGTCGGCCATGACCAGGGCGAAGAGCAGCACGTTGACCTGGCCGTAGCCGAGGGTCTCGCGGACCGGCTCGATCGCCGCGGCGAGCGGCACCGCGATGGCGACCGTGTACCAGAGCGGCCAGCCCAGCCGGTCGACGATCGGGCGCAGCAGCCCGGCCAGCACCACGGCCAGCGCGGCGAGGCTGCCCAGCGCGTTGACCAGCCCGGCCGCCTGGACCGGCAGGTGCGCCATCGGCAGCATGACCAGCCCGGCGAAGGGCGGGTAGGTGAAACCCAGGGTGGTGCCGGGTGCGATGAACTCGTACAGCTCATGACCGCTCGCCCACCACACCACCGCGCCGTGGTAGATCTTCATGTCGAAGAAGTTGTACGGCCGCCCGAAAGCGCCGATGGCGAGCCATGCGGCGTAGGCGACGGCGGCCACGATGCCGGTCCGTACGACTGTCCTACGATCGATCCCACGCGTTACGCGACGGACTGGGGCGAGGCGGTCCACCCGTCTTCCGACGGTCGCCGGCATGGCGTGGCCACCCCCGTACCAAGGTCGTCCTACCCGTCCAGGTCCAGTACGGAGCCTAGAACGGTGCCTCACGTTACTGCCTCCCGCGTTATGCGACCGTGTCCGATCCCACACATGTTTTTGATATTTCCACCGCGTTAACGCCTACCTGGCGGTTCAGGTGATTCGCGGCGTTGGGAGGGGTGAGACTGGTAAGGGGATGGTATAGACGCAGGTCAGCCCGGAAGTCGTCGGGCCGTCGAGGCGGACCGTACGGCGATCCGGGCCTCCCGGCGGGCGGTCCGGACGGCGCGCTGCACGGAACGTCGGGAGTGGCCGATGCGATGGCCGGTGCGCCAGCGCAGACCGGGCTTCCCCTCGGTGTCGGCCGCGGCCAGCAGCAGCCCGCCGAACAGACCCAGGTTCTTCAGGAAGTGGATCTGGTTGTTGTTCCGCGTCCCCGGGTCGTCGTTGTTCCAGAAGGGATGCCCGGCGATGGTCACCGGGACCAGGGTGCCGGCGAGGACCAGCGCCGCCGGCCGGGCGAACTTCCCGGTGGCGAGCATCAGGCCGGCGCCGACCTGGACCGCCGAGTTGACCTGGATCAGCGTCGTGGTGTCGGTGGGGATGCGGGGGTTGGCCCGCTCCAGCAGCGGCGTCACCCGGTCCGTCACCGGCTTGGCCGCCGTCACCAACCGCTCCGGGTTGACGAAGTTACGGGCCCCGCTGACCACGAAGATGCCGCTCAACATGGCTCGGGCGAGCGAGCGTACGGGTTTCATGGATCAGTCATACCCCGTCGCGGGCACGCCTACCCCGGCAACCGCCGATCCGATCGGCCGACGTGGACGTCACGCCACGCCGATTCGAGCGACCGTCGCTGATGGACCGGCCCCGCCGGGTAACGTCGCCCGCGTGACCACGCTGCGACTCCGCCCGGAGGATCCGGCCGACATCGGCTCGATCCACCGGGTGCTGGCCGCCGCGTTCGCCCGTCCCGACGTGGCCACCCCGCCCGAGGTTGGGCTGGTCGACGAGCTGCGCGGCAGCGACGCCTGGTTGCCCGAGCTGGCCATGGTGGCCGAGTACGGCGGTGAGGTGGTCGGCTACGCGCTGCTCACCCGGGTGCGGGTGCGCTCCGACGAGCACACCGCGCCGGCGCTGGCCCTCGGCCCGGTGGCGGTGGCCCCGCACCGGCAGCGGATCGGGCTCGGCACGGCGGTGGTGCAGGCGGCCCTCGACGCGGCCACCGAGCTGGGCGAGCGGCTGGTGGTGGTGCTCGGCGCGCCGGCGTACTACCGGCGGTTCGGCTTCGCGCGGGGCGACCGGATGGGCCTGACCAGCCCGTGGTCCGGGCTCGGCGAGCCGTGGCAGGCGCTGGTGCTGCCGCCGGTCAGCAGCGGGGACGGGCCGGCGCCCACCGGTGAGGTGCTCTTCCCGGCGGCCTGGTCCCGGGTCTGACCCGCTCGGCGCCTGGCAGCGCTCGTTCCGCCGGATCGCCGCGCCCACCGTTCCGGGCCCGGTAGCGCTCGTTCAGCCGGATCGCCGCGCCCGCCGGCCCCGGTTCAGGCCGGCTGGGTGCGCAGGTACCGGCCGAAGTGCGGGACGGTGAAGGCCACCGTGCCCCGCTCGCCGGAGTAGATCAGCCCCTTCTTGATCAGCGCGTCCCGGGCCGGCGAGAGGCTGGCCGGCTTGCGGCCCAGCGCCCGGGCGATCTCCGCGGTCGGCACCGCGGCGTCCATGTCGTCCCGGCCGCCGCCGTCCGCCTCGCCCTCGACCAGCGAGAGGGTGGCCATCGCGCGCATGTACTCGCGCTCCGCCGGGGTGGCCCGCTCGAACCGGGAACCGAAGAAGCCGACCGCCAGCTCCGCCTCCGCCTCGGGCGCGGCCACCCGGACGTCCGCGGCGGTGATCGGCGAGCGCGGGGCGTGGTCCCAGGTGGCCTTCCCGTACGCCTGCACGAAGTACGGGTAGCCGCCGGACTTCTCGTACAGCAGGTCGAGCGCCTTCTGCTCGTACTCCACCTCCTCGCGCTCGGCCGGCGCGCAGAGCGCCTGGTCGGCGGCGATCCGGTCGAGCCGGTCGATCCGCTGGTACCGGAAGAGCCGCTCCGAGTACGACTTGGCGGCGCTGAGCACGGCCGGCAGGTGCGGCAGCCCGGCGCCGACCACGATCAGCGGCGCCCCGAGCTGGGACAGCTCGTGGCAGGCGGCGCAGAGCGCGGAGACGTCCTCGGGGCCGAGGTCCTGCATCTCGTCGATGAAGATGGCGATGCCGGTGCCGACGTCGCTGGCCACCCCGGCGGCGTCGGTGAGCAGCTCGACCAGGTCGATCTCGATGTCGCCCGAGTCGGCCCGGCCGCTGGCGGCGGGGACGTCGATGCCGGGCTGCCAGCGGTCCCGCAGCTTCGGCGCGGCGCCACCCCGGCCGGTCGGCGCGGAGCGCTGGGCGAACGCCTTGAGCACCCCGAGGAAGGCGTCGATCCGGTCCGGCGCGCGGTGTCGCGGAGCGAGTTCGCGGACCGCCATGTGCAGCGCCGCGGCGATCGGGCGGCGCAGCGACTGGTCCGGCCGGGCCTCGATCTTGCCGCTGCCCCAGAGTCGGTTGATCGCCTGCGAGCGGAGGGTGTTGAGCAGCACGGTCTTGCCGACGCCGCGCAGCCCGGTGAGCATCAGGCTGCGTTCCGGCCGGCCCCGCGCGATCCGCTCCAGCACGATGTCGAAGACGTCCAGCTCGCGCCCCCGCCCGGCGAGTTCGGGCGGACGCTGGCCGGCGCCCGGAGCGTACGGGTTGCGGACCGGATCCACGCATCGCACAGTATCGGGCCGTCTAGCTGGGAGGCTAGACATCCGTAGATGGGGCTACCGCGTGTCGTGCCGGCGTACTGCCCGGCCGGAGCCGCGTCGAGACAAAACTAGGGCTGTCTAGCGTCCACGCTAGACAGCCCTAGTTTTCCCGATGGCCTACCGCTTCCGCAGGCAGAGCACGTAGTCGAAGAGGTCGACCGAGTTGTCGTGCACGTAGTGCGCGGTCGACCGGGGTGCGCGCGTCTTGCACTGATCGGCGTCCGTGGTCGCCGGCAGCCGCAGCAGCACCTCGTACGTGTTCGGGCCGCACGGCACCTTACGCAGCTCGGCGTCCTCGTCGGTGCCGTCGTTGACCACGCAGTCGCCCTTGGCGTAGTCGTCGTCGTCCTCGGTCGGGCTCGGTTCCGCGCTGCTCTCGTCCGGGCTCGGCTCGGCGGTCGGCTCGGTCGACGCGCTCGCCGACACCGACGGCCCCGGGCTCGGGTCGTCGTCCTCGGCGGCCTGGTACACCGCCCAGCCGGCCAGGCCGAGGCAGGGGCAGAGGACCAGCACCACGACCAGGCCGATGATCAGGGCGATCTTCCCACCGCCGCCCCGCTTCGCCGGCGGGGCGGGCGGCGTACCGAACTGACCGGGGGCCGGCGGCGGCGCGCCCCACTGGCCGGCGGCCGGCTGGACCGGCTGCGGCCCGGCCGGTGGGAACGGCCCGGGCGGCGGCGGGTAGCCGGCCCCGGACGTGGGCGGCGGGTAGCCGGCGCCCGAGGTGGGCGGCGGGTAGCCGGCGCCGGGCGGCGGTTGCCCCGGCCCGGGGGCCGGCGGCGGGTAGCCGGCGGGCGGCTGCGGCGGCTCGGCCGGCTGCGGTGCGCCCGCCGGCGGCTGGGCCCACATCGGCGTGGTGGGCGGCTCGGCGCCGCCGGAGACGGGTTGGCTCCACTGGGGCTGGGTGGGCTGCTCCTGGCCGCCCGCTGGCGGCTGGCCCCACTGCGGCTGGGTGGGCTGCTCCTGGCCACCGGCGGGTGGCTGGCCCCACTGCGGCACGGTGGGTTGTTCCTGGCCCGCCGGCTGGCCCCACTGGGGAAGGGTGGGTTGTTCCTGGCCGCCCGCCGGTGGCTGGCCCCACTGGGGCAGCGTCGGGTCGGCGGGCGTCGGGCCCTCCGGCCCGGCCGGCGGCCGCTGCGACGGGTCGTCCGGCTGGCCGGATGGTCCGTAGGTGGTCATCTCTCTCCCAGGGATGCGGTGTTCAGCGCTGCTTCAGGCAGAGCACGAAGTCGAGGGTGTCCAGCTCGCTGTCGAAGAAGTACCAGTTGGTGTAGCCGGCGACCTTGGCGCACTTGGCCTCGGCGTCCCGCTCGCCGCTGGTCGCGCCGTCGAAGCGGCGCAGCACCTCGTACGTCTTCGGGGCACAGTCGCTGATCAGCAGTTTGGGCTTGCCACCGGGTGCCCCCTCGTTGCGGACGCACTGGCCGGCCTTGACGAACCGGGGGTCGGCGGACGCCTCCGGGGCCGGCGCACTGGGCACCGGGCCCGCGGCCGTCGGTGCCGCGGTGTCGGCGGGGGCCGAGGCGGACGCCCCGGCGGCGGCGGTCGGCGGCGGGTCGTCGTCGTCCTGACCGAGCAGGTAGAGCACCGCCACCCCACCGCCGAGCACGAGGACCAGCACGGCCGCCAGCACCGCGAGCAACGGGCCGCGGGAGCGCGGGCGCTCCGGGGGCGGGGCCGGTTCCCCGGTGTACGGGGCGGCCGGCGCACCGGCAGCCGGATAGCCGGCGTACGACTGCTCGGCCGGCCGGTACGGGCCGGGCCCCGGCTCGCCGTATCCGGGGCGGTACGCCGGCTCCGGGGCGTGGCGGGGATCGGCCGGGTAGCCGGGATCGGCGGCGTACCCGGGATCGGCGGGCCGGTGCGGCCCGGACCCGTACCCGGGGTCGTAGGACGGCTCGGTGGGCTGGTAGGGATCGGCGCCGTACGGTCGCCCCGGCCGGTGCTGCTGGTAGGGATCCTCGGACCCGTCCCACTCGCGCCGACGGTCCGGCTCGTACGGCTCGTACGGCTCGTCGGGCCCCCGCCCGCGCCACGGGTCCGGGGAACCGCCGCCCGGTGGTCCGTAGTTGGCCATGCCGTCCTCCTGGAACCCAAGTGGTGAGAGGCCGGCCACCAACGAGGGACGCCGACGCCCAGGCCACCGTAGCGTGGTCCACCAATGAGCTCACCTCCGCCAAGTGCGTCCCCGTCCACCGACTCGGCCGGCCGGCCCGGACCGAGCGCCGCCGCCGGCGGCCGATCAGCCGCCGCGCCCGCGCTGATCTGGACCGCGCTGCTGCTGGTCTACGTCCTGTGGGGCTCCACCTATCTCGGCATCCGGATCGCCGTGGAGTCCATGCCGCCGCTCGCCTCGGCGGCCGCCCGGTTCGCGGCCGCCGGTGTGGTGCTCGCCCTGGTGCTGCGGCTGCGTCGCGGGCCGGGGGCGCTGCGGGTCGACCGGCGTCAGCTCGCCTCCGCCGCGGTGGTCGGCGTGCTCCTGCTCGCCGGCGGTAACGGGCTGGTGGTGCTGGCCGAGTCCGGGCCGCCCGGGGTGGCGGTGCCGTCCGGCATCGCGGCGCTGCTGGTCGCCACCGTGCCGCTGCTGGTGGTGCTGCTCCGCTCGGCCACCGGTGACCGCCCCCGACTCTGGACGCTGGCCGGGGTGAGCCTGGGCTTCGTCGGCCTGGTGCTGCTGGTGCTGCCCAGCGGTGGGACGGGCGCGGTACCGCTCGCCGGCGCGCTGACCGTGGTGGTCGGGGCGGCCTCCTGGTCGGTCGGCTCGTTCCTGTCCGGCCGGATCCGGATGCCCACCGACCCGTTCGTCGCCACCGTGTACGAGATGTTCGCCGGGGCGGCGGTGCTCGCCGTCCTCGCCGTGGGCCGGGGCGAGCTGCGGGGCTTCGATCCGGGCACGGTCACCACCCGCTCCTGGCTCGCCCTCGGCTACCTGATGGTGGCCGGCTCGCTGGTCGCCTTCACCGCGTACGTCTGGCTGCTGCACCACGCGCCGATCTCGCTGGTCGCCACGTACGCCTACGTGAACCCGGCGGTCGCGGTGGCGCTCGGCGCGCTGCTCGTCGCGGAGCCGATCACCGCGCAGGTGCTGCTCGGTGGCGCGGTGATCGTGGCCGGGGTGGCCCTGGTGGTGAGCACCGAACGCCCGCGCCGGCCCGCCGAGCAGGCGACCCCGGAGCCGGCCCGCCGCTGACGCCCGGCCCGAGCCACGCGCCGCACCGAGCCGCCAGCCGGGTCAGATCAGCCGGAGCTGGCGGTCCTTGGGGCGGCGCGGCTCGGTCTCGCCGAAGCGTTCGAACAGGCCCGGGTCGATGGCGTCGAGGAACGGGGACGGCCGGCACTCGCGTTCCGCGCCGTGCCGGGTGCGGCGGGCGGCGTGGCTGACGTACAGCCGGTCCTGGGCGCGGGTGAGGCCGACGAAGAACAACCGCCGCTCCTCGGCCACCGCGTCGTCGTCGGGCTCGCTGCCGGGCCAGCGCAGCGGCAGCAGCCCGTCCTCGCAGCCGACCAGGAACACCACCGGGAACTCCAGCCCCTTGGCCGCGTGCAGGGTGAGCAGGGTGACCGCCTCGGCCCGCGGGTCCAGGGCGTCCACCTCGGCGCCGGTGGCCAGCTGGGACAGGAACAGCGGCAGGTCGTCGCCGCAGCGCCGGGCCAGCGGGGTGAGCAGGTCGACCGCCGCCCGGACGTCCTCCGGGCGGACCGCGCCGGCGCCGTCCAGCGTCGGCACGGCGAAGCGTTCCGCCAGCACCTGGCCGGCCAGCCGGACCCGGGCGGCGAGCGAGCCGTCGAGCCCGCCGGCGTGCCGCAGCTCCCGGGCGATGGCGGCCACCCCGGGCCGGTCCCGCAGCCGGTCGTGCGAGCGCTTCTGCACCGGGATGTTGGCCCGGGCCAGGGCGTCCACGATCGGCGCGGCCTGGGCGTCGGTGCGGTAGAGCACCGCGATGTCGGAGAAGCTGAGCGACGTCGAGCGGCCGTCGATCCGGCCGGAGTCCAGCGACCGGTGGGAGAGCCCGCCGACCAGTTCGTCGACGGTGCGGACCACGAAGTCGGCCTCGTCGGCGACGGACGCCGCCGGGTAGCGGCCGACCAGCGGGGCCTCCGGGTCGAGCCGGGCCGGGTCCAGCCGCCGGCCGCGCACCAGCGACGACGGCGCGATGGCCTGCACCGCGGCGGCCAGGATCGGCGCCGACGAGCGGTAGTTGCGGTTCAGCCGGACCAGCCGGGCGTCGGTGAAGTCCTGGGAGAAGCGCAGGAAGTAGCCGACGTCGGCGCCGCGGAACGAGTAGATCGCCTGGTCCGGGTCGCCGATCGCGCAGAGGTTGCCGTCGGCGGGGCTGAGCAGTCGCAGCAGCTCGTACTGCACCGCGTCGACGTCCTGGTACTCGTCGACGAAGATCCACCGCCAGCGGTCCCGGTAGCGCTCGACCAGCGCCCGGTCCTCGCGCAGCAGCGCGACCGGCAGGGTGAGCAGCTCGTCCAGGTCGACCAGGCCCTGCTTGCGCAGCAGCGCCGCGTACCCGGCCTGGTCGTCGCCGGCCTCGGCGCGGGCCGCCGCCCGGTCGGCGTCGTCGGCGATCCGGAAGTCCACCGGCAGCCCGGCCGCCTCGGCGTGCTCCCGCAGGATGGTCAGCCCGAGCGAGTGGAAGGTGCCGACGGTGACGTCCTCGGCGACCGGACCGAGCAGCCCGTCGAGGCGGTGCCGCAGCTCCTCGGCGGCCCGCCGGGTGAAGGTGATCGCCAGGCAGTGCTCCGGGAAGACGTTCAGCTCCGCGCAGAGGTACGCGATCCGGTGGGTCAGCGTCCGGGTCTTGCCGGTGCCCGGCCCGGCCACGATGAGCAGCGGCCCGCCCGGCGCGGAGGCGGCCACCCGCTGCATCGCGTCGAGCCGGTCCAGCAGGCCGGTGCCGACCTCCTCCATGCCGGCGAGCATCGGCTCGAACGGCTCGTGCGGCGAGGGGGGCGGGGCGATCGGTGGCGGCGGTGCGCTGGCCTTCCGCTTCGGCTCGGCCTTGGCCGCCGCCGGGCGCTTGGCCCGCGGTCCGGCCGCCGGCTCCGCGGGCCTGCGCTGCGCCGGCACGGGTACGTCGAACAGCGTCTCGGCCTGCGTCCCCGGCGTCGGTCCGCCCAGCTCGGCCGGGTCGAAGAGGGTGATCACGCCGTACTCGCCGTCGTAGCCGGGGACCCGGCGCACCTCGCCCCGGCGTAGCCGGCCGATCCCCTCGGCGAGCAGTTCCCCACCGACCCGCGCGATCTCGTCCAGCGGGGTGCGGGTGAGGATCTCCAGCTCCGGGCCGAGCGCGGCGAGCAGGTCGTTGAGCTTCCCGTCGACCTTCTTGGACCGGGCGCCCACCTTGTTGATCTCGCCGAGGATCTCGGCGAGCGGCACCAGGTGGGTCACCTCGCGAGCCTGCTCGGGTCGGTGCCCGGCCGGGCGGTCGGCCAGTTCCTCGACCCGGCTGAGCACGCCGACGGTGAGCGGCTTGCCGCACTCGGGGCAGCGCCCGCCGGCCGCGCGGGTCTGCTCCGGGGCCCAGTTGACCCCGCAGAGCCGGTGCCCGTCGGCGTGGTACTTGCCCTCCTCCGGGAAGAACTCGATGGTCCCGGCGAGCCCGTCGCCGGTGCGCAGCGCGTCCCGGACGGCGAAGTAGTCGCGGGTGGTGGCGAAGACGGTCGCCTCCCGGGCCAGCGCCGGCGGCGAGTGCGCGTCCGAGTTCGACACCAGCCGGTATGCGTCCAGGCTGCCGACCCGCCAGTTCATCTCCGGGTCGGAGGAGAGGCCGGTCTCCACCGCGAAGATGTGCCCGGCCAGGTCGGCGTAGCAGTCGGCGATCGCGTCGAAGCCGGACTTCGAGCCGAGCGCGGAGAACCAGGGCGTCCAGATGTGCGCCGGCACCAGGTAGCCGTCCGGGCTGGCCTCCAGGGTGATCTCCAGCAGGTCCCGGGAGTCCAGGCCGAGGATCGGCCGGCCGTCCGAGCCGAGGTTGCCGATCCGGCCGAGCGCGGTGTTGAACCGGGACACCGCGTCCAGGTCGGGCAGGTAGATCAGGTGGTGCACCTTGCGGGTGCGGTCGTCCCGCTTGTAGATCGTGGAGATCTCCACGCTGAGCATGAACCGCACCGGGTCGGTTTCGGCCGCGCTGGCCAGCCGGGGTGGCAGCCGTCGGGCGATGTCCCGCTCCGCCTCCGGGCTGAGCCGGTAGAGGCCGGGCTCCGCCGGATGCAGCGTCTCGCGCAGGTGGTCGTACCAGGCGGGGTGGGTGAAGTCACCGGTGCCGAGCAGGCCGATGCCCTTGCGTCGGGCCCACCAGCCGAGGTTCGGCAGGGTCAGGTCGCGGCTGCACGCGCGCGAGTACTTCGAGTGGATGTGCAGGTCCGCGACGAACGGCGGGAGGCCACCGGGGGGTGCGGCGCTGAACGGAGGCACGCCGCATCCTGCCACGGCACGGCTCACCGCCGCGCGTCGCCACGCTCGGGGGTGAGCTGCGCTATGCCGAACGCAGCTCGACGAGGGTGATCTGCGGCTCGGCGCCGACCCGGACCGGCGGCCCCCAGAAGCCGGCGCCGTTGGTGACGTACACCTTGGTGCCGTCGACCTCGCCGAGGCCGGAGACCACCGGCTGCTGGAGCTTGACCAGCAGGTTGAACGGGACGATCTGGCCGCCGTGGGTGTGCCCGGACAGTTGCAGGTCGACGCCGAACTTCGCCGCCTCGACCGCGGCCACCGGCTGGTGGGCGAGGAGGACCACCGGGCGGGACGGGTCCCGGTCGCCCAGCGCCGCGGTGAAGTCGGCCGGCGCGGCCAGCCCGGTGCCGGCGGCCGTGACGTCGTTGACCCCGGCC
Organism: Micromonospora echinaurantiaca; assembly: GCF_900090235.1. Classification (NCBI taxonomy): domain Bacteria; kingdom Bacillati; phylum Actinomycetota; class Actinomycetes; order Micromonosporales; family Micromonosporaceae; genus Micromonospora; species Micromonospora echinaurantiaca. Next base: position 6,281,632 of record NZ_LT607750.1, on the reverse strand, counting down.
AGGTCGAGCACGCCGCCGCGGGCCTGGATCTCCCGCCGGTCGTTCTGCAGCACCCGCAGCCCCAGCCGGTCCAGCTCCCGCACCCACTCCTCGACGCCGGAGTAGTACTCGTGGTTGCCGGTGACGAAGTAGCTGCCGTGCCGGGAGCGCAGGTCCCGCAGCGGCGCGGCGGCCTCACCCAGCTCGGCCACCGAGCCGTCGACCAGGTCGCCGACGACCGCGACCAGGTCGGCGTCCAGACGGTTGATCGCGGCCACGATCCGCTCGGTGTGCGCCCGGCCGCGCAGCGGCCCGAGGTGGATGTCGGAGACGGTGGCGATGCGCAGGCCGTCCATGCTCCGGGGCAGCTTGGCCAGCGGGATCTGCACCCGGTCCAGCTGCGGCGGGCCGAGCGCGGTGCGGATGCCGTACCCGGTGAGGCCGGTGGCGGTGAGTCCGGCGAAGATCGCCGCCCCCCGGGCCAGCAGCAGCCGCCGGGACGGGTCGTGGTCGGACTGGCCGACGGCGCCGGCGGCCGGCGGATCGGCCGGGCCGGCCGCGCCGACCAGGGCCGGCTCGGGCGCGGCGGCGGTCGGCTCGGCCGCCGCCACCCGGCGGCGCAGCACCAGCCTGGTCACCAGCATCGGCACTTCCAGCGCGACGAGCAGGACCAGCAGGTAGAACATGATCGCGAGCCAGAGGTAGCCGGGCCACGCCAGCCAGTACAGCCCGGCCTGGGTGCCGACCATGGTGGCCGGCACCAGCAGGGCCAGCACGAGCGCGCTGATCCCGCCGACCCGCCGCCAGCGCCCCGGCGTCGTGGTGTCCCGGACCAGCCGCTTCCACAGGTAGAGGTGGATCAGGCCGGTGATCAGCGCCAGGGTCCCCACGAAACCCAGCACTGCGAGCATGTGCGCCTCCCTCAGCCGCCCGCGAAGGGGGGCAGTACGTCGATCGTGGTCCCGGCCGGCAGCGGGGCCTGACGATCGTGGCAGGTCACCCCGTCCACCAGGAAGCTCGCCACCCGCAGCACGGCGGCGAGCCGGTCACCGTGCCGCCCGGTCAGTTCGGTGACGAGGTCGTCGAGGGTGCCTCCGGCCGGCACCGTCTCCTCGGTGCGGCCGGCGGCGGCGCGTGCCCCGGCGAAGTAGCGCACGGTCAGCGGCGGCAGCCCGGCGGCGGGCCGGGTCGGGTCGGTCACGGTCAGCCTCCGATGGCCGACATCGGCCGGGCGGGTTGCAGGAACGTCGGGTCGTCGATGCCGTGGCCGGCCCGCTTGCCCCACATCGCGGTCCGCCAGCGGCGGGCCAGTTCGGCGTCGTCCGCCCCGGCTCGCAGCGCCCCGCGCAGGTCGGACTCCTCGGTGGCGAACAGGCACGCGCGGACCTGGCCGTCGGCGGTGAGCCGGGTGCGGTCGCAGTCGCCGCAGAACGGCCGGGTGACGCTGGCGATCACGCCCACCCGGGCCGGGCCGCCGTCGACCAGCCAGGTCTCGGCCGGGGCCGCGCCCCGCTCGGCCGGGTCGGGTCGCAGGTCGAAGGTGGTACGCAGGGCGGCGAGGATCTCCTCGGCGGTGACCATGGCGGCGCGGTCCCAGCCGTGCTGCGCGTCCAGCGGCATCTGCTCGATGAACCGCAGCTCGTAGCCGTGGTCGAGGGCGAAGCGGAGCAGCGCCGGCGCCTCGTCGTCGTTCACGCCCCGCATCAGCACCGTGTTGACCTTGACCGGGGTGAGCCCGGCCGCGGTGGCGCCGGCCAGGCCGGCCAGTACGTCGGCGAGCCGGTCGCGGCGGGTCAGCCGGGTGAACCGGTCCGCGTCCAGGGTGTCCAGCGAGACGTTCACCCGGTCGAGCCCGGCGGCGCGCAGCGTGGGGGCGAGCCGGGCCAACCCGATGCCGTTGGTGGTCAGCGAGATCCGGGGGCGCGGTTCGAGCGCGGCCACCTCGGCGACGATGCCCACCAGCCCGGGTCGGATCAGCGGCTCGCCGCCGGTGAAGCGCACCTCGGTGACGCCGAGGTCGCGTACCGCGATCCGGACCAGCCGGACGATCTCCGCGTCGGTGAGCAGTTGCGGCCCGGCGAGCCAGGGCAGGCCCTCGGCCGGCATGCAGTACGTGCAGCGCAGGTTGCACTTGTCGGTCAGCGAGACGCGGAGGTCGCGGGCGACGCGGCCGTACCGGTCGACGAGGGGGCCGTCGGTCGGCTGGGCGGCAGTCACCTGTCGACGGTAGCGCGTGTCAGCCCGCCGAGGGCGGCCCGGGCGGCCCGGCCGACCGCATCGCGGTACGCGGCGCCGAACAGAGCGGTGTGCACCAGCAGCAGGTGGAGCTGGTGCAGCGGCACCCGGTCCCGCCATCCGTCGGCCGGCGGCCACGCCTCGGCGTACGCGGCGAGGATCCGGTCGAGGTGCGGCGCGCCGCCGAAGAGGGCGAGCTGGGCCAGGTCGGTCTCCCGGTGCCCGCCGTGCGCGGCCGGGTCGACCAGCCAGGCCCGGTCGTCGGCGCCCCAGAGCACGTTGCCCGGCCACAGGTCGCCGTGGACGCGGGCCGGCGGTTCGTCGCCGCCGAACTCGCCGATCCGGTCGACGACCTCCTCGACCAGGGCGACCTCGGTGCCGCTCAGCGCCCCGCCGTCGACCGAGCGGCGCAGGTAGGGCAGCAACCGGCAGCGGGCGAACCAGCTCGACCAGGGGCCGGGGTCGGGCGTGTTGTCCGCCGGGAGCGCGCCGATGAACCCGGGCCAGTCGGCCCCGAAGGCCGGTGCGCCGGCCCGGTGCAGCGCGGCCAGCTCCCGGCCGAACCGCTCGGCCGCCTCGGCGGTCGGCTCGCCCGGCTCGACCCACTCCAGCGCCAGCAGGTCGGGCAGCGCCACCAGCACCTCCGGTACGGCCACCGCGTCGGCCTCGCGCAGCCAGCGCAGACCGGCCGCCTCGGTGGCGAAGAAGCCCTCTGGCACCGGCCGCCCGGCCCGCTCCGGCCAGGTCTTGGCGAAGATCGAGTGGCCGTCGTCCAGGGTCAGCCGGGAGGCGGCACAGATGTCGCCCCCGGCCACCGGGGTCTCCCGGATCCGCTGGTGGGTCAGGAAGGTCGGCAGGTGGGACGGGTGCGCCCGCAGGTACGCGAGGTCCATGACGGCAAGGTAGTCGCTCGTCGCCGCCGTCGCGCCCACCCCGCCCCGACCGGCTCGCCGGCGTGGCCGCGGCGGCCGGGAGCGGGGCCGCGGACCAGGGCGGTGGCACCGGACGAGACGCCATGCTCCTGGGCGGTTCCGCTGTGATCGCTCCGGGCGCGCCGACGTGGCGGGTCACCGCGACCGGCGGATCGGGCCCGAGCAGCGCAAACACGGAGCGTAGCTGTGGATGAACCGCGTGTCGTCCACAGGGGCTGCCGCGCCGGGTGGCCGGCCCGCAGGCTGCGGACATGACCTCGACCGACCGCCCCCGGCTCGCCGTCCGTTCCCCCGCCGACCTGATCGCCGCCGTGCCGTACCTGCTCGGCTTCCATCCCGCCGACAGCGTGGTCGTGGTGGCCATGCGCGGTCGGCGGATCACCTTCGCCGCCCGGGCCGACCTGCCCGAGCCGGCGAGCGAGGCGGATCCGCCGGCCCGGCACCTCGCCGGGGTGATCGCCCGCCAGCAGGCCGACTCGGCCACCGTGATCGGGTACGGTCCGGCGACCCGGGTCACCCCGGCCGTCGACGCGGTACGCGCCGCGCTGGCCGGGGCCGGGCTGGCCGTGCTCGACGCGCTGCGGGTCACCGACGGGCGGTGGTGGTCGTACCTCTGCGCCGAGCCGGAGTGCTGCCCGCCCGACGGTTCCCCGTACGACCCGGGGGCGAGCGCGGTGCCCGCGGCCGCGGTGGTCGCCGGCCAGGTCGCGCTGCCCGACCGGGCCGCCCTGGTGGCGCAGGTGGCCCCGGTCGGTGGTCCGGTCCGGGTGGCGATGCGCCGGGCCACCGCCCGGGCCGAGCGGCGGCTGACCGACCTGCTCGACCAGGCGCCCCCGGCGGACCTGCTCGGCGGCCGGTCGCTGCGCGCTGCCGGCGTGGCGGCCGTACGGGCGGCGCTGCGCCGGCAACGTCGCGGCGAGCGGCTCACCGACGACGAGGTGGGCTGGCTGAGCCTGCTCCTGACCCACCTGCCGGTACGCGACCACGCCTGGGACCGCACCGATGGCCGCGACGCGGACATCGCCCTCTGGACCGACGTGCTGCGCCGCGCCGAGCCGGAGCTGACCGCCGCGCCGGCCAGCCTGCTCGCGTTCGCCGCGTGGCGGGCAGGGCAGGGGGCGCTGGCCGCTGTCGCGCTGGAGCGGGCGCTGACCGAGCACCCCGACTACACCCTCGCGGCGCTCCTGGACGACCTGCTCCGCCGGGGCGTACCGCCGTCGGAGCTGGACGGCTGGCCGGCGGTGGGCGAGCCCGGGGTGGTGCGCCGACGCGAGCGGCGACGTGGCCGCCGGCCCTAGCGTCACCGGCCGGGTGGGACCGGCCGCTGGCGCGGGTGGGGGCGGTCGCCCGGTGCCGGTCGAGGATCGCCCGCGCCCGGGTGCGGCCAGCGGTCGCGACGCCGGTCACCGACGATCGCTTCCGTCGGCCTGCGGGTAGCGGGCGCCGTTGACCGTGACCCGCAGCGCGTACACGCTGATCCCGGCGGTGAGGAAGAGGTGGTTGCGCTTCGGCCCGCCGAAGGTGAGGTTGGCGACGCTCTCCGGCAGCAGCAGCTTGCCGATGAGGGTGCCGTCGGGGTCGAAGCAGTGCACGCCGTCCCAGGCGGCGGCCCATACCCGGCCGGCGTCGTCCAAGCGGAGACCGTCGAAGCGGCCGTTGTCGCATTCGGCGAAGATCTCCCCGCCGGTCAGCGCGCCGTCGGCGGTGACGTCGAAGACGCGGATGTGGCTGGGTTCCTGCCGGGTGTCCGCGATGAAGAGCCGCTGCTCGTCAGGCGAGAAGGCCAGGCCGTTGGGCCGGCAGAAGTCGTCGGCGACGATCCGCAGCTCACCGGTGGCCGGGTCGAGTCGGAACACGTAGCAGGCGCCCCCGAACTCGCTGTCGCCCTTGTTGCCCTCGTAGTCGCTGAAGATGCCGTAGATCGGGTCGGTGAACCAGATGGTGCCGTCCGCGCGGACGACCACGTCGTTGGGGCTGTTCAACCGCTTGCCCTGATAGCGGTCGGCCAGCACGGTGACGGTGCCGTCGTGCTCCGTGCGGGTGACCCGTCGGCTGCCCTGCTCGCAGGTGATCAGGCGGCCCTGCCGGTCGACGGTGTTGCCGTTGGCGTAACCGGAGCCGTGCCGGAAGACGCCCACGGCGCCGGTGGTCTCGTCCCAGCGCAGCAGCCGGTCGTTGGGGATGTCGCTCCACACCAGATAGCGCCCGGCCGGGAAGTACGCCGGGCCCTCGGTCTTGCGCGAGCCGGTGTGGATGCGTTCGAGCACGAAGTCGCCGTTGATGTACTGGAAGCGCTCGTCGAGCACCTGAAACTGGGCAGGAATGGTCTCGGCCATCGCCGGCTCCTCACCGTTGCCTGATGGTATTCGGTAGGACGCTAGCATCGCCGAACGTGATATGGTCAACAAACGAGTTAGCTGACTCACGTTCTAGAGATTGGGGTGCGGTGGACGACACGGACCGGGCGCTGCTGGCGGAGCTGCAGGCCGACGCCACGCTGCCGTACTCGGCCCTCGGTAAGGCGGTGGGACTGTCGGCGGGGTCGGCTCACGAGCGGGTGCGCAAGCTGCGCGAACGTGGGGTCATCCGCCGTACCACCGTCGATGTCGATCCAGCCGCCGTCGACCGCGGCGTGCTCGCCTTCGTCATGTTGCAGTCCAACGCCTGGATGGGTGACCCGCCGACCCGGGACGCTCTGGCTGCCATCCCGGAGATCCAGGAGGCGCACATCGTCGCCGGGTCCTCGTCGCTGCTGGTGAAGATCCGCACGCCGACCACCGAGCAGTTGCAGGCTGTGCTGCGCCGCGTCTTCGACATCGACGGTGTCACCGGCACCGAGACCATCGTCGTGCTCGAGACGTTCTTCGAACGACCGCTGAACGTCACCGATGATCCGGACCGGGCCCGGTAGGGGTCACACCCCCGTCGACGTGGCCAGCGGCGCTAGCCCTGCGTGAGGTGGGCGACGAACCTGCGCCAGGCTGCGGGCGAGAAGGTCAGGGTGCCGCCGTCGCGGTCGTTCGTGTCGCGGACGAGGACGACGCCGGGCAGGTTGTCCGCGACCTCCACGCACGCGCCGCCGTTCGAACTGCTGCGGGTGCTGGTGCGCCACTGTGCACCGGTCAGGTCATCCATGCTCGTGCTTTCAGGAGATCGATGGTTTGGTCTCGCGGAAGTGCAACCGACCTGACGGTATCCCAGACCGCCCAGAGAGGCACAACGTCGTTTGTGATCCGCCCCGCCGACTGATCATCGAGATAGCCCACCTCCTCGCCCTCGCGGGTGGTCGCGATGATGAACGGACCGGCCTGTCCCGGGTGAAGTCCTGCGCGTAGCGGCACCACGTGCACCATGACGTTGGGCCGCTGAGCCATTGCCACCATGTGGTCGAGTTGCGCCCCTAGGACTTCCGGATCGCCGCGGCGGAGAGCCGCTTCGTCGATGACGAACACTGTCAGCGGCGGGTGGGGACGGTCGAAGACGGCCACCTGTCGACGAAGGCGCATGCCGACGTGGCTCTCCGCATCCGTCAACAGAGGGCTGCTCGCAAGAACCGCCCGCGCGTATGCCTCCGTCTGTAGGAGACCGGGAATGACAGCCGATTCGAACCAGCGGAGTCCGGCGGCTTCGCGTTCGATGTCTGCCCACGGCCGAAACCAAGCTGGCTCCCGAGGCTTCAGCACATCCGGCCACAGCTCAACAACGTCCTTACCTCAGGATGGCCGCAACCTGGGCGCGATGCCGGGTCTGCGGGATTCGTCCGTGGCTCACCCAGCGCGCCGCCGTCTTCGGGTCAACACCGATCTGAGCTGCAAGGCTCTCGGCAGTCTCGCCTGCTTCGGCCATGGCGGCCTTCACCGCACGGTTCATCCCCAGCCCTTCATCGAACGTCCCGAACGTCCGAAGTACATACTGCAACGCAGTGTGCTCGTTCAACAACACTCGGCAAGGTGGCGTCAGGAGGGTGGCGGCCGGGAACCCGAACTCGGCAGCCGTCCCTCGGAGCCGCCCCGGCGAGGGGCGGGGCGGCTCCCTCACCCAGGGAGGCCACCCATGCGATTCAGGTTCTGGTGCCGTCAGCCCGTCGCCACGCCGCAGCCGACTCCGCCCCCGGCTGCCGTCCCATCGACCCGCAACGAGCGATCGACCTGGGCGCAGCCGACGGCAGTCTTCCCGACCGCGGGTCCGGGCCGCCCGGGCAACCTGACCCCCGCCCAGCGGTGGCGCGGCAACGGAGGCCGCTGATGAGCCTGACCATCGGCAGCACGATCCGGGTCCCCGAGGACTCCTACCGCTTCGGCACCGGGCCGCTCACGCTGCACGTCACCGAGATCCTCAGTCGCGGACCGTTCGAGGGGCACGTCTGGGCGGAGGTGCGCGGGCACGACGTACGCGAGGACGGGTCGCTCGCCGTCCGGGCGCGCTTCGCCTTCGTCCGGGTCGACCGGGTGCGCGTCGTACGCGTGGTGAGCCTGTGAGCCGCCGGTCCCCGTGACCACCTGCCCACCCGGCCGACCTGGCGCTGCCAGGCGTGCGGGATCGCCTGGCCGTGTTCGGCGGCCAAGCTGCGCCTGCTCGCCGAGTACCGGACGGACCGGGCGGCCCTGCTGGTCTACCTGGCCACGCTCCAGGCCGAGGCGGCCGTGGAGCTCCCCGAGCTGGATCACGCCGCGCCACCGGTCGCGCTGGCCGAGCGCTTCACCAACTGGGCGCGCCCGCGCGGATGACCGTTGTCGGTCCGGTACGCGCCGACGCGAGCGGGGCCGGCGCGTCGAGCGGAGTGGTGCCGCGTGGCTGGCGACCGCCCCCAGGGTCCGGGTGCGTCCGCTCACCGGCGACCGCGGGTCCGCGTCGCGGTACCTCGACCGGGTGAGTTGCCCGCCGTACCGAGTCGCGGTCGGTGCCGGCGCCGGGAGAATCGGCGGGTCCAGGGCCCGGGCCAGGGTGGACGCGGCCCCGACAGGTGAGGAGATCGGGTTGAGCTCATCCGCCAGCCGGTGTCCCGTCGCCGAGCAGACGCCCGACCGGTTGCCGGCGGCGCTGACCGGGCTCCTCACCCCGCGCCGCGACGAGCAGGCCGGCGGTTGACGATGCCGATCCCCGCGTTCCAGGTCCAGCGGTGGGTGAACTCGCCGCCGCTGACGCCGGAGGCGCTGCGCGGCCGGGTGGTGCTGATCGACGTCTGGGAGTACACCTGCGTCAACTGGATCCGCACCTCCCCGTACGTCAAGGCGTGGCACCGCGACTACGCGCCCGTCGGCCTGACCGTCGTCGGGCTGCACGCGCCGGAGTTCGAGTTCGGCCGGCACGCCGAGAACATCGACCAGGGCATCCGGGACCACGAGCTGACCTACCCGATCGCGCTGGACAACGACTTCCGGGTCTGGGCGGGCCTCGGCAACATCGCCTGGCCGGCGAGGTACCTCTTCGGCGCGGACGGGGATCTCGCCGACCGGTGGATCGGGGAGGGCGACTACGACCGCACCGAGGCGGAGATCCGCCGGCTGCTCCTCGCCACGGTGTCCGAGGCCGACCTGCCCCCGGTCACCCCGGAGGCGGCGGCCTTCGCCGCGGCCACGCCACCGACGTACGCCAACCTCACCGAGGAGACGTACGTGGGCACCGACCGCCGGGTGCCGGGCAGCTTCACGCTCACCGGCGACTGGCGCGACAGCGGCGAGTACGTCGAACTCGCCGGCGGCACCGGTGAGCTCGCCCTGCCCTTCAACGCCGGCGAGGTGAACCTCGTCGTCGACCCGGGACCGGACCGGCCGGTCCCGGTCAGCGTGCTGCTCGACGGCCAGCCGATCGGCGCCGAGCGCGGCGCCGACGTCGGCCCGGACGCGGTGGCCCAGGTCGACCGCGCGGCCATGATCCGCCTCGTCGCCGGTGCGTCCCGCGACGACCACCTGCTGACCCTGGTCACCGACCGACCCGGCTTCCGCGCGTACGCCTTCACCTTCGGCCCCTGAGCGACCCGGCCCTGCCTGCCGGCCCATGCCGGCGGCGGAGGTGAGCTGGCCCGGTGACAACCATCCGGCGGGTGCTGCCGTGGTGGAGGGTATGAGCATGCGAGTCGGTCGGATGTGAACGCCGAACCCATGGACGCACCAGAGGCTGTCGAGCTGTCTGGTGCGCAGCCACGCGTTCAGGCCGGGTCCTCGCGGAGCCGTGACAAGCAGTTCGAGGAGTTCGTGGCCTACGTCGGGCCGTATCTCCTGCGTGTCGCGCTGCTGCTGTCCGGCGACCTCGATCGGGCCGAGGACCTGTTGCAGACCACGTTCGAACGCACCTACCGGTCCTGGGATCGCGCCCTCAGCACCGATCCCCGGGCGTATGCCCGCAAGACTCTGGTGAACCTGCGGATCGACCGCTGGCGCGGCGTCCGCCGGGAGGTGCTCACCGCCCCGGACACGCTGCCCCAGCGCACCACGGCGAGCCACGCCGACGCCGTGGACGGACGCAACGATGTCGTGCGCGCCCTGGCGGCGCTCCCCGTCGCTCAGCGACGCGTGGTGGTGCTGCGTCACCTGCTCGACCTCACCGAATCCGAGACCGCCCGGGAGCTGGACATCTCGGTCGGCACCGTCAAATCCCACAACGCACGGGCCTTGGCCCGGCTGCGCACCCTGCTCACGGAAGGGCAGCAGTGATGGACCCCACCCGCGAGCCGCGGTCCACGGCGGCCGAGCCGACCTCCCCGAGTGGCACCCTGTCCGACGACGCCGTCGTGGCCCACCTTCGCGCCCGCGCCCCGGGCCTGCAGACCTCGCGGTTCGACGCGCGTACCGTCACCTCCCGCGCGCGCGGTGCGTTACGCCGCCGGCGGCTTCGGAACTCCATGATGGCTCTGGCCGGCGCGGCGGCCGCGTACCTGATGCTCGCGCTCGCCGGGCCGCTGCCCGTGCCCGGCGCCGGCACCGTGAGCGTCCCGGGGAGTAGTGCCATCCAGGCTCTGGCGGGACGATTCCTGCCGGTCGGCCCTCCCGGGCCCAGCCAGCGTCAGGCGGACGTGGACAGCCTCGAAACGGAGGTGCTGCCCGTGGTCGAGGACCTCAAGGTGTCCCTGTACCTCCTGGAAAGTGGGCCGTGCCGCATCCTGGAGTACCCCCGTGGCAACTACCGGGACGGCGATCCGGAGTGTGCGGACCTCGTGCCGTTCGACGCCGCGGCCCGGGCGGACTTCGACGAGGTGACAGACGCGGTCGAGCGGTCCGGTGTGGCGGTCGAGCGGATCTTCCGCGTCGGCGACGCGGTCGGCTTCCAGCTGCCGGACAACTCCTGGCAGTACAACTGGGAGTACGTGCACCTGCCTGGCGTCGACTCGCCACCACCGCTGACGGGGCGTCCGATCGAGGAACGGTGGACGCACATCCACGGCGACTGGTGGTTGCACCGCGTCTTCGACGACTGACCGCCCGCCCCAACGACACCGGATGCGCCGGTGCCGGCCCATGCCGGCGGCGGTACCGCTACCGGCTGCGCCGGACGGCCCGTACGCCGAACGCGATCGCGCCGACGGCCAGCACTACGCCCAGGAGTTGGAGGCCGGGCGAGTCGTCGGCCTCCCCGAGCACGACGCCGGCGACGCCGAGCGCGACGCCGAGGAGGGCGACGACGGCGAGGACGTACTTCATGGGTTCTCCCTTCGGCGACGGCGGACCCGCCGCTCATCCCGACGGGACGCGCTCATTCGTCGACCCACTCGAGCAGGTCGCCGGGCTGGCAGTCGAGCACCCGGCACATGGCTTCCAGGGTGCTGAACCGGACCGCCTTGGCGCGGCCGTTCTTCAGCACCGCGACGTTCGCCGGGGTGAGCCCGACCCGCTCGGCGAACTCGCCGACGCTCATCTTGCGCTTGGCCAGTTCGACGTCGATGCGGACGACGATGGGCATCAGATCACCGCTTCCATGTCGGTGCGCAGCGTGGTGGCCTGCCGCAGCAGCGCCCGCATGACCACCATCAACAGCCCCAGCACGGCGACGCCGGTGACCATCAGGAGCAGCACCAGGGGCGGCCCCGGGTCGTCCGCGTTGAAGCCGACGTAGAGGAAGACACCGACGAGCACCACCCAGGCGGCGGCGATGGCCCAGACGATCGCGTCCACCCAGACCAGCGAGGCCGGACTGAAGATGCGGTCGTGCTTGACCATGGTGAGCAGCTGCCAGGTGGACACGATCACCACCTGGGCGCAGAGCACCCAGAAGACCGCGAGGGCGGTCAGCGGCCACCGCAGGTACGCCTGGTCGGGCGACTCCTCGGCCATGTGCGCGAACTGCCCGGGCAGCGAGAAGGTCTGCAGCACGACCAGGATCCCGAACAACAACACGAGGAAGACCCGGAGAGGGGCCACCGCCCGATGCTCTGTGATCATGCATCGACTATCACTCGTTACCTATCGAATGTCAATAGATTCCGCGGTTCCCGGCGGCGAAGTTGACAGCAACCGCCGCGCGGTACGCCCGGCTCGTCCCCCAGGGGTGTCGATCGTCCGGGTGAACCTGGACAATGATCAGGTGCCCGCTCCCACCGTCGGCCGGTCATGAGCATCGGACTGCTGCTCGCGCTCGTCGGGCTGGCGCTGGTCGACAGCACCAGCATCGGCACCCTCTTCATCCCGGTCTGGCTGCTGCTCACCCCCGGCCGGGTCGACGCCCGGCGGATCCTGGCCTACCTCGGCACCATCGCCGGCTTCTACCTCGCGGTCGGCCTGCTGCTGGTCTGGGGCGGCAGCCGACTGGCCGACGCGCTCGGCGGCGCGTTGGACAACCGGCCGGTGCTCTGGGGGCAGCTCGTCCTCGGCGTCGGGCTGTTCGTGCTCAGCTTCCGCTACGACGGCAAGCGCAACCGGTCGGGCGGCGGTGCGGTGCTGCGCTGGCGGGACCGGGCCACCTCCGGTGACTCCTCGGTCCGCTGGCTGGTCGGGCTGGCCCTGCTCGCCGCGCTGGCCGAGGTGGCGACGATGCTGCCGTACCTCGGTGCGCTGGGCCTGCTGACCACCTCCGGGCTGGGCGCGGCGGCCGTGGTGGCGCTGCTCGCCGGCTACTGCCTGGTGATGGTGCTGCCGGCGGCGCTGCTGCTGGCCGCCCGGACGGCCTGGCCGGCCCGGATCGAGCCGCTGCTGGCCCGGCTGAACGGGTGGATCGTCCGGACCTCCGGCAGCGCGATGGGCTGGATCCTCGGCATCGCCGGGTTTCTGCTGGCCCGTGACGCCGCCGCCCGGCTGGAGCTGTTCGGCCGGTTCGTCGACCGCTGACCGGCGCGTCGCTTCAGACCGTGACCCGGTGCGGGTGGGCGTAGACGTTCATGGTGCGCCCGCGGAGGAAACCGACCAGGGTCAGCCCGGCCTCCTGCGCCAGATCGGCGGCGAGGGTGCTCGGCGCGGAGACCGCCGCGAGCACCGGCACCCCGGCCATCCACGCCTTCTGGGTCAGCTCGAAGCTCGCCCGCCCGGAGACCAGCAGCACGTGCCCGGCCAGCGGCAGCCGCCGTTCCCGGACGGCCCAGCCGACCACCTTGTCCACCGCGTTGTGCCGGCCCACGTCCTCGCGCAGCGCCACCAGCTCGCCGTCGGCGGTGAACAGGCCGGCCGCGTGCAGCCCGCCGGTGTGGTCGAAGCCCTTCTGCGCCGCCCGCAACCGGCCCGGCAGCTCCGCCAGGACCGCCGCCGGCACGCCGACCGGGTCGTCCGCCACCGCGAAGACCGACCGGGTACGCACCGCGTCGATGCTCGCCTTGCCGCACACCCCGCAGGAGCTGGTGGTGTAGAAGTTCCGGGCCGGATCGGTGGTCGGCTCCGGCACGCCGGGCGCCAGCACCACGTCCACCACGTTGTACGTGTTGGGCGTCTCCGCGCCGGCGCAGAGCTGCGCGGTGTGCACGTCGTCCGCCGACCGGATCAGCCCTTCGGTCAGCAGGAAACCGATCGCCAGGTCCAGGTCGTCGCCGGGGGTACGCATGGTGACCGCGAGCGGTCGTCGGCGCCCCGGCCCGGCCGGACCGACCCGGATCTCCAGCGGCTCCTCGACGCTCAGGCTGTCCCGGCGGCGGACGGCAGCGCGCCCGTCGGTCGCCGCGTCGAGGTCGATCCGGAGCACGCTCCGCCGGTCAGTCGCCCGTCCCATCCCGCCATCCTGCCCCGCCCGCCGAGCGGCCCGCAGGGCTACCGTGGCCGGGTGAGGGCGTACGCGGCGGTGGTGCTCGCGGGCGGCGCGGCGCGCCGGATGGGCGGGGTGGACAAACCGGTCCGCCCGGTCGGCGGCCGCCCGATGCGGGACCGGGTGCTGGCCGCCGTCGCCGACGCCCACCCCCGAGTCCTGGTGGGGCCGGCCGGGCCGGTGCCCGCGGGGGTCCTGGTGACCCGGGAGCAGCCGCCCGGCGGCGGGCCGGTGGCCGCCACGGCCGCCGGGCTGGCCCTGCTCGATCCGGACACCCCGGTCGTCGCGCTGCTCGCCGGCGACCTGCCGCTGCTCACCGGCGAGGCGATCGGCCACCTGCTCCGCCACCTCAACGCCGGGCCGGACGGGCGTCACCCGACCCCACTCGATCAGCGGCCGGCTGCCGAGCCGCCGGGGGCGGACACCGGCGGTCGACCCGGTGCCGAACCGGACGGGGCCTGCTTCGTGGACGCCGACGGGCGGCGGCAGACCCTCTGCGGGGTGTGGCGGGTGCCCCCGCTGCGGGCCGCCGTCGACCGGCTGGCCGCCGGGCGGGGGCTGGCCGGCGCCCCGATCCGCGCCCTGCTGGCCGGGCTGACCGTCCGCGAGGTGCCGTGGTCCGGTGCCGGCCCGCCACCGTGGTTCGACTGCGACACTGACTCGGACGTACGCCGGGCGGAGGAGTGGGTGCGATGACGGTGATGGACGACTGGGTCACGGCGGCGTGTGCCGAACTCGGTTTGGACCCGGCCCAGGTGCCGGTGCCGGCCGTGCTCGACCTGGCCAAGGAGGTGGCCCACCAGGTGCTGCGACCGGGCGCGCCGGTCACCGCGTACCTGCTCGGGCTGGCCGTGGGACGCGGCGCGGACCCGGCCGACGCGGCGGCCCGGCTCGGCGCGCTGGCCGGCACCTGGCCGGTCGAACTCGGCGCCGGCCGCCCGGACGACACCCCGGCCTGACCGCCCGCCGCCGCCGCTGTCCGATCCCGGTCGGGGCTGATTCGGCCTCCCGGCGTCGTGGGTAGGGTGACCCGTGACGGACGGAGGCGATCATGACGGCTGACCACCCCTCGGCGCCGACCGGTGGCCCGCCCGGCGGGATGCCGGAGCACCACGAGTCGATCCTGCTCGACGAGCCGAGCACGGCCGACCTGCGGGCGAAGGTGACCCAGGCGTGGCAGGAGTTCGCCCGGGCGTTGGCTGACCGGCTGGCCGCGCTGCCGGCCGGGGCGCACCTGGAGGTGACCCTCGACCCGACCGCCTCCGGCACCGGCGACGCCATCTACTCGGTCAGCGTGGACGCCGGCGCGGAGGGGGCGCTCGCCGCCCGGGCGGTCGGCAACGCCAGCCTGCCGCAGGGCTACCGCCTGGACCGCAGCGCGGTAGCGGACATGATCGCGCTGGGCTGGTCGCCGCCGGGCGTGGTGGAGGGCTCCGGCGAGTACTTCGGGCTGGACTCCTCGACCGCGGACGCCGCGCGGCTGTCCGCGCTGCTCTCCCGTACCCTGCGCGACGTTTACGGCGCCCCGCACCCCGCCTTCCTGGTCTACCTGGTGCACGACGCGGAGGGCGAGCCGCTGCCGGTCGAGCCGCTCGGCACCGCGCGCAGCGAGTTCGGCCCGGACCGGGACGTCGAGGCCGACCTGGACGAGGCGCTGGCGGCCGCGGCCGCCGCGAGCCAGTCCGGCGAGAGCGACGTGCTGGCCCTGGCCGAGCGGGTCCGCACGGTGGTGTCGACCATGCTGAAGTCGGATTCCGACCGGCTCCAGGTCGACTCGGACGGCGACATCAACATCCGGGCCGGCTCTGCGATGGTCTTCGTCCGGGTGCGCGACAACCCGCCCCTGGTCGACGTCTTCTCTCCGGTGCTCACCGAGGTCGAGCCGACCGAGCGGCTCTACGTCAAGCTCTCCGAACTGACCAACCGGATGCCGATCGGCCGGCTGTACTGCGCCGACGACACCGTCTGGGCGTCCATCCCGGTGTTCGGCCGCAACTTCCAGCCGACCCACCTGATGCTCGCCGTGCAGGTGATGACCGGCCTCGCCGACGAGTTGGACGACCGGCTGCACGGCGAGTTCGGCGGCAAGCGCTTCTTCGGTGAGGGCGACAAGCCGGTCAAGCGCGACGAGGGCGAGCACCGCACCGGCATGTACCTCTGACACCCCTCGGGGGTGGGACCCGGATTCCCCGAGAACCGGGTCCCACCCGTGGGGAGGGCGGTCAGGTCGAGGGGAGCCAGGCGAGGCTCCGCGCGGTGGTCGGGTCGGAGGCCCGCAGGCCCGCCTCGGAGACGGTCCAGAGCGTGCCGCCGACCAGCAGTGAGCGGCCCACCATGCCCGCGGTGCCCGGGTGGCGGACCGGGCCGACCTCGGTGATCGTGTCGCCGGTCACCCGGAGCAGGCGGACGTGGTCGTCGACCGGAAGGGCGACCAGGCCGCTGTCGGGGTGGTACAGGAAGGCGTGCGGGTCGAACTCCGCCGAGGAGTACGCGCCGGGCACGTGGTACTGGTCGAGCCGGCTCGGTCGGGCCGGGTCCCGGACGTCGAAGAGTGAGACCTGGAGCCCCTGCGTCCGTCCCCGGCGGTCGGCCTCCTGCCCCACGCCGAGCAGCCGCCCGTCGGGCAGTGGGTGCAGGTACGCCGAGTAGCCGGTGATCTTCAGCTCGCCGGTCACCCGGGGCGCGGTCGGCTCGGTCAGGTCGAGCGAGTAGAGCGGGTCGGTCTGTCGGAAGGTCACCACGTAGCCGACCTGGCCGAGGAAGCGCACCGAGTAGATCCGCTCCCCCCGGCCCAGGCCGGTGACCGCGCCGACCGGGGCCAACGTGCCGCCGTCGCGGCGCAGCACGCGTACGGCGGACTCCGACCGGGCACCGCCGGCCCGGCCGTCCTCGACGGTGGTGGCGACCCGCAGGTGCCCCTGCCACTCCGACAGTGCGTACTGGTTGATGAGCCAGCCGGGCACCGAGCCGGTGGCCAGGTACCGGGGGCGGCCCGGGGCGGCGGTGTCGAACTGGTGGATCTCGGTGACCTGCTCGGGCATCGCCCGGCCCCAGCGGGGCGAGCCGGGCCGGTCCGGCGGTCGCTGCCCGGCGAGGTAGAGGCTCTGCCCGGTGCCGTAGACGGTGTCCGCGTCGGCGGCCACGCTGACCGGGTCGCCGTCGCCGAGCCGCTCGGCGGCCAGGTCGAAGCTGAGCACGGTCAGCGTGGCGGCGCCGGAGAAGCGGTCCGGTCGGCTCAGCCGCTCGCAGCCGACCCGGCCGGTGTGCCGGAGCGTGCCGTCGGTCCACTCGTACGCCGGCAGCCAGGCGTCGATCCCGGCCGCCGCGATCACTGCCCGGTTGGTCGCGGTCCGCTGCGCGTCGGTGGCCCGTTCCGCGTACGGGAAGGTGAGCCGGGCCGTCGACCGGATCACCACCCGGGCGGTGCTCCCGGTCAGCCGGGCGTCCGCCAGGTGGCCCTGGATCCGGTAGGTCCCGGTCACCCGGGGCGCGCCGGTGAGGTCGACCAGGAGCAGCCGGGCGTCCGTGTCGGGGCGGCCGGCCGGTCGGGTAGCCGCGATGGCCGGCTGCACGTCCACGCCCGCGGCGAGCACCAGGGCGCGGTCGCCGTGCAGCAGCAGGTTCTGCGCCGACCAGCCGACCGGCGGGGTGGTCCGGGCCAGGTCGAGGCGGCCGGTGACCCGACGGGTGGCCGGGTCGACCACCCGCAGCACGCCGCCGGTGACCGTGACGATCCGCCGGCCGTCGGTCTTGACCAGGTCCGGCTCGTCCGCGTCGGCCTCGTGGTTGTTGGTGCCGGTGTGCTCCGGGGCCGCGGCGCCGGCCTCCCGCGCGCCGGGGGCCGCCTTCGCGTCCGCCCCGGCCGCGTCGAGGGCCACGGCGGTACGCCAGCCGCCGGAGAAGCCCCACGGGCCGACCGAGGCCGACGCGGCGGCGCGCAGTCCGGCGAGCGCCTCGGCGCAGGAGTCGAAGGAGACCAGCCGGAGTGCGGCCGGTGGCGGCGCCGGCGGCGGAACGGGCGTCGGCGCCGGCGCGGAGGTGCTGCCGGCGAGCAGGGCGAGCGCGACCAGCGTGCCGGCCGCGGCGGCGGTGGGAACTCCCCGTTTCATGGCCGGTTCGACGCCGGCCGTCCCGGCCCGGTTCCCGCCCGCCCGTCCGATCTCGCCGCCGCCGGCCGGGGTGACACGTCTCCGGTCGGCGGCGGTGCGTCCTGCGGACCGGCGGGTGGCGCGGAGGGTCAGCCGCCGGACGGACCGACGCCGGGGGACTCGACCAGCCGGGACAGCACGATGGTGCTGCGGGTGGAGGTCACGAACGGCTCGGCGCGCAGCCGTTCCAGCGCCGCCTCCAGGTGGGCGATGTCCGCCGCCCGCAGGTGCACCAGCGCGTCGGCCTCGCCGGAGACGGTGTACGCCCCGACCACCTCCGGGTGCCGGCGGGCGGCCACGCCGATCTGGGCCGGGGTGGTCCGACCGGCGCAGAACAGCTCGACGAACGCCTCGGTGGTCCAGCCGACGGCGGCCGGGTCGACGACGGCGGTGAATCCCCGGATCACCCCCGCGGCACGCAACCGGTCCACCCGGCGCTTGACCGCCGGGGCGGAGAGTGACACCCGGGTGCCGATGTCCGCGTACGAGGCGCGGGCGTCCGCCACGAGCAACGCAATGATCCGCTGGTCAACCGCATCTATCTGCAACGTTCCGCCTCTGGCATGCAATGGTTGTGGCTGTTACCAAAGTTGTACGGTACCTACTCTTGGTGACCGTGAACCAGCAGCGAGTTCCGCGAAAGCGGACATATCTCATGTGCTCGCCCGAGCACTTCGCGGTCGAGTACGCGATCAACCCGTGGATGGACGTGACCACGCCGGTCGACCCGGAGCTGGCGGTCAAGCAGTGGGATCGGCTGCGCGAGACCCTGGTCGGTCTCGGTCACGAGGTGCACCTGCTCACCGCCGAGCCGGGCCTGCCCGACATGGTGTACGCCGCCAACGGCGCCTTCGTCGTCGACGGGACGGTCTACGGCGCCCAGTTCAAGCACGAGCAGCGGACCGCCGAGGCGGCCGCGCACCGGGCCTTCTACGAGTCGCACGGCTGGCGGTTCATCGCGCCCAGCGAGACCAACGAGGGCGAGGGCGACTTCGCGTACCTGCCGGAGGCGCACGGCGGGCTGATCCTGGCCGGGCACGGCTTCCGTACCGAGCTGCCGGCGCACGCCGAGGCGCAGGAGGCGCTCGGCCGGCCGGTGGTGTCGCTGCGCCTGGTCGACCCGCGCTTCTACCACCTCGACGTGGCGCTGGCCTCGATCGACGACAGCAACATCGTCTACTTCCCGGGCGCCTTCTCCGCGGCCAGCCAGCGGGTGCTCACCCAGCTCTTCCCGGACGCCGTGGTGGCGGACGACGAGGACGCCATGACGTTCGGTCTGAACCTGGTCAGCGACGGCCTGAACGTGGTGCTCAACAGCGAGGCGACCCGGCTCGCCGGCAAGCTCAAGGCCGCCGGCTACCACCCGGTGCCGGTGGAGCTGGCCGAGCTGAAGAAGGGCGGTGGCAGCGTGAAGTGCTGCATCGCCGAACTGCGGCACTGAGCCGGACCCCACCGGCCGGTACGACCCGGGGCCGGCCTCCCGTTCGGGAGGCCGGCCCCGGCGCGTGCAGGGGGCCGCTCAGCCGAGCGTGGCCAGCTCGTTGATCAGGATGTTGGAGAGCACCTGGCCGTCGTTCTGCACCTCGCGCAGGTACCACTTCTGCTGCGGGGTGCGCGGCTGGTTGAACTGCCAGGTTCCGCGCGGGCTGTCGATCTGGCCGATCTTGCCGAGGGCCAGATTGACCTGCTGCGGGGTGGGCTCCCCCCCGGCGAACCGGATGGCCTGGTCCAGCACCTGCGCGGCGTCGTACGAGGCCATCGCGTAGGTGGTGGGGGACTGGTTGTGCTTCTTCCGGTACGCGGCGGCGAACCGGCGGTTGGCCGCGTTGTTGATGTCGGCCGAGTAGTTCAGCGCGGTCCGGATGCCCAGCGCGTACTGCTTGGGCTTGATCTCGTCGAGCACCGTGCCCTCGGTGAGGAAGCCGGGCGCGTAGATCGTCCCCTTGAAGCCGGCCTGGCGCACCTGCCGGATGAACTCGACCGCCGCCGGCCCGGAGAAGTGGCAGAACAGCGCCGCCGGCTTCCGGCTGAGCGCGGCCCGGATGTCGCTGGCGTATTCCGACTTGCTCGGGTCCGCCTTCGCCGACGTCCAGATCACCGGGTCCTTGATCCGCTGGTCGGAGCCGCCGAACTCCTCCCGGAAGCCGCGCACCACGTCCCGGCCGCCGACGTCGTCCGGCACGATGATGGCCAGCTTGTCGGTCGGCTTCAGCTCGTCCTTCAGGTAACGGCCGAGGGCCCGGCCCGCCTCGTCCAGCACGTACGACGTACGCCAGATGTAGACGACGCTCTGCAGGCTGGTCGGCGAGGCGTTGGAGCCCACCAGGGGCACCCGGGCCTGCTCGACGGTGTCCCGGATCCCCGCCATGACCTCCGAGTCGACCACGCCGGTGAGGGCGAGCACGCCCTCCTTGAGCAGGTCCTCGACGGCCTTCTTGCCGCTCGCGGGCGAGTCGCCCTCGTCGGCGGTCAGCAGGGTGACCGGGTGGTCGCCGAGGCGCTGTTCGTTGAGGTCCAGGAAGAGCTCGAAACCCCTGACGATCTCGACACCGATCGCCTTGAGGCTGCCGGTTTGCGGCGCGACCAGGCCGATCTTGATCGGGCTTGCGGTGGTGACCGGTTCGCCCTCCGAATCCGAGCCACATCCGGCTGCGAATCCGGCGGTACCCAGGGCGGTCAGCAGTTGTAGTGCCCGCCTGCGGTTCATCTGCGACACCGAGTTCCTTCCGGGAGCGTTGCAGCGCTGATCAGCGCCCCCTCGGCGTTCTACCTGCTTGGCGACGCTGCGTCAATGCTTAGTGATCTTCGCGCAAGCTTCGGAAAGCGGTTGTTATCTCGGGCCAGGCCGACGACTCCGGGTCGATGAGCCCGAAGTGTTCGCATTCTGGCAGCTCGACCAGGCGGATGTCGCCCCTTGCCGCCCGGCTGGCGGCGACGAAACTCCGGCTCATCGCCACCGGAACCTGCTCATCCAGCGTGCCGTGCACGACTACTGTGCGTGTTTGAAGCGGTACCGCGGACCGCGGGTCGGCCGCCGCGTACCGGTCCGGGAACTCCGCCGGGCCGCCGCCGAGCAGCGCGGCCACCGCGCCGCCGTCCAGGTCCAGCCGGTACGCCTCGGCCAGATCGCTGACCGGGGCCAGGGCCAGCACGCCGCCGACCGCGGCCGGGACGGTGGCCGCCGCGTACAGCGCCAGGTGGCCGCCGGCCGAGTGGCCGACCAGGATCGGCGCCCCGGCGCCGACGAGGCCGGGCATGGCGTCGGCCGCCAGCCGGGGCAGCGCCGCCACGCCGGCCGCCACGTCGGAGAGCGTCCCCGGCCAGCCACCGCCGGGCTGACCGGTCCGCCGGTACTCCAGTTGGGCCACCGGGTGACCCTGCGCGGCCAGCGCGGCGGCCAGCGGACCGGTGTGACTCCGGTCGTACTCGGCCCGCCAGAAGCCGCCGTGCACCACCACCACGAGCGGCCGGGCCGGCCCGCCGCCGGCCGGGCGGCGCAGGTCGGCGAGCTGGTCGGGGTGCTCGCCGTAGGCGACGGTGTGGTCCGGCGCCGGTGCCGGACGGGTCAGGACGGCGCGGGGGTCGGCGGGCATGGCGAGACGGTAGCGCGCCCGCCCGGGTGGTTCCCGGCCGGCGACCCGGTCCCGGCGAGCACCGGCGGGGTCGGCTGGGTAAAGATGGATCCCATGACCGAAGCGCGCTCTGGACAGAACGAGGAACCGGGTCCCGGCGACGCCGGCCACGCCGGCACCGTGGTGGTGGTCGGCCCGGACGGCCGGCCGGTCGGCACCGTGCAGACCGAGGAGGGACAGGGCGAGGACCCGACCCGGCTGGTCGAGCAGCCGGCCAAGGTGATGCGGATCGGCAGCATGATCAAGCAGCTGCTGGAGGAGGTCAAGGCGGCTCCGCTGGACGACGCCAGCCGCAACCGGATGCGGGAGATCCACGAGCGCTCCATCGTCGAGCTCAAGGAGGGCCTCGCCCCGGAGCTGCGCGAGGAGCTGGAGCGGATCTCGCTGCCCTTCACCGAGGAGCAGACGCCGAGCGAGGGTGAGCTGCGCATCGCGCACGCCCAGCTGGTCGGCTGGCTGGAGGGCCTGTTCCACGGCATCCAGGCGGCCCTGGTCGCCCAGCAGATGGCGGCCCGGGTCCAGCTGGAGCAGATGCGCTCCGGCCGGCAGGCGCTGCCCAGCGGCCCCGGCGGAATGGTTCCCGGCATGCCGGGGATGGGTCAGCCGCAGGGCAACGACGGGCACAGCACCGGCCAGTACCTCTGACGGCCGCCGACCGGCTCAGCCGACCCCGAAGACCTGCTCCAGGTACGCCGCCACGCCGTCCGCGGAGTTCGCCGAGGTGACCTCGTCGGCGATCTCCAGGACGGCGCGGTGCGCGTTGGCCACCGCCACCCCACGGCCGGCCCAGGTCAGCATCGGCACGTCGTTGGGCATGTCGCCGAAGGCCAGCACGTCCCGGGCGTCGATGCCGAGCCGGGCGCAGTACCAGGCCAGCCCGGCCGCCTTCGTCACCCCGGCCGCGGAGATCTCCACCAGCCCCGAGTACGACGAGTGGGTGGCCTCGGCCAACCCCTCCAACGCCCCGGCGACGAGCGCCAGGAACGCGTCCGGGTCCTGCTCCCCGGCGCGCGCCAGCAGCTTCACCGCCGGGGCGGCGAGCAGCTCCTCGGGCGTCTCGACCGCCCGGATCGCGTCGAGGTCGGCGTCCCAGCGCAGCGGGTAGTGCGCCTCGTGCCGCATCTGCCGGCTGTCCACGATCTCCACCGCGAAGCTCACCCCGGGCACCTCGGCCCGCAGCCGGCGGGCCACCTCGGCGAGCAGATGCGGGTCGAGCGGGTCGGCCCGGAGCACCTTGTCGGCGACCGGGTCGTAGACCACCGCGCCGTTGGCGCAGATCGCTGGCAGCGGCTCGGCGAGCTGGTCGTACACCAGCTCGAGCCAGCGGATGGGACGGCCGGTGACCAGCACGACGGGCGTGCCCCCGGCGGTGATCCGGGCCAGCGCCGCCGCCGTGCGTGGACTCACCGTCCGGTCGTCGGCCAGCAGGGTGCCGTCGATGTCGGTGGCGATCAGCCGGGGTGTCTCTGCCATCAGCGGGACAGTAGCCGATCGAGGTACACCGCCACCCCGTCGTCGTCGTTGCGCAGGGTGATCTCGTCAGCGGCCGACCGGACCGCCGGATGGGCGTTCGACACCGCCACCCGGGCCCAGCCGGCCCACTCGAACATCGGCAGGTCGTTGGGCATGTCCCCGAAGACCAGCACCTCGGCCGGGTCCACCCCCAGGGCCTGCGCCACCACGGCGAGCCCGGTGGACTTGTCCACCCCGGGCGGGCAGATCTCGACGAAACCGAGCCCGGCCTGGGTGAGCGTCGCCACCTCCGGCGGCACGATCCGTCGCGCCCGCGCGAGCAGTTCGTCGACGTGGTGGTCGGCGGTCCGGACGAACGCCTTGATCACGTCGCCGGAGAGGCATTCCGCGCGGCTGCGCGCCTCGAACGCGTCCTGGTAGGGCCAGCTCGGGTGGTAGTCGCCCCAGAGCGGCGCGTCGTGCTCGTCCGACGCCTCCACCATCACGGTCAGCGGCCCCACCGCCGCCTCCAGCTCGGCCAGCAGTCGGGCCAGCACCTCCCCGGCGAGCCGCTCGTCGCGCAGCACCACCGGACCGGCCGGATCGCTCTGGTCCACCACCCGGCCGCCGCCGGCCATCACCAGGAAGTCCGCGGCCCGGATGTCGTTACGGGTCAGCTCGGTCAGCCGGGGGCCGCGGCCGGTGGCGCCGACCACCGGGATCCCGGCGGCCCGCACCCGGTCGAGCACCTCGTGGGTGTACGCGGAGACGGTGTCGTCGCTGCGGACCAGCGTCCCGTCGAGATCGGTGGCGATCAGCTTGGGCAGTCCCGGGCGGGTCATCGTTCCTCCTTCGCCCGCCGCCGTCGCAGCCAGCCGTCGAGGTCGTGACGTGCCTCGACCCTTCCGACGGCGGGCAGCAACCGTACCTCGCGGAACCGGCCGCAACCATGGCTTCCCGGCGAATCGGATGCCAACGGACGGCACACCCCGGGTGACGTTCCGCGCCCCGCCCCGGCGGCCCGCCGCGGCGGTCGTACGGTTACCGGATGGCAGAGCGGGACTGGCCGACGGCGGAGGTCATCGGCACCGAACGGCTGGTGCTGGAGCCGCTCCGGGTCGACCACGCCGCGGAGCTGGCCCCGCTCCTCAACGACCCGGTGCTGCACGAGTACATCGGTGGCCGGCCGGCGACCCCCGACGAGCTGCGCGAGCGGTACCGGCGGCAGGTCACCGGGCGCTCACCCGACGGCAGCCAGGGCTGGCTGAACTGGGTGGTCCGGCACCGGGACACCGGCGCGGCGGTCGGCACCGTGCAGGCCACCCTCCGGCTCGACGGCGACCGGCCGGTGGCCGAGCTGGCCTGGGTGATCGCCGCCCCGCAGCAGGGTCGCGGCTACGCCGGCGAAGCCACCGCCGGCATGGTCGGCTGGCTGGAGGGGCACGGCGTACAGGCGCTGCTCGCGCACGTGCACCCCGACCATCGAGCCTCCGCCCGGGTCGCCGAGCGGCTCGGGCTACGCGCCACCGAGGTGGTGGTGGACGGCGAGATCCGCTGGGCGAAGCCGTGAGCCCGGCGGCCCGCCGGCCGGTCAGATCGGCGGTTCGGGGCGGGCGAACGGGATCGCCGGCCCCACGGTGAGGTCGGCGGGCGGGGGCAGTTCGTCCGCCTCCGTCGCGTGGCCCGAGCGGCGTCGGCGGCGCACCGGCCCGGCGGGCTCCTCGTCCGCCGCGTCGCGCGGCGGCGCCGCGCCGGCCGGGGCCAGTTTGAGCGCCGCGGCGAGCAGCGCGCAGGCGACGAACGCCATCACCAGGCCCCGCCCGTACTCGACCCGGAAGCCGTCCTCGGTCGAGTAGAAGAGGGTGCGCTGGCTGGTGTCGTCGAGCGTGGCGGCCGTCGCGGCCAGCAGGGCGAGCAGCGCCCCGGCCAGGGTCAGCCCGGCGATCCGGGCGTTCGTCCGGACGGCGGGGGTGCCGCGCAGCGCGAGCCCCACCGCGCTGGCCAGCGCGAGCAGCCCGACCAAATAGCCGACCCCGAAGCCGCCCACGTCGGACACCCCGCCGGGCACCCGGATCGAGGTGTTCCCCTCTGGGCCGCCGTTGGGCAGGGTCATCACCAGCCACTCGCCGAGCAGCGACGCCACGGCGGCCACCGCGCCGAGCGCGGCCAGCAGCGGGGGCAGCCTGCGGTCCGCAGCGAGGCCGGCGAGCAGCCGACCGAACCGGCCCGCCGCCGGGGCCGGCTCCGGCGCGCCCCACTCCACGACGGCCGTACCGTCGTCGGACCGGTCTTCCTGTCGTGGGATGGGGAGATCCTGGGACATCGCCTCACCCTTCCGCGTTCGCGGGCCTGAGCCGAATCATGACACAGCCGGCAGGGTGGGACGTGGATCGCGAACGGTCGCAGGGGGGCACCGGTTTCGGCTAGCGTCGGTGCATGCCTATCCGTACCGCTTCCGCACGTTGGCAGGGCAACCTCACCGAGGGGTCCGGCACCGTCCGCACCGGCAAGGGCGGACTCGAGGGGAACTACTCCTTCAAGTCGCGTTTCGAGGAGGGTGAGGGCACCAACCCCGAGGAGCTGATCGGCGCCGCCCACGCCGGCTGCTTCTCGATGGCCTTCTCCAAGGCGCTCGCCGACGCCGGCTCGACGCCGACCTCGGTGGAGACCACCGCCAAGGTCCACCTGGACAAGACCGACGCCGGGATGACCGTGACCCGGATCGAGCTGGACACCGTCGGTCAGGTCCCCGGCATCGACGACAGCGAGTTCCAGAAGCTCGCCGAGGCGGCCAAGGCGAACTGCCCGATCTCCCGCCTGCTGTCGCCGGGCGCCGAGATCACCCTCACCGCCCGCCTCACCTCCTGACCTCTCCGCGCGAAGAGTGGCCATCCGGCGCCGGATGGCCACTCTTTTCGGCCCCGCCCGATCTTGGCGGTGCCGCGGTGCGCTGCCGGTCGGGCAGAATGGGCGGGTGCCGGTGGAGATGAGCCGCGAACGCTTCGAGGAACTGGTCGGCGACGCCCTCGACGAGGTCCCCGAGGAGCTGCTCGGCCTGATGAGCAACGTGGTCATCCTGGTCGAGGACGACCCGCCGCCCGGTGACGAGGAACTGCTCGGCCTCTACGAGGGGCACGCCCTCACCGAGCGGGGCTGGGACTACGCCGGGGTGCTGCCGGACCGCATCCTGATCTACCGCCACCCGATCCTGCGCATCTGCGACACCGACGACGACGTGATCGACGAGGTCGCGGTGACCGTGGTGCACGAGATCGCGCACCACTTCGGCATCGACGACGAGCGGTTGCACGAGCTGGGCTGGGCCTGAGGGCCGCCGGGACCGGCGGCCGGGGTTGGCCGGCGGTCCCTGACCGGCCGATACCGCCGGTTGCGGGTCTGACCTACCTTCGCAGGCAGGCATCACGACCTCAGGAGGCATTTCCATGCGCAGCGAGCTGTTCTCAGCGGAGAACCTGGAGAAGGAGTCCGCGCAGCCCGGCATGCGGCTGCAGAACTCCAAGATGTTGAAGATCGAGCTCAACGGTGAGGCGATGGCCCGGGTCGGGTCGATGGTCGCCTACCAGGGGCAGGTGCAGTTCCAGGCGCTCGGCTCGGGCGGGCTCGGCAAGTTCCTCAAGCAGAAGCTCACCGGCGAGGGCGTGCCGCTGATGAAGCTCACCGGCCGCGGTGACGTCTTCCTCGCCGACTTCGCCAAGGACGTGCACGTCATCGACCTCGAACCGGGCGACGCGCTCTCCATCAACGGCTCCAGCGTGCTGGCCTTCGACTCGACCCTCCAGTACGACATCCGGATGGTCCAGGGCGCCGGCATGGCCTCCTCGTCCGGCCTCTTCAACTGCGTCTTCACCGGCCACGGCCGGATCGCCATCACCACCAAGGGCACCCCGGTGGTGCTGAACGTGGACGCCCCCACCTACGTCGACCCGCAGGCGGCGGTCTGCTGGTCGGCCAACCTGCAGACCGGCTACCACCGCGCCGAGCAGCTCGGCCTCGGCACGCTGCTCGGCCGGCGTACCGGCGAGGCGTTCACGATGACCTTCGCCGGTCAGGGCTTCGTGGTGGTGCAGCCGTCCGAGGAGCCCCCGATCATGGGCAGCGGCGCCCAGGAGCAGCAGGGCGGCCTGCTCGGCGGCCTGCTGAGCTGACCCGTCCGGGGCGTCCTGCCACTCCGGTGGGGCGCCCCGGACTCAGCTCAGCTCGCCGGCCCGCAGCCGGGCCAGCCACGCCGCGGCGTCCGCGTAGTCGGTGTCGGAGAGCCCAGCGGGGGCCGGGACCGGCCGCTCACCCGCCGGCCCGGCCCAGCGGTGCCGGGGGTACGAGCCGAGGAAGCGCACGTCGGCGCAGACCCGCCGGAGCCCCTGCAACGCCTCACCGAGCCGGACGTCGGCGACGTGCCCGGTGCAGTCGAGGAAGAAGACGTACCGGCCCAGCGCCTCGCCGGTCGGCCGGGACTCGATGCGGGTCAGGTTGACCCCGCGGACGGCCAGCTCCATCAGCACCGACAGCAGCGCGCCGACCCGGTCGTGGGCGATGTAGACGGCCAGCGAGGTGACGTCGTCACCGGTCGGCGGCGGGGGCGGGCCGGGGCGGGAGACCAGCGCGAACCGGGTCACCGCGTCCGGGTGGTCGGCGATCTTGTCGGCCAGCACGGCCAGCCGGTGCCGGGCGGCCCCGATCGGGGCGCAGATCGCCGCGTCGTAGTCGCCGGTCGCGGCACCGGCCGCGGCGGCGCCGTTGGAGAGCACGTCGACCACCACCGCGTCGGGCAGGTGCGCCCGGAGCCAACCCCGGCACTGGGTGGACGCCTGCGGATGGGCGGCGACGGTCCGCACCGAGGTCAGCGACGTGCCGGCCCGGGCACCGAGGACGAACTCCACCGGCAGGATCACCTCGCGGGTGATCACCAGCGGCTCCCCCTCGGCCAGCTCGTCCAGGGTCACTCCCACCGCGCCGCCGATCGAGTTCTCCAGCGGCACCAGGGCGGCGTCCGCCTCACCGGCCCGTACGCTCTCCAGCGCCTCCCCGACGCTGCGAGCGGGCGTACGGGTGCCGCGCTCGGCGGCGGGGACGGTGCGCAGCGCCTGCTCGGCGAAGGTGCCCTCCGGCCCGAGGTAGACGAAGCGCGTCGGCGGTGTACCCGGCATGGCGACCAGCCTACGCACCCGGTACGCCGAGCGTGCCGCCCTCGCAGGCCAGGTTCCGGATCCCGGGCGGGCTGGCCGCCCGCACCTCCACCGTGCACACGTCGGTGCCGGCGGTGACCAGCCGCGGGGCGCTTCCCGAACCCCGGGTGACCACCTGGAGCTGCTCGTGGCCGGTCACGTCGAGCACCGTGTACTGCCACTCGGCGGCGCAGAGCGGTCCGCTGACCACCCGGACCCGCACGTCCCGGGGGAGCACCCCGCCCCGGCCGCGCACCAGGTCGATCACCCGCGCGCCGGTCGGCCCGGACGAGCAGGCCACCGCGACCAGTCCGGCGTCGGCCGTCGGGGTGGGCGTGCCGAGCCCAGGCAGCCCGGTCGGGCCGACCGGGGGCGGTGCGGTGCCGGTCGGCGTCGGGGCGGCCGTCCGGCTCGGCGTGCTCGCCGGCCCGGGTGAGGTGGTACGCAGCTCCGGTGGGGTGCCGCAGCCGGCGAGCACCCCGGCGACCAGCGCGACGACCACCGCCGGCCACCGGCCCGGTGCCGGCAGCCGGACAGGGCGGTGCGCTCCGTGCGGGGCGCGGCGGGGCGGGGTGGACGGCACGGGGTGACCTCAAACATCGGTGGTCGTCGTCGCGGCCGGGGGTGGCCGAGCCCATCGTAGGAGGATCGGCCGGCGCGGTGAAGCGGCGGTCGCGGTTCAGCGCAGGACGCGGTGCCCGGCCCGCTCCAGCGCGCTGGTCGCCGCGCCGAGGCGGACCGCCGGGACGAGCAGGTAGTCGGTGTCGTAGCTGGAGAAGGCCAGCGCGCTGACCCGGGCCTCGGCGAGCGGATCCACCAGCGCGGCGAGGGTGCCGGTGACCGCGAGGTCGACCGGTGCGACCACCCGCAGGCACCGCCAGACCGTCTCGATGGCGGCCTGGTCGGGTACCCGGTCGGCGGGGCAGATCAACGAGATGCCGTCGGCCGTCCAGGTCACCGTGACGACGTTGCCGTCACTCAGCCCGCCCGACAGCCCCGGCGGCAGGGCGGAGTCGGCGGCCAACCGGCACACGGCGTACTCCCCCGGCAGCAGAGCGATATCGAGCATGAGGGCACCCTACGGCCTGGTGGCGGGTCGGCCCCAGCTTCGCCGCGTGCGGCGAGCACCACACCGGGCCGCTGCTCAGACCTCGGAGAAGAAGGTGAGCGAGCCGGTGACCGACCCGTCGGTGAGCACCGGGGTGGAGATCGCGTCGACGGTCGCGTCCGGTGCCCCGGTCGACGCCGCCTGGACGCGGAGCAGGCCGCGGGCGAGCCGCCCGGACGAGAGCGCGAGCAGCGGTGGGATCTTGTCGATCTCCTGCTCGGTCAGCTCGCGCGGGTTGGCCGTGAAGTCGAGCAGCCGGAGCCCGCCGCCGAGTAGCGGCAGCCCGATCACGTCCTCGGGCGCACCGAGGCAGAGCAGTTCGCACCCGGCGGCCGAGACCGCGACCACCTTCGTCTCGGCGTCGATCAGCAGGCAGGGCTCGTCAGCATGGGACACGGTCAGCGACCACTGGCCGAAGTTGTCGGACTCCTGCGCTGTCGGTGTCCTGGCCGCGGGTGCGAGGACTTCCGAGAGCGAGAGTTCGACGTGGGCCACCGCGCCTCCTATGTACACCGACGGTCTGTCCACGCTAGCCGGTCACCCCGGCCGTCGCCGACCGCGCGGGAGTCACCGGGCCGCCGGTGGTGAACGATGCCTGGCCGGGCGGGCCGGCGACGGCGCGACCGACGGTGCCGACACCGGACCGGGCCGCGTGGCGTCGCCGGTGACGTTACCGCCGGTTGGCCGGCTTGTCAGCGGCCGTTCGGCCCTCCTCGTACCACCGGTAGTCGGCCGCCGGACGGTAAGTGCCGTTCAACCAGGTGCTCGGGTGCTGGGCGACCCGGGAGAGCTTCTCGGCGGTGGCCGGGCTGATCCGGTTGCCCGCGGCCACCAGCAGCCGGTCCAGCTCGCGGTGGGTGGCCATGAGGCAGTCCTTCGGCAGCCCGTAGACGCTGATGACGCCGGAGCCGACGAAGGTCAGCACCGGCGTCACCGGAATCGGGTGCCCCACCGCGGTACTGAGCGCCTTGCTGGCCCGCTTGGCGTCCCGACGGGCCTCGGCCACGTAGGGCGGTCGCTTGCCGTTGATCTGCACCACGTCGCCGGCCACCAGCACCCGGGCCCGGCCGTGGTCGGCGATGGTGACCGCGAACAGCCCGCTCGGACCGATGGCCAGGAAGCCGGCCCGGTCGTCCTGGCCGTGGTCGAGCAGGACGTCGGCGACGTCGGTGCGCGGCCACTCGATGACGTGCCAGGCCGGCCCGAGGTGGTCGAGCTGACCGAGGGCCCGCGCGCCGGCCGCCTCCAGCCGCCGCGCGCCCCGCTCCGCCCGCCGGCGGCGGGCCCACTCCAACGGGGACGGACGGGGCGGTGTGAGGACCCCCGGCGACTCCACCCGGGGGTGGGGCACCGCCGCGGGCGGCAGTGCCCGGGTCGGGGGTACGGCTCGACGAGCGGGAAAGACAGTCATCGCGACCTCCGGCAAAAGGTCCCTCGAAGTTATGTCCTCACTACCCTACGTTGCCAGTCCCGGGTCTCGGCAAGCTGGAGCGCCGGAATGACTGTGGATGAATGCCATATTCATTCACAGTTGTTTTCTCGGATGCCGCCAAACCCTGCCCTACGCTGCGATAGTGACCCACTACGTCGACAGCGAGGTCGGCCGGCTCGGCACCGTGCTGCTGCACCGACCCGGCCCGGAACTCGCCCGGCTGACCCCACGCAACAACGACTCGCTCCTGTTCGACGCGATCCCGTGGGTGGGGCGGGCGCAGGAGGAGCACGACGCCTTCGCGGCGGCGCTGCGCGGGCGCGGGGTCGAGGTGCTCTACCTGGCCGACCTGCTGGCCGAGACGCTCGCCGTGGACGAGGCGCGGGCCGAGTTGACCGCGGAGGTGCTCCGCTCGCCCCGGCTCGGCGACACCCTGCGGGCCCGGGTCGCCGACCACCTCGCGTACCTCGACCCGGTGGCGCTGGCCGACGTGCTGATCGCCGGGTTGGCCCACGAGGAGCTGCGGCTCAGCCCGGAACGGCCGGGTGGCCTGGTCTACACGTTGATGGACCGGCACGACTTCGTCATCGACCCGCTGCCGAACCTGCTCTTCACCCGCGACTCGTCGCTCTGGATCGGCGACCGGGTGGGGGTGACCAGCCTGGCCATGCCGGCCCGGCGCCGGGAGACCACGCTGACCGACGCCATCTACCGCCACCATCCGCGCTTCGTCGGCACCGAGGCCGTCTACCACCCGCACCTGGAGCACCTGGAGGGCGGCGACGTGCTGCTGCTCGCGCCCGGCGTGCTCGCGGTCGGGGTGGGTGAGCGGACCACGCCGGCCGGCGCCGAGCGCCTCGCCCGGCAGGTCTTCGCCGCCGGGCTGGCGCACACCATCCTGGTGGTGCCGATCGCCCAGGAGCGGGCCACCATGCACCTGGACACCGTCTGCACGATGGTCGACGTGGACGCCGTGCTGATGTACCCGAACGTGGCGAACACGCTCTCGGCGTACACCATGATCGCCGGCGCGGACGGCGAGGATCCACGGGTGGACGGCCCGGCGCCGTTCCTGCGGGCCGCCGCCGACGCGATGGACCTGGACCAGCTCCGGGTGATCGACACCGGGCTGGACCCGGTCACCGCGGAACGCGAGCAGTGGGACGACGGCAACAACACCCTCGCCCTGGCTCCCCGGCTCTGCGTCGGGTACGAGCGCAACGTGGAGACCAACGCGCAGTTGGAGCGCGCCGGGATCGAGGTGATCCCGATCGCCAGTTCGGAACTCGGCTCCGGCCGCGGCGGCCCCCGCTGCATGTCCTGCCCCCTCGTCCGCGACCCCCTCCGCGGCTGACGCCCCCAAGACCTGCGCACGTTCACCGAAGGAGTGGCTGTTTCGCCGCGGAAGACACTCTTTCCGTGAACGAGTCGGCGCTGCGCGGGGCGGGTGCGGCGCGCGCAGGGGTCGGCGCGTGGGGGTGGGGGGTCAGCGGAGGGTGAGTTGGCGGCCGAGCAGGCCCTGGCGGGACCGGCGGCCGGCGGCGTCCAGCGGGGTGGTGTCGGCGAGCGCCTCGGCGTACCGCTTGGCGAACTGGGCGACCGGGTCCTCCCACTCGCCGGCCGGCGTCTGCTCCGGCAGGTCCCAGACCGGCACCAGCCGCCCGTGCGCGCGGAACATGCCGGCGAACTTCGTGTCCTCGCCGAGGGTCAGCGTGCCGGCGGCGCCGAGCCGGGCCAGCGCGTCGAGCGCGGCGTCCTCGTCGTCCGGCAGCACCCAGCGCACGTGTGCCTTCTCCGGCACCTGGCACCAGTACGCGGCCCGGGCGGCGGTCAGCCGCACGGTCGGGTAGACGGCGGCGTTGGCCCGCTCCAGGGACGCCTGCACGGTCGGGTCCTCGCCGGCGCCCGGGTCGAGCCAGAACTCGAACCCGTCGTGCATGGTGATCTCCAGCGGACCGTCGACCAGGACGTCCTGGAGCCGGGGGCCGGGGCCGGGCAGCGGCGGCACCGCGACCTGGCCACCCGGCTCGGTACGCAGCGCGCAGAGCAGCGCCTCGGCCAGGTCGCGGGAGACGTCACCGGACTGCTGGTGGCGCTGGAGGCCGATGAAGACCCGCCCGTCGGGCTTCGTCATCGCCGGAGCCGCCATCGGCAGCACGGTGGCCAGCGTGACCGGCCGCTCGCCGAACTCCTCGACCAGCTCGGGGACGAGCCGCAGCGGGGCGGAGGCGGCCGGCACCAGCTCGCGCAGGGCGATCCACTCCGGCTCGTCGGTCAACCCCTCGAAGGGGCGGGGCACGAAGACGTCGCGCACCTTCTCCCGCTTCGGGGTGGCTTCGGCTGCCCGCTGGCTCTTTCGACGCTTGCTCACGGCGAGACAGCCTAGAGCCCGCGACCGGGTGGCGTGGGCAGGACCCGCCTCCGGTGCCCGATCAGCCGGCCGCGACCAGGTCCGACCGGGCCGCGCCGACCGGCTCGAACTCGGCCCAGACGCTCTGCCCCAGCCCGTCGCGGTCCACGCCCCAGCGGCTGGCCAGGCCGGAGACGATGTGCAGACCCCGGCCGTCGGCCGCGTCCGGGTCGGCCGACCGGATCCGCGGCCCCTCGGTCGCGCCGCCGTCGGTCACCCGCAGCGTGATCCGCTGACCCTCGTCCGACGTCCGCAGCCGCCAGGCCACCCGGACCACCCCGCCGGGCAGCGGGTCGGCGTGCCGGACCGCGTTGCCGACCAGTTCGGCCAGGACCGCGACCAGATCCGCCAGCAGGGTGGCGGGTACCACCTCGGTCAGTTCCTCGGCGAGCCGCCGCCGGGCCAGCCGCGCCCCGCTGGCGTGGTGCGGCACCACCACGCACCACGCCCGTTCGCCCGCTCCCGTCGACACGCGTCGCCCCTTCTCACCTCGCCGCCGCCGGTCACCCGCGGGGCAGCCGCACCTCAGCGACCGTACCGCCACCGGCCCTCGGTCGGAGGAATACCCAGCCATCCTGCTGTTCAACGATCCGGCGGACGAGATAGAGACCCAACCCGGCGCCGGGAAAGCGCCGCCGGTCGCCGGATTCGCCCTGCCAGAACCGGTCGAACGCCCGCTCGACGTGCTCCGGCCGGATGCCGATGCCCCGGTCGCCGACCCGGAACGAGACGGTCTGTCCGTCCGCGCCGGCGGTGACCTCGATCGGCGACCCGGGCGGGCTGTACTTGCCCGCGTTGGTGGCCAGTTCGGTGAGCACCGTGGCCAGACTGGGCCGGTAGCCGAGCGCCTTGGGCAGGTCGGCCGGCAGGTCGAGGACGAGCCGGTGGCGCAGCTCGGCCGGCAGGTCGGCGACCGCGGCCCGGAGCGCGTCGCCGAGGTCGAAGGGGGCCGGCGGGTCGTCGCCCGGACCGGGCTCGGCGGCGGAGGAGAGCAGCCGGTCCACCAGTCGGGCCAGCTCGTTGGCGCGCTGGCCGATCACCCGGGCGGCCTGCCGCCGGTCGGCGTCGGTGAGCGACTCCCAGTGGTCGGTGAGGGTGTCCGCGTACCCCTTGATGACGGTGACCGGGGTACGCAGCTCGTGGCTGGTCACCGCGACGAACAGGTCCCGGTCGTGGTGCCGGCGCTGCTGGTCGGTGATGTCCCGGAAGCTGACCACCCGCAGGGCGGCCGGCCCGGCCAGCTCACCCGAGGTGATCCGCAGCCACCGGCCGTCCGGCAGCCGGTGGTCGAGCACCTGGCCGGACGGCGGCAGCGGGAACGGCAGCGGCTGGTTGAGGGCCTGGTCGGCCGCCCGGCCGGTCACCTGGGCCGCGGCGGGGTTCCAGAGCCGGACGTGCCCCTCCCGGTCGACCACCGCCAGCCCGTCCGCGAGTGCGGCCACCACCGGCCCGTCACCGTGCACCGGCAGTCCGCTCTGGTCGCCGTACATGTGCGCGATGCAGGAGGCGAGGTAGGCGACCACGGCGTGCTGCTCGGCGCCCGGGTCCTCGTCGCCGGCCGGGTAGAGGGCGTGCAGGCTGCCCACGGTGAGCCCGCCGATCTCGGCCCGGGCGACCACCATCCGGTGCAGGCCGCGGGCGACCAGTTCGCCGGTGAGCTGGCCGGTGAGCTGGTCCGTCCGGACCTGCTGCACCCGGGGGCCGGAGAGTAGGCAGACGGTGGCCGGGTCGGTGGCCGGCAACGGCCGGCCCACCGTCCACTCGGCGGCCCCGGTCGCGGCGATCACCCGGCCGCCGGCCGGCCCGAACTCCACGAACGCCATGGCCGCCGCGCCGAGCGCGGGTTGGGCGACCCGGAGCAGCTGGGTGAGGACCGGCAGCCCGGCGTCGCCACAGTTGATCATCTCGATGACCACCCGGTGGCCGGCGATGAGGGCCGCGTAGTCGGTGCGCTCCGGCATGCCCCGAGTGTGCCGCGCCGTCCGGCTTTCGGACACCCCCGGCCGGACCGACCGCCGCGCCCGGCGGGCGGACCGCACCCGATGGTCACCGGCCGAGGTCGGCGGTCGGTGGTGGTCGGCGACCGAGCCGGGCCAGGGTGTGCGCCGGCCGGTCGGTGATGATCCCGTCCACCTCGGCGGCGAGCACCAGGTCCAGGTCCGCCGGCTCGTTGACGGTCCAGACGTAGACCTGGTTGCCGGCCGCGCGCAACGCCGGGACCAGCTGCGGGCGGGCCCGCACCAGGCCGATCCCGGGGCCGGCGATCCGGCTGCCGAACGGCAGCCGGCCCAGCCGCAGCCAGCGCGGCAGCACCTCCAGCAGCAGCACGGTGGGCAGCGCCGGGGCGAGCTCCCGCATCCGGCGTACGGCCAGCGGGGAGAACGACATCACGGTCACCTGCACCGGATCGTCCGGTTTCGCCTCGGCGAGCCCGTACCGGCGCAGCAGGGTGACCAGCCGACGCTCGACGTCGCCGCCGTACCGGGAGGGGTGCTTGGTCTCCACCAGCAGCCGGACCGGCCGGCCGGCGGCCAGGACGGCGTCGAGCAGCCGCTCCAGGGTGAGCAGCCGGGTGTGCGACTCGTCGAGCACCTCGTCCCCGTCGGCCGGTACGCAGCCCGGGTGCCATGAGCCGAAGTCCAGCGCCTCGAGTTCGGCGAGGGTACGCGCGCTGACCAGGCCGCGACCGTTGCTGGTCCGATCCAGCCGCCGGTCGTGCACGCAGACCAGGTGCCCGTCCCGGGTCAGCCGGACGTCGCACTCCAGCCCGTCCGCGCCCTCGTCGAGGGCGCGCAGGTAGGCGGCGAGGGTGTGCTCCGGCAGATCGTACGACGCGCCGCGATGCGCGAAGACCAGGGGTTCGGCCATGCCGTCCGCCTAGCGGACCCACCCCGGCTGCCCGTTGTCGTCGATCACCGGGCGGCCGGCGGCGGCCCACTCACCCATCCCGCCCGCGACGTTGCGCACCTGGTCCCAGCCGTTGCGCATCAGGTAGGCGACGACCTGGGCGGAGCGCCCGCCGGACCGGCAGATGACCGCCACGTCCCGGTCGGTGGGCACCTCGGCGAGCCGGGTGGGCAGCTCCATCATCGGCAGGTGGTGGGCGCCGGGGGCGTGGCCGGCGGCCCACTCGTCGTCCTCCCGGACGTCGAGCAGGTAGGTGTCGTCGGCGATCTCGGGCACGGTCACGGTGGGTACCTGGGGTCCGAACACGGGTACCAAGCCTAGATCCTGGTCCGGCCAACCGCCGCAGTCGCGGCCGCCGGTCCGGTCACAACCGGGTCACCCAGCGGGGGTTGGCCGTGGCCCAGTCGGCCATGCCGGCGTCCTGGACCGCCTCGAAGAGCCCGTTTGCCCCGTTGTCCAGCATCACGTACGAGACCTGGTCGATGATCTGCGGGTAGGACGGCACCTGCACCCCGCGCAGCGCGTCGCTGGGCAGGTCGCGCAGTGCGAGGAGCAGGTCCTCCAGCGGCACGCCGTTGGTGTCCACGGTCAGCGAGCCGCCCACCGCGCGGATCACCTGGTCGAGTTTGACCGGATTGGTGCGCAGCTGATTCTCGGCGGCGCGTTCCAGCATCGCCCGGAGCAGTTGCTGCTGGTGGGTCTGCCGGTCGTAGTCGCCGCCGGGCAGGCCGTAGCGCTGGCGCACGTAGTCCAGCGCCTCTGCCCCGTCCATCCGCTGGCAGCCGGGGCGGAAGACCCGGTCGGTGTGGATCGAGCGAACCTCGGTCCGCACGCACATCCGGACCCCGCCGAGCAGGTCGATCACCTTCCGGAAGCCGGAGAAGTCGATCAGCGCCGCGCCGTCGAACCGGATCCCGGTCAGCCGGGCCAGCGTGACGGAGAGCAGTCGGGCGCCGGCGTCGCCGCCCCCGCCGTGCTCGAACGCGGCATTGATCTTGTCCTGCCCGCCGCCGAAGCCGTTCGCGCTGGCCGGGATGGCCACCAGCAGGTCACGCGGGACCGAGACCAGGTACGCCTCGCGCAGCCCCGCCGGCACGTGCACGATGAGGATGGTGTCGGTGCGGTGGTCCGGGCCGCTGTCGCCGGGGCGGGCGTCGGAGCCGACCAGCAGGTAGTTGAGTGGCCCGTCGAGGTCGGTCCGGTCCCGCCGGGCGCGCGGGTCGAGCAGTTGCTCCCGGAGCACGGTGCGGTCGTACCGGTCGGTGAGGGCGCGGAGGCCGACGATGGCGAGCCCGGCCAGCAGTACCAGCGCCAGGCCGGCGCCGAGCAGGGCGCGGGACCAGCGCGGCGGCGCGTCCCCGGTGCCCGCCCGGATCCGCGCGCGTCCGTCCCGCCCCGACCTGGCCGTGGCGCCCCCTCCCCGCAGCCGGTACGTGAAACCTGCTCACGTCAGGCTACGGGCGGGACGGCGCTGGTCCGGTCCGATCTGCCGAGATTCGTCCAGCCGTCCGACCCCACGGTTGCCGGGGGCGCTACCGCTACTTGCGGTTGGAGATCACTCCGGGGTTGGCGAAGACGAACTCAGCCAGCTTGTCCTCCTTGACCGCCCGGAACATGGCCAGGGTCTCCTCGCTGAGGGTCTCCTTGCCCGCGCCGTCGCCGTGGAAGGTGCCGCCGTTGGTCTTCAACATGGTCAACTCGTTGGCGGTGACCCCGCGCATGGTGAAGACGAAGTCGGCGACCGCCACCTCACCGGTGTCCAGGATGAAGGCCTTGCCGGCCGCCTTGATCAACTGGTTCAGCTTGACCGGGTTGGTCAGCGTGCCGTTGTCGCTGGCCTTCCGGGCCATCGCCTTGATCAGCTGCTGCTGGTTCGCCTGCCGGTCGTAGTCGCCGTTCTTGAGGGTCTTGCGCTGCCGGGAGTAGTCCAGCGCCGCCCAGCCCTCCATCTCCCGGCAGCCCTTCTTGTGCACCACCGGGGTCATCGGCTTGCCGGTCTTCTTGGCGTCCGCGTTCCACATCGGCTTGCCGTCGACGTACGACATGTGGATCGACTGGACCTCCTGCTTGACGCAGATGCGCACCGACCCGAGGGCCTCGAT
Source organism: Micromonospora echinaurantiaca (assembly GCF_900090235.1). Taxonomy (NCBI): domain Bacteria; kingdom Bacillati; phylum Actinomycetota; class Actinomycetes; order Micromonosporales; family Micromonosporaceae; genus Micromonospora; species Micromonospora echinaurantiaca. Next base: position 6,243,954 of record NZ_LT607750.1, on the reverse strand, counting down.
CACGTTCTTGAAGCCGCCGAAGTTGATGATCGCGGCGCCGTCGAAGCTGATCCCGGTCATCTTCTTGATGGTCTGCGCCATCAACTGGGCGCCGCCCTCCCAGCCGCCGCCGTTGCGGGCGCCGGCCTGGAACGCCGCGTTGATCTTGTCGACCCCGCCGGGGTAGCCACTCTTCTTGAAGGCCGGGATCTGCGCCTCGGTGTCCCGGGGGATCGAGATCAGGTACGCCTGGTCGTGGGTGGCCGGGATGTGCAGCACGATGATGCTGTCCGCGCGGACGTCGTCGGCGGCCCAGCGCTCCCGGGCGTCCACGCCGAGCAGCAGCATGTCGATCGGGCCGTCCAGGTTCGCACCGCCCTCGGCGTCGGTCTTGCCGGCGTCGCCGAGCAGGTTCCGCTGGGCGATGTTGCCGGTGGCCTGGCTGATCAGGGCCTTGCTGCCGACGATGGCGACACCGCTGGTCATCATCAGCACCGCGCCGAAGACGACGGTGAGCCGGGCCCAGAGCGGATCCTTGCGGCGCTTCCGCTTCTTCGCCGGGCCGCCGCCGCCCTTGCCAGGCTGTGCCGGAACGGTGGAGGACACCCGGACGGACGCGCGGGGTGACTCCAGCGACGAGGGGCGTCGGCTGGTCTGAACCGGCATGCGTGCTCCAGCTCGCGTGATAAGGGGCGGGACTACTGTACGTACGGTTTCCCGTCCTGGCGAGTTCGTCTCACGGCAAATTTCCGTTGCCCTGCCGGCCATCCAGGCGATCTGACCGAACGGACAGATCAAGGCGACCGGTCGGCGGTTGGCCTTGCGGCAGCCGGGACCCAGCCACCGACCGACGTCGACGACCGTCGACGTCCGACCCCGGTGCCGAGGCGTTCGGCCGGCCGGTCCGCGACGGGTCAGCCGCCGTCGCCCGCGGCCGGCTTCTGGTTGGCCTTCACCCAGTCGGCCATCGTGTCGCCGGCCATCGCCCGGTACATGGCGAGGGCCTTCTCCCGGTCGGAGACCACCACCGACTCCCCGTTGATCGTCTGGCTGCCCACGTGCGGGCTGGTGACGAAGGTGAGGTTCTCGCCGCGCAGGTTACGGAACTGCACCGCCATGTCCATCAACGAGAAGCCCTGGTCGACGGTGACCGCGTCGGTCACCGACTGGAGGAAGTCGTGCAGCTTCTTGGGGTTGGTCAGCGTGCCGGTGCTCGCCGCCTTGTCCATCAGCGCGCGGAGGAACTCCTGCTGGTGCCGCATCCGGGCGAAGTCGCCATCCGGGAACTGCTTGCGCTGCCGGATCCAGTCCAGCGCCTCGGCGCCGTCCATGTGGTTCACACCCTTGGTGAACGTCCGGTACGGCTTGTGGATCGAGGTGATGGTCCGCTCCACCTTCAGGTCGACCCCGCCGAGCGCGTCGGTGACCTGCTTGAAGCCGGCGAAGTCGATCGCCATCACGTGGTCCAGCCGGACGTCGGTGAAGCACTCCACGGTGCGTACCGCGAGCGGCAGGCCGCCGAACGCGAACGCCGCGTTGATCTTCCCGCGCTGGCCGGAGCCGCATTCGGCGCCAGCGCTCTCCGGGATCGGCACGTACAGGTCGCGCGGGATGGAGACCAGGTAGGCCTGCTTGTGGTCGGAGGGGATGTGCATCACGATGATCGTGTCCGCCCGCCACTTGCTGCTCTGGTCGACCGGGGCGTCCGGGTCCCGCGAGTCGCTGCCGACCAGCAGGATGTTCAGCGCCCCCTCGACCGGCTTGGCCGGCCGGCCGCCGGTGATCTCCGAGAACGGGTCGGTGCGGGCCAGGTCGTTGTTCAGGTTGCGGGCGTAGAACCAGGCGCCCAAACCACCGAGCAGCGCGAGCACCAGCACCGCCACCCCGGCGACCATGGCGATCCGGCCCCAGCGCGGGCGCGGACCCCGCCGCTCCGGCCGGCCGGGCCGGCCGCCGGGGCCGCCGGGGCCGCCCGGCCCACCCGGTCCACCCGGGCCGCCGGGTCCGCCGACCTGCGGTTCGTCGTCCGGCGCCGGGTACCAGCGTGCCTCACCCGGGCGGGCGCGTCCGGTGGCGCTCCGACCGGAGCCGGGCACCGACGCGCGCCCGGCGCTGCGGTGCAGGTACGGGAGCGGAAGGCCGGCTGGCGTGGTCGCTGACATGTAACTCAGGGTACGTAGCCGGAGCGAGTACCGCCCTGATCCACGGGCCGGTGTGGCGGCGGTGCGGTTACCCTAGCCGCTCGCGGAAGTACTCGATCGTGCGTCGCAGGCCGTCTTCGGGCGCCACGGTCGGCTCGTATCCCAGCAGTTCGCGGGCGAGGGTCAGGTCGGGCCGGCGCATCTCCGGGTCGTCGGCCGCCCGGGTGACGTACGTCACCTCGGAGCTGCTGCCGGAGAGTGACACGATCGTCTCGGCCAGTTGCCGCATCGTCATCTCGTGCTCGGTGCCGCAGTTGATCGGCCCGGTCTCGGTGGAGTCGAGCAGCAGCAGGATGCCCCGGACGAGGTCCTCGACGTAGCAGATCGAGCGGGTCTGGTTGCCGGTGCCGTGCACGGTGATCGGCTCCCCGCGCAGCGCCTGGGAGATGAAGGTGGGGATGGCCCGCCCGTCGTCCGGCCGCATCCGCGGGCCGTACGTGTTGAAGATCCGGACGATCGCGGCGTCCAGACCCCGGCTGCGGTGGTAGGCCATGGTGGCCGCCTCGGCGAAGCGCTTCGCCTCGTCGTAGACGCTGCGGATGCCGATCGGGTTGACGTTGCCCCAGTACGTCTCCCGCTGCGGGTGCTCCTTCGGGTCCCCGTACGCCTCGGAGGTGGACGCCATCAGGAACCGGGCGCCGTCGGCGACCGCGCGGTCCAGCAGGTGCAGGGTGGCCACCGAGCCGACCCGGAGGATCTCCACCGGCAGTTTCTCGAAGTCCGTCGGGCTGGCCGGCGAGGCCATGTGCAGGATCGCGTCGAACCGCTCGGCCACCGCCGGGTGGTGGGTCGGCAGGCCGTCGGAGATGTCCGCCTCGACGAGCGTGAAGGTCGGCTCGTCCAGCAGGTGGGCGACGTTCTCCTTCGAACCGGTGACGAAGTTGTCCAGCGCGACCACCGTGCAGCCGCGGGAGATCAGCACGTCCACCAGGTGTGACGGGACGAAACCGGCGCCGCCGGTGACGAGGACGCGGTGACCCGGTCCGAAGCGCGCTGCAACCTTCATGGAGGTCAGCCTACTCACCGGGCCGGTCCGGCACCCGCCGCCCGGGTCGCTGCGCGAAGGGCCCCCGGTCGGTCGACCGGGGGCCCCGCCGCGCGGGCCGGCTCAGTGGGCGCCGGCTCCGGTGAGGGAACGGACCTCCAGTTCGGCGTACTTCTCCTCGTCACTCTCCTTGGAGATGACGGTGCCGATCCACCCGCACAGGAAGCCGAACGGGATGGACAGGATGCCCGGGTTGGACAGCGGGAACCACTGCCAGTCCTGGTCCGGGAACATCGACGTCGCCGCCCCGGAGACCACCGGCGAGAAGAACACCAGCAGCACGGCCGAGAGCAGGCCGCCGTAGATCGCCCAGACCGCGCCCGAGGTGTTGAATCGCTTCCAGAACAGGCTGTAGAGGATCGCCGGCAGGTTGCCGGAGGCGGCCACCGCGAACGCCAGCGCCACCAGGAACGCCACGTTCAGGTTCTGCGCGAAGATGGACAGCACGATCGAGATGGCGCCGATCACCAGCGCGGAGATGCGGGCCACCCCGACCTCCTGCCGCTCCGAGGCCGTGCCGTCCTTGACCACGTTGGCGTAGAAGTCGTGCGCGAGGCTCGACGACGAGGCCAGGGTCAACCCGGCGACCACGGCCAGGATGGTGGCGAAGGCGACCGCCGCGATGACCGCCAGCAGTGTCGCCCCGCCCAGGTCGCCGCCGAGGAAGTCCACCCCGAGCGCCTCGGCCAGCTGCGGCGCCGCGGTGTTGCCGGCCCGGTCCTGGGCGGTGATCGCCTCCCCGCCCACCAGGGCCGCCGCGCCGAAGCCGAGGGCCAGGGTGAGCAGGTAGAAGGTGCCGATGATGCCGATCGCCCAGAGCACGCTCTTGCGGGCCGCCTTGGCGGTCGGGACGGTGTAGAAGCGGATCAGGATGTGCGGCAGGCCGGCGGTGCCCAGCACCAGGGCGATGCCGAGCGAGAGCAGGTCCATCTTGCTGTAGAAGGTCTTCAGCGCGTCGCCGGGTGTCTCCACCCCGTAGCGGAGCCCGGGTTCGAGGAAGGCGGCTCCCTTGCCCGAGGCGTCCGCGGCGTCGCCGAGCAGCGAGGAGAGGTTGAACTTGTACTTCGCCAGCGCCAGCAGCGTCATGATGATCGCGCCGCCCATCAGCAGGAACGCCTTGACGATCTGCACGTAGGTGGTGCCCTTCATGCCACCCACCGTGACGTAGATGATCATGAGGGCGCCGACCATGATGATGGTGGCGATCTTGGCGGCGTCCGCGTCCATGCCGAGGAAGGTCGTCCCGGGCTTGATCCCGAGCAGCAGCGCCACCAGCGCACCCGCGCCCACCATCTGGGCCAGCAGGTAGAAGATCGACACGGTGATGGTGGAGACCGCCGCGGCGGTACGCACCGGGCGCTGGCGCATCCGGAAGGCCAGCACGTCGGCCATCGTGTACCGGCCGGAGTTCCGCAGCAGCTCGGCGACCAGCAGCAGCGCCACCAGCCAGGCGACCAGGAAGCCGATCGAGTAGAGGAAGCCGTCGTAGCCGTAGAGGGCGATCAGGCCGGCGATGCCGAGGAACGAGGCCGCCGACATGTAGTCGCCGCCGATCGCCATGCCGTTCTGGAAGCCGGAGAAGGACCGGCCGCCGGCGTAGAAGTCGGTGGCGGTCTTGGTCTGCCGGCTGGCCCAGATGGTGATGGCCAGGGTCACCGCCACGAAGACCAGGAAGAGCGTGATGGTCAGGTTGCGGGCGGTGGTGTCGCCCGCCTCAGCCGCGAGGACCGTGTTCATGGGTCACCTCCCCGATCTCGGCGCGGATCCGGTCGGCGACCGGGTCGATCTTCCGGTCGGCGTGCCGGGAGTAGAGCCAGGCGATGAGGAAGGTGGAGACGAACTGGAGCAGGCCGAAGACGAGGGCGACGTTGATGTTGCCGAACAGCTTCGTGCCCATGAACCCCCGCGCGTACGCGGACAGGATCACGTAGAGCGCGTACCACAGGAAGAACGCGACGGTCATCGGGAAGACGAAGCCGCGCAGCGCGCGGCGCAACCCGGCGAACTCGTCCGACCGCTGTACGGCGAGATACCGGTCCGGCGTGGACGCGTCGGCCGGCGCGGGTGTGTCCGTGGACATCTGTGGATCACCACCTTCACAGGCATCGGGGATTTCCGCGCACGCTAGGAAGCGCGCTCCCCGCCGGGGAAGGCCGAGATCGACGTTGGTCGCCGGGTGCGCCGAACGGCACGGTGGCTGCGCCGAGTGACCCAGCTCACTCCGATGAGCGGTCGGCGGACAGCCGCCCACGCTGCGGCCGCGCCGGTCACCGGGCGTCGGGTGATCGGTCACCGACCGTCGGATGACTGACCGAATCGCCGGGGCTGGCCGCCGGCCACGGCCGGGGCGCCGCCCGGCCGACGGGAGCGGGCCGGCGCTGGTCAAACCAGTTCGCGGTAGCGACCCCGGTAGTGCAGCAGCGGGTCCGTCTCCTCGGCCAACTCGACCGCCTCGATCGTGGCCTCCACCAGCAGGCCCCAGCCGTACTCCCGGGCGGTGTCCAGCCGGCAGCCGGCCCACCCGCCGGCGTCGGCCGGCACCGGGCCGTAGGACGTCTCGGTCCACTCGCCGGTGGCGAAGAGGCCGCCCGGCGACGGGAAGAGACCGGCGAACCGGTCGGCGAGCTGCCGGTGCGGCGGGCCGAGCGGGGCCACCGCGAACCGGCCGGCCGCCTCGGCCGCCGCCCACAGGTCGGACTCCGGGTCGACGAGGCCGACCAGCCGGTCCGGCTCGCCCTCGGCCACCAGCGTGGACGACACCGTCAGGCCCGCCGGGCCGGGCGCCGTCCAGAGCGTCACCGGAGCGGCCAGCCGACCTCGCAGCCGGCGTACGGGCGAGCGCTGCCCGGCCGGTACGGCGAACGGATCGGTGTGGTGGATCTCGGCACCCGGCTCATGATTCACGTGGAACATTCTGCCGCTCCCCGCCCTCGGCCGTGCCGGGTCCGCGTCGCGCCGTGGCCTGCCGTCCGCCGCGCCGGGGCCGGCCGCCCGCGCCGCGAGATGGCGCTCGATCCAGGAAGTAGTGGCCTCCAGGCCGATGGGAGACCACTACTTCACTGATCGAGCGCGACCTTGGTGGGCTGGCACGTCCTGATCAGTCGGCGGCGAGGGAGCGGCGAGCGGCGGCCAGTACCTCCGGGTCGGCGCAGCCGGCGGTGTAGCCGGCGATCCGGCGGCGGATGTCGCGGCCGAGCAGCCACCTCCCGATCCGGTCGGCGACCGGGCGCAGCAACGCCGGCCGGCAGCGGAAGCTGTACCGCCAGGTGGCGATGGTGTGGCCGGGTTCCGAGGCCGGTGCGAACCGCCAGCCGCCGGCGAACATCTCGAAGAACCACGGGCCGCGCACCATCTTCATGCCGACGTGGCTCGGCGGCGCCCAGGAGACGTACTCGCTCACCATCACCAGCCCGTGCCGGGACCGGGTGAAGGTGCGTACGCCCTTGCCGGGCCGGGTCGCCCCGTCGACGAAGTGCTGCTCCCGGACGAACGGGTCCCACCGGTAGCGCACCGGCGCGGTGGTCTGCGAGACCGCGAAGGCCAGTTCGGGTGGCACCGGCACGGTCGCCACCGCCTCGACGACAGGCATCCGCCCATTCTCGCCGCCCGCGCCAACCCCACCGTCCCGCGGAGCCGGTGAGCCACCGCCGTGCCGGTCCGCCGTGCGGGGCGGGTCAGCGGCGGGGGGTCACGGTGGCGAGCAGTTCGGGCTGGCGGCGGTCGAGGACGTCGCCGGCCAGGTACGCGCCGAGCAGCGCGGCGCCGACGCCGTACGCCGCGCCGACCGGCAGGGCCAGCCAGTGCCAGACGTCGCCGAGCAGCGCCGCGGCCACCACCATCGGCACCGCCGCGACCGCGGTGCCCACCATGGCCAGCAGGGTGAGGAAGCTCTTCGCCACCCCGGCGCCGCTGTTCAGCGCGAACGGGTTGCTCGTCTCCGGCAGCGCGTACGCCCCGAGCACCGAGACGAAGCTGTTCACCGCCAGCCCCACGCCGTAGGTGGCGAGCAGGCTGCCGGCGGTCACCCCGATCCAACCGGGCCGGCCGAGGATCACCGCCAGCGCGACCGCGACGACCGCCAGCATCGGCAGCACGTAGAGCGAGAACGCCGCCATCCGGGCCCGCAGCTCCTGCTGGCCGGGCACGCCGGCGACCAGGTGCGCGGCGTACGCGCTGCCGTCGAAGCCGAACTGGTTGGCCAGGGTGACCGAGGCGAGCACTCCCACGAAGAGCATGGAGAGGCTGACCAGCACCGGCGACGAGGTGTCCGGCACGGTGAACCCCGCGGTGCCGTCGGCGGCCAGGTTCGAGCCACCCAGGTTGACCATGACGGGCACGAAGAGCCCGACCACCGCCACGGTGATCAGGTTCGCCCGCCGCCGGGCGTCCCGCCACCAGTACCGGGCCTCCCGGGCCACCAGCGCCCCGAACCGGTCCCGCCGCGCCCAACCGACCCAGCGGGGGAAGAGCTGCGCCACCGCCCCACCGGCCGGCCCGCGGCGGGCCGGAGCCGGGCCGGCGCTGGCCGCACCGATCATCGCCGACTCCAGCGACCGGGACCACCAGGCCAGCAGTGCCAGCAGGGCGAGTGCGGTGATCAGGAGCTTGACCGGAGCGGCCCAGACCCGCCCCTCGGCCATGTCGATGCCGGCTGTCCAGGGCGCGCCGAACGGGGTCCAGCCGACCACCTCGGCCACCGGATCGAGCCGGTCCCAGTCCGCGTCCCGCAACGCCGCCAGGCCGAAGATCTGCAACGGGCCGAGCAGCGCGGCGGCCACCGCGAGCAGCACGGCGGCCAGGTCGCGGACCCGGCGGGAGCGGAGCATGGCGGCGAACGCGCTGGTCACCGCCCGGGCGGCGGCGACGCAGAGCAGCAGGCCGGCGACCACCCCGATCGCCTCGACCACGGCCGCCGACCAGCCACCGAGCGCGCCGGCGGTGAACACCAGCCCGGCGAGCGCCAGCAGCACCGCGACCGCCGGCACGCTCACCAGGGCGGCGGCGAGCAGCCCGGTGACCAGGGTGCGGCGGGGCAGCGGCAGCAACGCGAACCGGGCCGGGTCGAGCGTCTCGTCCACCCCGAAGAAGACCAGCGGCAGCAGCAGCCAGCCGAGCAGCAGCAGGCCGCCGCCGAACGCGGCGACCATCAGCGCGTACCGGTCCTCGCCGGCCAGCCCCGGCGCGGCGAAGAGGAAGAAGCCGGTGCCGGCGAACCAGAGCCCGACCACGACGCCGACCACGTAGAGGGCGATCCGCCAGCTCTGGCCGCGGAAGTTGTTGACCATCACCCGCAGCTTGAGCCGGACGAAGTGCCGCGGGGAGACCCCACGGGTCGCCGCGGCCGGGCTGGCCGGGGTGGTCACCGGGACAGCCACGCCAGCTCCTCACCGGTCGCCGTCCGACCGCCGACCACCTCGACGAAGACCTCCTCCAGCGAGCGGTCGCCGCGGACCTCCGGCAGCGTGCCGACCCGCTTGATGGTGCCGGCGGCCAGGATCGCGACGTGCGAGCAGAGCCGCTCGACGACCTCCATCACGTGGCTGGAGAAGACCACCGTGCCGCCGCCGGCCACGTACCGCTGGAGGATGTCCCGGATCAGCGCGGCGGAGACCGGGTCGACCGCCTCGAACGGCTCGTCGAGCACGAGCAGCCGCGGCCCGTGCAGCAGCGCGCAGGCCAGGCCGATCTTCTTCTTCATACCGGCCGAGTAGTCGACCACCAGGGTCCGGCCGGCGTCGCCGAGCGCGAGCACGTCGAGCAGCTCCGCGGCCCGCTGGTCGACCACCGCCGGATCCATGCCGCGCAGCAGGCCGTGGTACGCGAGCAGCTCCGCGCCGCTGAGCCGGTCGAAGAGGCGTACCCCGTCCGGCATGACGCCGAGCAGCCGCTTGGCGCCGACCGGGTCGGCCCAGACGTCGTGCCCGAGCACCCAGGCCCCGCCGGCGTCCGGCCGGAGCAGCCCGACGGCCATCGACAGCGTGGTGGTCTTGCCGGCACCGTTGGGGCCGAGCAGGCCATAGAAGGAACCGGCCGGCACGTCGAGGTCGACGCCGGCCACCGCGACCTTGCCGTCGAACGCCTTCGCCAGGCCACGCAACGAGAGGGCCGGGTGCTCACCAGTCATGCGTACGACCGTATCCGTCGGTGCCGAACACCTGGTCCGGCCGAGGGATGATCCGCCGTCATCCCGCAGTCGTACCCGGCCGACGGGCAGTCCTACTGCTGACGCCCGGGCTGCAGGCGCAGCGACTCCGGGGTGTGCAGGCGGAGCATGGTGGCCGCGACGTCGGCCGGCGCCCGGCGGCGGGTGGCCAGCGACACCGCCACCATCACGGTGAAGGCGAGCGGCACCGTCCAGGCGGCCGGCTGCGTGGTGAGCGTGGCCGGCCAGCCGGACAGCGGCGGCCCGACCACGGTGACCAGCACCGCGAGGATCGCGGCGCCGCCGCCGACCAGGATCCCGGCGGCGGCGCCGAGGTCGGTCAGCCCGCGCCACCAGATGCCGAGCACCAGCAGCGGGCAGAAGCTGGACGCGGCGACCGCGAACGCCAGCCCGACCACCTGCGACACGTCGAGCCCGGCGAGGTTGAGCGCGAGCACCGCCGGCACCGCGCCGGCGATCACCGTGGCCAGCCGGAAGCCGCGTACCGAGCCGCGGCCGAGCACGTCCGTGGAGATCACGCCGGCGACGCTGGTGAGCAGCCCGGACGAGGTGGAGAGGAAGGCCGCGAACGCGCCCGCGGCGACCAGCGCGGCGAGCAGCCGGCCGGTGGTGCCGTGGCCGAGCGCGGCCTCGGGGAGCAGCACCACCACCGCGTCCGTCTGCCCGGTGACCAGCAGTTGCGGGGTGTAGATCCGGCCGAGCACCCCGTAGATCGTGGGAAGCAGGTAGAACGCGCCGACCAGGGCGAGCACCACCAGGGTGGTGCGCCGGGCGGCCGCGCCGTCCGGGTTGGTGTAGAAGCGCACCAGCACGTGCGGCAGCCCCATGGTGCCCAGGAAGGTCGCCAGGATCAGCGAATAGGTCGCGAAGAGTCCCTGGTCGTCGTCGCCGGCGGTGCTGGGCAGCAGCCATTCGGCGGCGTCGGTGGCCACCCCGGAGACCTCCGGCACCGGGTCGCCGGCGGCGAAGCTCAGCTCCTCGCCGGGGCGTACCTCCCGGGTCTCGCCGTCGGGCAGGGTGAGGGTGGCGCGGTGCTCGACCACGACGGTGGTCGCGACCCGGAACGTCGGCCCGTCGGGCGGGGTCACCGCCGGGCGGGCGTCGGCCTGCCACTGCAACGCCAGGAAGATCGCGGGTACGGCCAGCGCGGTCAGCTTCAGCCAGTACTGGAAGGCCTGGACGAAGGTGATCGCCCGCATGCCGCCGAGCGCCACGTTGGCGGTCACCACCACGGCCACCACCAGCGCGCCCACCGGGTACGCCGAGCCGGTGACGGTGCTCAGTGTCAGCCCGGCCCCCTGCAACTGCGGCACCAGGTAGAGCCAGCCGATGAAGATGACGAAGACGGTGGCCAGGGTGCGCAGCCGGCGCGAGCCGAGCCGCAGCTCGCAGAAGTCGGGCAGGGTGAACGCGCCGGAGCGGCGCAGCGGCGCGGCCACGAAGAGCAGCAGGGCGAGGTAGCCGGCGGCGAACCCGACCGGGTACCAGAGCACGTCCACGCCGTACTTGAGGATCAGGCCGGCGACGCCGAGGAAGCTCGCCGCGGAGAGGTACTCCCCGCCGATCGCCGCCGCGTTCCAGGTCGGACTGATCACCCGGGAGGCGACCAGGAAGTCGGAGGTGGTGCGGGCCAGCCGCAGCCCGTAGAAGCCGATCCCGACGGTCACCAGGGTGACCGCGACGATCGCCGGTACGACGAAGGCGTTGCCCACCTCAGCGCTCCGGCCGCTGGACCAGGTCGGTGAAGTCCTGTTCGTTCCGTTCGGCCAGCCGCACGTACGCCCAGCCGACCCCGATCAGGAACGGGAAGGACACCACCCCGAGCAGCAGCCAGGGCAGCTTGACGCCGAGCACGGTGACCCGGCCGACCGACGGCGCGATGGCGAACAGCCAGGGCAGTCCGCCCAGCCCGATCGCCACCACCAGCGAGAGCCGCAGGGCCAGCGCCAACTGGGCGCGGACCAGGCCGCGGACCAGCGCCTCGCCGACCCGGGTCTGCTGGGCCAGCTCGGTGCGAGTGCGGTCGGCCCGGTCGTCCCGCCGGGACACCTCGGCCAGCACGATCCGGGCGCGCCGGGGCGGCTCCGGCGCCCGGGGCGCCGGTACGGGATCGTCGGCAGCGGCCACCCGGGAAGTCTCGCCTGCTCAGCCCGAATGTCAAGGGGTGTGGCGACCGCTGTGGACAACTTGTGGAAAACGCTTCACCCCTGTGGAAAACCAGCTGCGCGGACCTTTAAGAGACCATTAAGTCCGGATTCGTCCGTCAGCTGTTTTCCCCCAGTTGATCGGCCGGATCGGCCTTGCCGGCATTGACCCCGACACCTACGCTGGGGCGGCAATTCCCTATTCCTCTTCTTCCACGGGGTTTCTATGCGCAAATTCCGCACTCTGCTCGGCGTGACCCTCGCCGGAGCATGTGCACTCGCCGTGGTGCCGGGTACGGCATCGGCGGCACCGGCCGCGCCGCAGCAGGCGGCGGCGGCGCTCGAGGACACCACCGGCGCCTTCTACCCGCTGGCCCCGGCCCGTCTGCTCGACACCCGTAGCGGCGTGGGTGCGCCGGCCGGCGCGATCGGCGCGGGCAAGAAGGTCGACCTCCTGGTCGCCGGCCGGGGCGGCGTTCCCGCCGTCGGCGCCGGCGCGGTCGTGCTCAACGTGACCATCACCGGTCCGACGGCGAGCAGCTTCGTCACCGCCTACCCGGCGGGCGAGGCGCGGCCGAACGCCTCCTCGATCAACTTCCCCAAGGGCTGGCTCGGCTCGAACAACGTCACCGTCAAGCTCGGCTCGGGCGGCAAGGTGTCGGTCTACAACCACTCCGGGTCGACCCACGTGGTGGTGGACGTCGTCGGCTTCTACGCCGCCGACAACGGCATGACCAACCGCAACGGCAGCGAGTACCAGGCGTACATCCCGCAGCGGATGTTCGACACCCGCTACGACGGCACCGGCAAGATGCCGGCCGACTCCTGGATCGACTACGCGATCGACTTCGGGCCGGAGAACGCGAACGTCCGGAGCCTGGTCATCAACCTCACGGCGGTCTCGCCGGCGAAGGCGGGCTTCCTGACCGCCTGGTCCGGTGCGGGCAGCCGACCGACCGCGTCGACGGTCAACTACGGCGCCGGCAAGGTGGTGCCGAACCTGGCCTTCGTGCAGACCCGGCCGTGCTACGAGGACTGGTGCTCGGAGATCTGGGGCGCCCCGATGTTCCGGGTCTACACCTCGCAGTCCGCGCACTTCGTGACCGACCTGGTCGGCATGATGGACGACGGCAGCCTGGAGTACGGCATGCGGTTCAAGCCGGTCAGCCCGACCCGGATCGCCGACAGCCGGATCGGCCAGGGCTACCCGTCCATCCTCGGCCCGGGCGCGGTCCGCGCCGTCGCCACCCCGTCGGAGTTGCTCACCGAGACGACCGACGTGCTGGCGATGAACATGACCGCCGTCGCGCCGACCAACAACACCGTGATCACCGTCTGGCCGGCCGGCTACGGCGATCTCTTCCCGAAGCCGGACACCAGCAACCTCAACCCGGCTGCGGGTCAGACGGTGTCGGGTGCGGTGCTGACCCCGATCGGGCCGGCGTCGGCCAACCCGCCCCGCGCGTTCAACACGCACAACCTCTCGGGGAACGTGCACATGATCGCTGACGTGGTCGGCACGTTCTACTTCTCGGAGCCCGTGTCGGCGGCCACCGCCGCGGCACTCAAGGCCGGCATCGCCGCTCCGGTGGCCGGCAAGGCGAGCCGGGCGTCGACCGGCAGCTGAGCAACACCCGCGTGAAAGGGCGCCCCGGCCATCGGCCGGGGCGCCCTCGCTTTGCGCCGCGCCCGGCCCGTCCCGGCGTCGGCTCGGCGGGTACGTCCCCGGTGCGGTGCTGGCCGGCGACCATCCGAGCCCGGGGTGTCCGATCGCTCGGCCGGAGATCCGAACAGGACTTATCTGCAGGTCACGGGCTTGCCGGCAGAGATGGCCGACCCTAGTCTGGGCGGGCGAAGCCCTGTCCCTCTCCTCCCCCGGGGTCCCTTATGTGCACAGTCCGTGCCCTGCTCGCCGTGACCGCCGTCGGTGCGTGCGCGCTGGCCGGGCTGCCGGCCTCCGCCGCGCCCGTAGCCAGGCCGGTCGCCGCCGCCGTCGCGGCCGACACAGTGGTCGGGACGTACTATCCGCTGGCGCCGGAGCGGCTGATGGACACCCGCAGCGGGCTCGGCGGCCGGACCGGCCCGCTCGGTGCCGGTACGGTGGTCGACCTTCAGGTGGCGGGACGGGGTGGGGTGCCGGCGAGCGGTGCCGGCTCGGTCGTGCTCAACGTGACGGTCGCCGGTCCGACCGCGAGCGGCTACCTGACCGTCTACCCGGCCGGGCAGACCCGGCCGACCGCGTCCTCGCTCAACTTCGGCGCGGGCTGGCTCGGCTCGAACAACGTCACGGTCAAGCTCGCGCCGGACGGGCGGGTCGGGATCTACCACCATGCCGGCAGCACCCATGTGGTGGTCGACGTGGTGGGCTTCTACGCCGGCAGCGACACGGTGCGGGGCAGCCACGGCCGGGGCGGCCAGTACCAGCGGGTCACGCCGACCCGGCTGGTCGACACCCGGCGGGAGCGGGGCCCGATCGAGGGGAACACCCTGATCAACCGCTGGGTCGACTTCGGCCCGGTCAGTCCGCACGTCAGGGCCCTGGTCCTGAACGTCACCGCCGTCCGGCCGGAGCGTTCCGGGTTCCTCAGCGCCTGGGCCGGCGACAGCCCGGTGCCGACCTCCTCCACTGTCAACTACGCCGCCGGCACGGTGGTGCCGAACCTGGCCTACGTGCGGACCGCCATCTGCCACGATTGCGGGCCCTGGTACGGGGTGCCGATCTTCGCGGTGCACAGCCTGCGCGCCACCGACATCGTGGTCGACCTGGTCGGCGTGATCGACGACGGCACCCTGCCGGGCGGTCTGCGGTTCACCCCGCTCGACCCGACCCGCATCGTGGACAGTCGCGCGAACCTCGGCACCTCGGGGACGCTCGGCCCGAACGCGACCCGCCGGATCACCGCGCCGCCCACTGTGGTCACCAATGCCACGCAGGTGCTGGCGACGAACGTGACAGCGGTCGCGCCGACGGCCAATACCGTCGTCACCGTCTGGCCGGCCGACGCCGGCGTGGCCCGGCCGGCGGCCAGCAGCCTGAACCCGGCCGCCGGACAGACCGTCTCCAACGCGGTGCTGGCCGGGATCGGCCCGACGGACGCGTTCGCCGTGCACAACCTCGCCGGCAGCACGCACCTGGTGACCGACGTGGTGGGCAGCTTCCAACTGCCGTCAGGCGCCGCGCCGGCCGATCCGCTGCGGGTCCTCGCCACCGGCGGCTACTGACGGTTCCGGTCCACACCGGCTGATCAAGCCGAACGTTCGGACCGCAGCGGGTACGTGGCCTTGTCGCCCGTGGTCGCCGCTCCTAGGCTGGGCCGACCGATCTTCGCCCATCGTTTTCACGAGGACCGAATGCGAACACTTCGCGCACTGCTCAGCACCGGGGTCGCCCTCGCCACCACCTGCGCGCTCACGGCCGCCCCGGCCACCGCGCAGCCGCCGGCGGCGAGCGCCGTCGTGGACGTGACCGGCACCTACTACCCGGTCGCTCCGACCCGGCTGATGGACACCCGAGAGGGACTGGGTGCGCCGCTGGCCATGATCGGTCCGTCGGGCCAGGTCGACCTTCAGGTCGCCGGGCGGGGCGGCGTACCGGCCAGCGGGGTCGGTGCGGTCGTCCTCAACGTGACGATCACCGGCCCGACCGCGGACGGCTTCGTCACCGTCTATCCAGCGGGTCAGCCCCGCCCCAACGCATCCTCGGTCAACTTCGCCAAGGGGTGGCTGGGCTCCAACAACGTCACCGTCAAGCTCGGCTCCGGCGGCCGCGTGTCGGTGTTCAACCGGAATGGCGACACGCACGTCGTGGTCGACGTGATCGGGTTCTATGCCGCGGACAACACCCTGGCCGACCGTGGGATCGGCAGCCTCTACCACCCGTACCGGCCAACCCGGATCTACGACAGCCGGACCGATCCGGATACGGGCGGTCAGAAGCGCGGGGCCGGCAGCTACCTGCACCTGACCCAGCTGCTCGGCGGGAACAACCCGCATGCCCGGGCGCTGGTCGTGAACATCACCGTGGTCGACCCCGAGCAGGACGGCTTCGTCACGGCCTGGTCGGGTGCCGGCGAGCGGCCCGCCGTCTCCACGGTGAACTTCCGGGCCGGCACCGTCACGCCGAACCTCACGATCGTGCAGACGCGGCCCTGCGACGGTGAACTCTGCTCACCGGAGGGAGCCCCGACCTTCTCCATCTACACCTCGGCCCGCGCGCACATCGTTGTCGACGGGTTCGGGATGATGGACGACGGAACGGTCCTCTTCGGCCGGCGGTTCGAGCCGTTGAACCCCACCCGCATCGTCGACAGCCGCACCGGTCTGGGCACCTCGGGCGCGCTCGGCGCCGGCGACATCCGCAAGGTGATCCCGCCGTCGGCGATGGGGACCACGGAGGACGTGGTGCTGGCGATGAACGTGACGGCCGTGGCGCCGACGGGGCAGACCGTGCTCACCGTGTGGCCGGCCGACTGGCCCGACTACGGCGTCCCAGCTGCGAGCAACCTCAACCCGGCACGCGGGCAGACCGTTTCCGGCGCGGTGTTCGGCGAGCTCGGTCCGTACGGGAAGTTCAACGTGCGCAACCACGCGGGCAGCGTGAACGTGGTGATCGACGTGGCGGGCCGCTTCTACTGAGCCTGACGCAGCGGCGGGCGCTGGCCGGAGGTGATCCGGTCGGCGCCCGCCGCCGGCCGGTGCGTCAGCTCAGACCCACGCGCTCCGGTCGGGCGGAGGCGGAGCCGAGCCAGGTGTGCGGGTTGCCGTACCAGCACCAGCCCAGCTTGGGCGCGCCCTGGCTGATCCAGATCGCCGGCACCCGCTTGTCGCCGCAGCGTGAGCCGACCAGCGAGAAACACTTGTTCTTCGCCAGCGCCGCCGGGTGGAGCGTGACGAAGGCGAGCCCCTCGTCGATGGTGAGCGGCAGCCGATCCTGGGCGGTGATCACCTCCATCGCGGCCGATGGCGCCAGGTTCAGCGTCTCCTCGCCCCGGTCGACGTCGAAGAGCAGGTACGCCGGCCCCTCGGGCACCTCCAGTTCCTTGATCGGGTCGAACGTCGCCAGGTCGCCCTCGGCGTAGTGCCGGTCCACGAAGCCGGGCTTGCGCTTGCCGGCCAGCGTGGTGCGCGCCAGCCGATCCTCGACCGGCACCAGGTCACGGGTGACCACCAGCAGGAACGGCACCCGCGCCTCGGTGGGCCCGGGCAGGCCGGCGGTGCCGGCGGCGGCCGCCGCCCGCAGCGGGGCGACCAGTTCCCGGAAGGCGTCCTCGGTCAGGTTGGCGAGCGCCGGGTACCCCAGCTCCACCAGGCGGTCGAGTTGGCGGTCGAATTCGGTCGCGGCGTCGAACAAGACGGCCTCCATTCTGGTACGGAGTACCGTACAGCGTACGACGCCGGGCCTCTATTCCCGTCGGCCCGAGAATTTTCTGCGCAGGGCGATCAGGCGAACTGCGGTTCGCGCGACTCCTGAAGCGGTTCGACCGAGATGTGCGCGGCCAGGGCTCGGAGGAAATCGGGCGCGTCGAAGATCTCGCCGGCGGAGGCGACCCCGCTCGTCCTCGTCCGGCCGTCGAGGATGCGGCGCACCGCTTCGACCGCCAGCGGGGCGCTGATGGCGTAGATGTCCTGGCCGCTCGCGACGATGCGCCGTCGCCTCTCACCGGAGCGCACCACGACGTCGACGGTGAACGTCTGCGCGGACCGGCCGCGCTCGTCGACGGCGGTCGGCGGCGTGTCCCCGGCCGCCAGGTCGCTGGCCGCCCCGGTGGTCATGTACGTGCGGACCTCGGGGATGGACAGGTGGCTGGGGACGGTGACGACGTCGGCCATGGTGAACTCGCCGAGGACGGGCCGGCGGCCCAGCGGAGCGGGGAAGTCCCAGTCCAGCGTCGGCAGGTTGCTGTCGGCGACGTAGTACTCCAGCCGGCCACCGGTGTAGCGGACCCGCCGCCCGTCGCGCCGGTCCCGGGAGACGGTGCCGGAGGCGAGCGTCCCGCCCGTGGGGTGCCAGCTGCTCAGCCCGTACGCGACGTGCGCCTCGTCGGCCGCCGTCCAGTCGCCCATGGCCGCGGTGACCAGCAGGTCGCCGAGCCCGCCGAAGAAGGCCATCGCCGGGACCACCGCGACGCCCGCCGCCCGGGCGCGCTCGGTGAAGTGGGTGAACGTGTCGACGTTGGCCTCGATCTCGGCCGCCACGTCCACGTACGGGATGCCGGCGCGCAGGGCGGCCTCGATCACGGGAGCCGCGGTCGAGGCGAACGGGCCGGCGCAGTTGACGACCGCGGCCGCGCCCCGCAACGCCTGGTCGAGCGAGGCCGGATCGTCGACCGACGCCACCCGGTACTCGAGCCCCGGCGCCGCCAGCGCCCGCAGCTTGCCCGCATCGCGACCGAGGAGGAGCGGGACGAACCCGCGATCGCGCAACTCCGCCACCACGAACCGTCCGGTGTGTCCGTACGCGCCGAACACCGCCACGACCTGCCCCGAATCCATCTGTGGTTCCTCTCCCGAAAAGATCGACTGAGGAGAGCCTCCCAGTGGCGGCCGGGCCCGACCAGTGTCTGGAACGCCATCCCCCGTACAATTTCCGACATGGCCACTGTCGCGCTCGCCGCCACCGACGGGATGCTGCACTTCGAGCTCGCCATGGCCTGCGAGGTCTTCGTCCGCGACCCCTCCGGCCTGGCGGACCCTTGGTACGACCTCGTGGTGTGCGGCCCCGGCCCGGTCCGGGTCGGCAGGTTCGGGTTGGAACCCGACGACGGGTTGGACCGGCTCGCCCGCGCCGAAACCGTGATCGTCCCGTCCGTGGCGGACATCGACGCCGAGGTGCCCCCCGACCTGCTCGACGCCGTCCGCGCGGCCCACCGGGCGGGCGCCCGGATGGTCTCGTTCTGCACCGGTGCCTTCGTGCTGGCCGCCGCCGGGGTGCTGGACGGGCTGCGCGCCACCACGCACTGGGCCCACACCGAGGCGCTGGCCGCCCGCTATCCCCGGGTGACGGTCGACCCCGACGTGCTCTACGTCGACAACGGCAACGTGCTCGCCTCTGCCGGCAAGGCCGCCGCGATCGACCTGTGCCTGCACCTGATCCGCCGCGACCACGGCTCGACGGTCGCCAACGCCGTCGCCCGCCGCCTGGTCGTGCCGCCGCACCGCGCCGGCGGCCAGGCGCAGTTCGTCACCACCCCGGTGCCCGCCCGCGACGACCATCCGCTCGCCGACCTGCTCCCCTGGGTGATGGAGCGGCTGAACCGCCCGCTGACCGTGGAGGATCTGGCCCGCCGGGCGAACATGAGTTCGCGCAACCTGGCCCGCCACTTCCGGTCGGCGACCGGCACCACCCCGCTGCAGTGGCTGTCGACGCAGCGCATCCGCCGGGCCCAGGAACTGCTGGAGAACACCGACGACAGCATCGACGCCATCGCCGAGGCGGCCGGCATGGGCACCGCCACGACGCTGCGCCGGCACTTCCACCGCACCGTCGGCGTGCCGCCGGACGCCTACCGCCGCACCTTCCGCAGCGCCGGACCCGCAGCGGGTCGGTGAGCGCCGTCCGGCCGGCCGCACGGCTGTGCGGTGCGGCGGGCCCGCTCCGACCGCCCGGCCGGACCGGACACACGGTCGGAGCGGTCGGTGTGGCCGGCCGTGCAACCTCGACGGAACACCGCTGCGTCGTACCGCCGTGATGGTCAGCGAAGAGGGAACAGCGCGGTGAGGCGGGCCGACGAGGACGACTTCCAGGCCTTCGTCGCCGAGCGGATGGATCGGTGGCGGCGCAGCGCGTACCTGCTCTGCCAGGACTGGCACACCGCCGACGACGTGGTCTCGGTGGCGGTCGCCAAGCTCTACCGCAACTGGCGCCGGGTGAACCGGGCGGAGAATCGCGAGGCGTACGCCCAACGCGTGCTCACCCGCTGCTGGCTCGACGAGCGGCGCCGCCCCTGGCACAACCGGGAGCAGTCCTGGGCGGCGGTGCCGGACCCGGCCGGCGTGACACCGGAGACGGTGACCGACCGGGACGGGCTCGCCGCGCTGCTGCGTTCGCTGGCGCCGAAGCAGCGGGCAGTGCTCGTCCTGCGCTTCTACCTCGACTACTCGGTCGACGAGACCGCCCGGATGCTCGGCATCACCACCGGCACCGTCAAGAGCCAGTCGGCGCGCGGGTTGGCGAACCTGCGCACCGCCGTCGACGGCCACTTCCAGACCGGAGGCACCCGATGAGTCACCAGTTGTTCGACGAGTTGATCGGCACGCCGCCGCCGGCCCGGGTGGACGTTGCGGGCATCGTCCGGCGGGAACGGCGGGCCCGGGCCGCCCGGCGACTTGCCGGCTCGCTGGCCGCCGTGCTGGCCCTGGCGCTGGCCGGCGGCGTCGGGATGGCCGCGGGTGGTGGGCAGCCGGGCCGGGCGCCGGTCCCGCCGCAGGCGGCGGCCTCCTCGCCCGCCCCGCCGGACACCCGGTTCCGGCTGGTCTTCGACACCCCTGAGAGCGCCGATGCCAGCGCGAAGCGGCTGAGCCGGGAGTTCGAGACGGCGCTGCGTGAGGTGGCGCCCGGTGCCCGGTGGTTCTGGATCCCGGACAGCGTCGACGAACCCCGGAAGCCGGACGGACAGCCGCCCACCTTCAGCCACAACGGCAGCGACGACTTCGTGTACGGCGGATCCGGGGTGGTCTACCGGGGCCGGAAGGGCCCACTCGGCGTCTCCATCTCCCCGGACGTGTTCGACAGCGCCGGATCCGGTCAACCCGCCGGGTACCACTGGCCGTGCGAACTGCCGCCGGGCCACGGGGACCGCCGGTACGACCGGGTGTGCGATGAGGGCACGACCCCGAGCGGGTTCCGGATGAAGGTCGAGACGCTCACCGGCAAGCGGAACGGCAGCGTGCAGCACATCGTCTCGATCCAGCTGCCCGGAAACCGGGCCTTCGACGCGAGCATCAGCAACATGGTGGGGGTCGACGAGCAGGCCGTCGCGGCCCAGCCGGAAGCGCCGCTGTCCGCCGAGGAGCTGACGGCGCTGGCGGTACGGATCGCCGAGCAGATCAAGGCCTGACGACGGCGGGCCCGCGGACGGGCGGGACTGGGGCCGGGGTCAGCGGTTCCAGTCCTGCTTCGCCGCCCGTACCAGCTTGTCCTTCAATTCCCGGGTGTGCCGGCGGCTCACCGGCAGCTCCGTCGAGTCGATCACCACGACGTACCCGGAGTTGACCAGCCGCAGCTCGGCGATCAGCTTCAGCTGCACCAGGTACGACCGGTGGATCCGGACGAAACCGGCGTCCGCCCAGCGCTCGGCCAGGGTGGCCAGCGACACCCGGACCAGGTGCGAGCCGTCGGCGGTGTGCAGCCGGGCGTAGTCGCCCTGCGCCTCCACCCAGCGCACCGCCGAGCGGGGCAGCATCCGGGTGGTGCCGGCCAGCTCGATCGGGATGGTCGGGTCCTCCTCGGCCCGGGCCAGCGCGGCCGGGTGCGACGGCACCACCCGGGAGCCGATCACCCGGCGCAGCGATTCGGCCAGCCGTTCGGCCCGGACCGGCTTGCGGACGTAGTCGGTGGCGCCCAGGTCGAACGCGTCCACCGCGCCGTCGTCGTACGCGGTGACGAAGACGATCGCCGGCGGCCGGGCGAACCGGCGCAGCACCCGGGCCAGCTCCATGCCGTCCAGCCCGGGCATCCGGATGTCCAGGAAGACCACGTCCACGTCGCCGTCGCGGAGCACCCGGAGCGCCTCGGTGGCGTCGCCGGCGGTGTGCAGCCGGGCCACCCGGGGATCCGACCGCAGGTGGTACGCCAGCTCGTCGAGCGCCGGCGGCTCGTCGTCGACCGCCAGCACCCGGAGGAACCCGGAGGCGCTCACCGCGCCGCCCCGCTCGCTCACGGCACCGACTCGGTTCGCGACTGCGGGGCTCGCAAACCCAGCTCACTCCTCGCGCTCACGAGCCCGCCCGTACGCCCGGATGGAACTTCGGCACCCGCATGCTCACCTTCGTACCCGAGCCCAGCCCGGTCTCGACGACCAGGCCGAAGCCGTCCCCGAAGACCGACCGGAGCCGCTCGTCGACGTTGGAGAGGCCGACGTGCTGGCCCGGGTCGTCGCCCGGATCGCCGGCCGCCAGCTCGGCGATGCCGGCGGTCAGCGTGGCCGGATCCATTCCCACCCCGTCGTCCTCCACCGTGATGTGGCACTCGGCGCCCGCGTCCCGGGCCTCGATGCTCACCATGCCCGTGCCGGGCTTGCGGGACAACCCGTGCCGGACGGCATTCTCCACCAGCGGTTGCAGGCAGAGGAACGGCAGCGTCACCGGCAGCACCTCCGGGGCGATCTGCAGACGAACCTGGAGCCGGTCGCCGAACCGGGCCCGCTCGATGGTCAGGTAGCGGTCGATCGAGCGCAGCTCCTCGGCCAGCGTGGTGAACTCGCCGTGCGCCCGGAACGAGTAGCGGGTGAACTCGGCGAACTCCAGGATCAGCTCCCGGGCCCGCTCCGGGTCGGTGCGGACGAACGAACCGATCGCGGTCAGCGCGTTGTAGATGAAGTGCGGGCTGATCTGGGCCCGCAGCGCCCGGATCTCGGCCCGGACCAGCCGCTCCCGGGACGAGTCCAGCTCGGCGAGCGCGAGCTGGTTGCCGGCCCAGTGCGCGGTCTCCAGGGTGGCCTGCACCAGCCCGGGCGCGGGCGCGCCGTCGGCGATCGCGAGCAGCGCACCGACCACCCGACCGTCCGGGCCGGCCAGCGGCGCCACCACCGCGCCGCGGACCGGACAGTCGACCCGGTCGCAGTGCAGCTCCGCGCCGCCGAGCACGGTCGAGCGCCCGGCCGCCACCGCCCGCCGGGCCGCCGCGAGCAGTTGATCGCCGTGGTGCCCGCCCCGACCGTCCAGGGCGAGCAGCTCCGCCCGGTCGGTCAGCGCCAGCCCGACCGCGCCCACCAGGGCGCGCAGGTGGCGTACGGCCTTCGCCGCGTTCGCCGCGCTCAGCCCGGCCCGCAGCGGCTCGGCGGCCAGCCCGGCGGTGTGCAGCACCTCGTAGGTGGCCCGCTGGGTGGCGGTGGCGATGCCCCGCCGGCCGCGCAGCCGGACCACCGCGAACAGGGCCGCGGCCAGCGCGGTGACCAGCGAGACGACGCCGAAGACGGCGGAGAGGTTGCCACCCACGCCCAGATCCTGTCGGCTCCGGACCCCGACGCCAAGAGGTCAGTACGCGCCCTTGCGGGCGAGCACCACGCCGACCGTGCGCCACAGGATGCTCAGGTCGTACGCCAGCGACCAGTTGTCGACGTAGTAGAGGTCGAGCCGGACCGCCTCGTCCCAGGAGAGGTCGGAGCGGCCGGAGACCTGCCAGAGCCCGGTCATGCCGGGGCGGACCAGCAGCCGGCGGCGTACGTCGCCCAGGAAGTCGCCGTCGTCGGCGGGCAGCGGACGCGGCCCGACCAGCGACATCTCGCCCCAGAGCACGTTGATCAGCTGCGGCAGCTCGTCGAGCGAGGTGGCCCGCAGGAAGCGCCCCACCGGGAAGACCCGCGGGTCCTGCTTCATCTTGAACAGCATGCCGTCGGTCTCGTTCTGGTCGACCAGGCTGGCCAGCCGTTCCTCGGCGTCGACGTACATGGTCCGGAACTTCCACACCCGGAAGGTGCGCCCCTCGTGGCCCACCCGCGGCTGGCGGAAGAAGACCGGGCCGGGGTCGGAGATCCGGATGGCGATCGCGATGGCCGCGAAGACCGGGATCAGCAGCAGCAGCCCGAGCCCGGCGGCGACCCGGTCCATCAGGTTCTTGGCCAGCAGCGCCGGCCCGGACAGGGTCGGCTCCTCGACGTGCAGCAGCGGCAGGCCCTCGATCGGGCGGATGTGCACCCGGGGACCGGCGATGTCGGTCAGCTGCGGCGCGACGACCAGGTCGACGCCGGAGCCCTCCAACTGCCAGGCCAGCCGGCGCAGCTCACCCGGCTCGGCGCTGGCCGAGCCGCAGACCGCGATGGTGTCGCCACCGACCTCGCGGACCAGGGCGAGCACGTCGCGGCCCGCGTACACCGGGACCGGGGTCTGCATGCCCCGGGCGGCCGCGTAGCCGTCGGTGACGTGGATGGCGACCGGCATCAGCCCGGCCGCCGGGTTGCGGGTGACCGCGGTGTAGACCTCGAGGCATTCCGGCAGGGTGCCAACCAGCACCATCCGGTGCCCGGCCTGGCCGATGTTGCGCCGGACCACGTGCAGCACGAAGCGGCAGAGGATCCGGTTCAGCAGGATCAACATCAACGCCGCGAGCAGGGCGGTGCCGACGGTGTACCGGGACAGGTCGGTCTTGGTGGCGAAGGCGAGGAAGGAGACCGTGGCGGCGACCGCCACGCCGGCCCGGATCACCCGCTTGAACTCGTCCGGCCCGAGGCCCAGGTAGCGCCGGTCGTAGGCGCGGTTGCCCCAGAGGATCACCACCCAGCCGAGTGGCAGCAGCAGGAAGGCCACGGTGTGGAACCAGGTCGGGTCCTGCTCCGCGTTGTAGAAGCCGGCCCGGGACTGGTCGAAGGCCTGGATGGCGATCAGGCTGGCCACCGCCGCCGCCGCGAAGTCGAGCAGCAGCAGCAGGGCGATGTAGGGACGGTGCCAGCGCGACACCCGGCGACGGGCGCGGGCCCACGCCGAACGTGGTACGCCGTTGTGGGACGGCGGCGCCGGCGGCTGGATCTCGAAGCTGTCGACGTGCCGCACGAGTTTGCTCCGGCCTTCGTTGGTTACCGGGCGCTGGAGGCTTGTCGTCACCTCACCCATGTCCTCCCGCATGACACGTGCCGCTCACTCGCCGTGAGGGCCCGGGTCGCCCACCGTCCCAGTCTCCCACGCGGCACCCACCCGGACGCCGGCCCGGAGGACATTGCGCCTGGCTGGTGCGGCTGGGATCTGGCCGGCTCCGTGCCCTTTGGAAGCCGGGGACCGAGCCACTATACCGATGGATGGCCACCCTGGAAGAGCCTCGGACCGGAGGTTCGGCGATGGAAGTCCGATTCCTCTCCGTAACCAAGACGTGGTGTTACTCACCGTACAAGCCGCGACAACCGTCGGTCAGCCAGCGGCTTGCCGCCGGTCTGGCAGGTCGGGCAGTACTGGAGGCTGGAGTCGGCGAAGGACACCTCCCGGACGGTGTCCCCGCAGACCGGGCAGGGCTGCCCGGTGCGGGCGTGCACCTTCAGCCCGGAGCGCTTCTCGCCCTTCAGCTCCGCCGCCTTCTGGCCCAACGACCGGCGTACGGCGTCGCCGAGCACCTGCCGGGTGGCCTCGTGCAGCGCCGCGACCTGATCGTCGGTGAGCCGGTCGGTGATCGCGAACGGGGAGAGCTTCGCCGCGTGCAGGATCTCGTCGGAGTAGGCGTTGCCGACCCCGGCCAGCACCGCCTGGTCGGTCAGCACCCCCTTGACCTGGCCCCGCCGGCTGCGCATCCGGGCGGAGAAGGTGGCCAGGTCGGCGGCGAGCGCGTCCGGGCCGAGTTTGGCCACCCCGGGCACCGTCGCCGGGTCGGTGACCAGGTAGACGGCGAGCTTCTTCTGGGTGCCCGCCTCGGTGAGGTCGAAGCCGGAGCCGTCGTCGAGGCGTACCCGCAGTGCGATCGGTCCCTTGCCGGGGCGCAGCGGCGCCGCGGAGGGGAAGGCCTCCCGGTAGTGCAGCCAGCCCGCCCGGGCCAGGTGGACCACCAGGTGCAGGTCGCCGTCGAGCACCACGTCGAGGAACTTGCCGTGCCGGCGGGCGTCCAGCACCGCGCGCCCGGCCGCCGCGGTCGGCGCCGGGTCGTACGTCTTCAGGGCGCTGATCGCGGCGACCTCCAGCCGGTCGACACGCCGCCCCACCGCGCGCTCGCGCAGGTAGCCCGCGAGCGCCTCAACCTCCGGGAGTTCGGGCATCAGACAACGGTAGCCTTCTTTCCCGTGAGAATCGTGGTGGCGCACAACCGGTACCGGGAAGCCCAGCCGTCCGGCGAGAACACCATCGTCGACGCCGAGATCGCCCAGCTCACCGCGGCGGGCGTCGAGGTGCTGCCGTTCCTGCGCAGCTCGGACGAGATCCCGACGATGCCGAAGACGGCCAAGGCGCTGCTGCCGATCTCCCCGATCTACGCGCCCCGCGCCCAGCAGGAGCTCAGCCGGCTGCTCACCGAGCACCGGCCGGACGTGCTGCACCTGCACAACCCGTACCCGCTGCTCTCGCCCTGGGTGGTGCGCACGGCGCACCGGCACGGCGTGCCGGTGGTGCAGACGGTGCACAACTACCGGCAGGTCTGCTCCTCCGGCCTGTACTTCCGGGACGGGATCATCTGCCAGGACTGCCGGGGGCGGGCGCTGGGCGTGCCCGCGATCGTGCACCGCTGCTACCGGGGGTCGCGGGCGCAGAGCGCCCTGATGGCCACCACGCTGGCGGTGCACCGGGGCACCTGGCGTTCGGTCGACCGGTTCGTGGCGCTCACCTCGGCGGTCGCCGACCACCTGCGCGACTACGGCATCCCGGCGGAACGGATCGTGGTGAAGCCGAACGGCATCCCCGACCCGGGCCGGCCCGCCCCGCTCGGCGAGGGGTTCCTCTTCCTCGGCCGGCTCTCCCCCGAGAAGGGGCTGGACCTGCTGCTGGACGCGTGGCGGCGGCACCCGGACGGCGCGCTCGGCCCGCTGCGCGTGGCCGGCGACGGCGAGCTGCGCCCGCTGGTCGAGGCGGCCGCCGCCGAGCGGGCCGACGTCACCTTCCTCGGCCCGCTGGACCGCGCCGGGGTGCGCGCCGCGCTGGAGTCCAGCGCGGTGGTGCTGGCCACCTCGACCTGGCACGACGTGCTGCCCACGGTGATCATCGAGGCGCTCGCGGCCGGCCGGCCGGTGCTCGGCACCGCCCTCGGCGGCATCCCCTACCTGGTCGGCGCGGACACCCCCCGGGAACCGGCCGGCACCGGGCCGGCGGCGGTCGCCTCCGCCGTCCCCGGCGACGGGATGGCCACCCTGCCGTCCGGCGTGCAGGCGGGCGAGGCGGGCTGGGTGGTGCCGCCGGAGCCGGCCGCCCTGGCCGCCGCGCTGCCGCTGGCGCGGGCAGGCGCCGGGACGCTGTCGGCCGCCGCCCGCGCCCGCTACGAGCGCACCTTCCACCCCGACGTGGTCACCAAGCAGCTCATCGACATCTACGCCAGCGTCACGCGCGCCCCGAACCCCGCCTGACCCCACCCACCCACCCACCCCACGAGCCGGGCGCGCACATTCGGTGAACGAGTGGCTATCCGGCGCTTCTCAGCCCCTCCTTCCGAGAAAGTGCCGCTGCCGGACGTCGTCGGGAGGGTGCAGGGGTCAGGTGGTCAGCGGAGGGAGGCGCGGGCGGAGAAGGCGATGCTGGCCAGCAGGAAGCCGCCGTTGACCACGGTGAAGGCGACGATCACCCAGAACGCCAGGGCGGGGGCGAGCAGCAGCACCAGCGCGGCCACGAAGATCACCGCGCCGTAGTCGCGGACCAGCTTCACCAGGCGTACCGGCAGCGAGGTCGAGGTGACCATGCTCGCCGCGTTCGGGCCGGCCTGCATCACCGAGGTGACCAGGTTGACCATCCAGGTGCCGGCGAAGACCGCCACCAGCCAGGTCGGGGTCGACGGCCGCTGCGCCACCGCGGTCGCCGCCAGCGCGGCCACCAGGGCGATCTGCGCCGCCACGTCGCAGAGCACGTCGACCCGGGCGCCGGCCGCGCTGCCCTGCCCGGTCACCCGGGCGAGCTGCCCGTCGGCGCAGTCCAGGGCGTACGCGACCTGCCAGCCGACCAGCGCGAGCAGCCCGACCACCCAGGCCGGTACGTCCCCGGCGGCGACCGGCCCGGCGAGCGCCACCACGGTGACCGAGGTGGCCAGGCCGAGCACCAGGTTGGTGATGGTCAGCGCGGTGGGGCGCAGCCCGAGCCGCTGGGCGACGAGCGCGAACACCGCGCCCAACCACTGGCTGATCGATTCGCTGAACAGGCCGCCACCCCGGTTCACCCGGTGGAAGTCGGCGACGGTGGGGCGGGGCTCAGCCAAGCTGGTCGCGGATTGCACCGGCGTAGTCTGCCAGCCGTTCCCGCGTCTCGGTAGGCGTCATCGCGAGGTGTTCGAGGATGGTGTAGCGGTCCGGCCGGGTGGCCGGCGCGAACTGCACCGCCTCGGCGAACTGCTCGTCGGTCAGGCCCAGCTCGGTCGGCGTGGTGGCCAGGCCGTGCCGGTGCAGGCAACGGGCGAGCCGGCCGAACCGGTCCAGATCTCCGCGCAGGAAGGTGCAGAAGAGGGCACCGAGCCCCACCTGCTCACCGTGCGAGCCGGTGCCCGGATAGAGCCGGTCGATCGCGTGCGAGATCTCGTGGTCGCCGCCGCTGGCGGGGCGGGTCGACCCGCACACCGAGCTGGCGATGCCGCCCAGGATCAGCGCCTCGGCCAGCGTGGTGAGGAAGCCGTCGTCGGTGATCTTGCCCGGGTGGTTGAGCAGCGCCTCGGCGCCGGTGCGGGCCAGCGTCACGGCGAGCCCGTCGATCGGCTCGCCGCGCACCTCGTGGGCGAGTTCCCAGTCGGCGCAGGCGTTCAGGTTGCTCACCGCGTCGCCGATGCCGGCCTGGGTCTGCCGGTCCGGGCCGGTCTCCACGAAGTCGAGGTCGACCATGACCGCGATCGGGATGTGCACCCCGTATGAGCCCTTACCGCCCTCGTGGTCGAGCGAGGCGGTGGGGGAGGCGATGCCGTCGTTGGCCAGGCTGGTCGCCACGGTCACCATCGGGATGCCGTACCGGGTGGCCGCGTACTTGGCGGTGTCGATGGTCTTGCCGCCGCCGATGCCGACCACCGCGTCGTACTGGCGGCGGCGCAGCCGGTCGCCGAGTTCGTTGGCGGCGTCGATGGTGCCGCCCGCGACCGTGAACACGTCGGCCGCGCCGAGCGACGGCCGGCACAGCTCGACGATCTTCTCGCCCTGGCCGGGGCCGACCACCACGGCGACGTCGCCACCGGCGGAGATCCGCCGGTCGGCCAGGAGTGGGCCCAGGTCGGCCACCGCACCCCGCCGGACCTCGATCGCCAGCGGGGTGTTGACCGTACGGGCTAGTAGCGGCACGCGATCTCCCGCGCCCGGGCCAGGTCGGCGTGGTTGTCCACCTCGACCCAGGAGACGTCCCCGATCGGCGCGGCCCGCACCTCGCCGCCCCGGTCGGCGAACTCCTGGTAGCCGTCCTCGTAGTAGAGGTTCGGGTCCCGCCGCCAGGTGGCCTCCAGCGCGTCGGCCAGGGCGTCGGCCACCTGCGGCTCGATCAGCGTCGCGCCGATGTACTCGCCGTACGCCTCACCCGGATCCATGATCTTGGTGATCCGGGTGAGCTGGCCGGCCGCGTCGAAGGTGGTCTTCATCTCCTCCTCGGCCAGCGCCTTGATCGTGTCGATCGCCAGCAGGATGCCCGGCCCGCGCTCGGCCAGCAGCGTCTTCTCCACGCTCACCGGGTGCACGGTGTCGCCGTTGACCAGCAGCACACCCCGGGAGAAGTGCTCCCGGGCCAGCCAGAGCGAGTAGGCGTTGTTCCACTCCTCGGCCTTGTCGTTGTGCACCAGGGTGAGCGTGACGCCGTACCGCTTCTCCAGGTCGGCCTGCCGCTCGCGGACCGCGTCCGCCGCGTAGCCGACCACGATCACGATCTCGGTGAGCCCCACCTCGGCGAGGTTGCGCAGCGCGATGTCCAGGATGGTGGTGTCACCGTCCACCGGCACCAGCGCCTTGGGCAGGGTGTCGGTGTACGGGCGCAGCCGGCGCCCCGCCCCGGCCGCGAGCACCATCCCGATCATTGAGGCGTCCTCCCTCGTACGACTCCCGGTCACCGGTGGAGGATAGCGCCGCGTGACCGGCCGACCGTGGCCAACCGGCGCACCGGCGCCGGCCTCGGGGTCTGCCGCCGCTCAGCCGGGCAGCGCCGCCAGGTCGGCGAGCATGGTCAGCCGCTCCTCGGCGGTCAGCACCAGGTAGGGCGGGGCGGCGCGGCGGTCGGTCTCCAGCTCGATGGCGAGCCGCTCCGGCCCGGCCGGCAGGGCGGCCACGCTCGACGCGGTGTGCCCGGCGGCGGTCCACGCGGCGGCGTGCGCGTCGGCCCGGTGGTAGCGCAGCGTGCCGAGCCGGTTGAGCAGCAGCACCCCGGGCGGGGTGCCGTCCGGCTCGTACGGCGGCGCCATCGCGGCGAACGCCTCGCCGGTGCCGTCCCCCTCCTCCTCGGCGTGGACCAGCGCGTACGTCAGCAGCCGGCCGAGCGCCTCCACCAGCCGGGCCACCCGCTCCTCGTGCCCGGCCCAGAGCTCCTCGGTGACCTCGCCGTGCACCTGCCACAGCTCGGTCAGGAAGGCCGCCCCGCGATCGGTGGCGGAGAGCCCGCCGTCCGGCCGGCGGTGGATCATCCCGTACGCGACCTGCTTGTCCAGCGCCCGCTGGCAGGCGGCCGGGTCGCGGTACCGGGTGACCGCGGCGAACCCCGCGCCGTCCACGCTGCCGCCGGGCACCGCGAGCCGGGTGCGGAACTCCACCAGGAACCCGGTCGCGGCGGGCCCGCCGTAACGCTGGCTGAGTTCGGCGCCGCCGCCGTCGCGGCCGGCCAGCATGGCGGCGACGAAGACCCGGTCGACCGCCGGGGCCACCAGCCCGGCGAACCGGTGCGGCGGCAGCTCGACGGCGTCGCTCACAGACCGATCGAGCGCAGGGCGGCGAAGGCCTCCTCGGCGATCCGCCGGATCAACCCGTCGTTGACGTCGCGGTGCTCGTCGAGCACGGCCAGCTCGTCGGCGCGCAGCCAGCGGAACTCGGTGTGCTTGCCCGCCTCCAGCCGGGGCCGGGCCAGGTCGCCGTCGACCCGGACCAGCCAGTCGCTCTCCACCCGGGGCAGGCCGTCGTCGCCGACGTAGCGGTACTCGCCGACCGGGCCGAGCACGTGCGAGACGGTCCAGCCGGTCTCCTCGGTCACCTCGCGGCGCAACGCGTCGTCGACGTCCTCGCCGGGCTCCAGGTGACCCCCGACGATGTCCCAACAGTTGGGAAAGAGGCGCCGGTCGGCGGACCGCCGCTGAAAGAAGAGGCGGCCGTCGTCGTCGACGATCAGGGCGCCGGCGCAGCGCAGGGGCTCGGTGGACACGCCACGACAGTAGCGAGCGGTCGGGCCTGGCGGCGATGCCCGGTCTTGTCCCGGAAACATCCGGGGTCCACGATGTCCGTACCGGGTGCCACCGTCCCATAGGGGTGATGCGTGATGCAGGTTCGGGAAGCGATGTCCAGCCAGGTTCTCGTGGTCGGCCCGGAGCACACGCTCCGGCAGGCGGCCCGGATGATGACGGCCCGCGGTGTCGGGTCGGCGGTCGTGATCGACCCGGACTCCGAAGGGGTCGGAATCATGACGGAACGTGACGTGCTGAAGGCGATCGGTGCCGGGCTGGACTGCGACGTCGAGCGGACCGGTGAGCACCTGACCTGGGACGTCGTCTACGCCGGGCCGGACTGGACGGTGGAGGAGGCGGCCGCCGCGATGGCCCGGGGCGGGTTCCGGCACCTGGTGGTGCTCGACGGCCGCGAGGTGGCCGGGGTCATCTCGGTCCGGGACATCATGCGGGTCTGGGCCGGCAGCCGGATGGTCGGCACCGGCTGAGCCGCGACTCCGCCCGGCGGGCGCCCCGCCGGGCGGGTGAAGGCCCGGTCCCGGTACGCGCAGCACGACCCGCTCGGCCTTCCGGTCCGACTTGCCGGCCACCGGTTGACGCAGGTCACCCGACCCGGTGGCTCAGGATGCGGACATCGCCGTGCCGTCCGCGCGCACCCCGCCGCCGCCCGTACGCTGAACAGCCATGACCGCCGAGCAGCTGATCTCCTTCGCCCGTGGCGCTCCCTCGTTGGACATCGTCGATGTCGAGGGGCTCAAGGCCGCCGCCGTCCGCGCGTTCGACGCCGACCCCGCCGGGGTGACGGCGTACGGCACCTCCGTCGGCTACCTCCCGCTGCGCGAGTGGATCGCCGCGAAGCACGGGGTGCGGCCCGAGCAGGTGCTGGTGACCAACGGCTCGTTGCAGGCCGACGCGTTCCTCTTCGACCACCTGGTGCGCCCCGGTGACGCGGTGGTGGTCGAACGGCCGACGTACGACCGGACCCTGCTCAACCTCAAGCGGATGGGCAGTGAGCTGCACGGTGTCACCATCCAGCCGGACGGCCTGGACACCGCCGAGCTGCGCAAGCTGCTGGAGTCGGGGGTGCGCCCGCGACTGGCCCACGTCATCCCGAACTACCAGAACCCGGCCGGCGTGACGCTCTCCCTGGAGAAGCGGCGCGAGCTGCTCGACCTCGCCGCCGAGTACGGGTTCACCATCTTCGAGGACGACCCGTACGCCGACATCCGGTTCCGGGGCGAGCCGCTGCCGTCGATGCTGTCGCTGGACACCCGCGGTGTCGTGGTACACGCCTCCAGCTTCACCAAGACCGTCTGCCCCGGGGTGCGGGTCGG
Organism: Micromonospora echinaurantiaca; assembly: GCF_900090235.1. NCBI lineage: Bacteria > Bacillati > Actinomycetota > Actinomycetes > Micromonosporales > Micromonosporaceae > Micromonospora > Micromonospora echinaurantiaca. The sequence goes on along the minus strand of NZ_LT607750.1, from coordinate 6,211,941 downwards.
CTACCTGGTCGGGCCGGCGGATTTGATCGCCGACATCGCCAAGAACGCGACCAGCCTCTACATCTCGCCCGGCATGGTCTCCGAGGCGATCGTGCACCAGTTCTGCGTCTCCGGCGACATCGACCGCTCGATCGAGACCGTCCGCGCCGCGCTCGGCGAGCGGGCCCGGGTGCTCGCCGAGTCGCTGCGCCGGCACATCCCGGAGGCACGCTTCGTCGAGCCGGACGGCGGCTACTTCCTCTGGATCGAGTTGCCCGAGGACGTGCTGGTCGACCGGCTCGCCCCGGCCGCCGCCGAGCGCGGGGTGGCCGTGGTCAAGGGCAGCGACTTCGTCGTCGAGGGCGGGCAGCACGCCCTCCGGCTGGCGTTCTCGGCGGTCACCGCCGACCGGATCGACGAGGGTGTCCGGCGGCTGGCCGAGGCGGTCGCGGCCGTCCGGAGCTGATTTCTGTCGGGTTTCCGACAGTAAAGCGATACCGGCCGTCCCGGTACTCCCACCGGGGCGGCCGGCGGCCCACAATGCTGCGAGCGTCATTCACCACCCGTAGCGGAGATCCGTCTCGCGCGAGGCTCCCGCGCCGACCGGCGCGTACGCGGGCCACCCGAGCCGCCGTCACGGTGAGTGGCGTGACCAGCACAATCCCTGCCCCCAAGGGTGCCGGGTGGGCCGTGTCGTCCCTCACCCCCCGATGCGGCCCGGCCCGCCCGGCGCCACCCCCACCTGATCGTCACGGGCGGTGACCGGCGCGGCGGCGTAACCTGCAAGCCGCAGCGGAGCGTGGGAAGGGGGGCACGATGACGGACCGGGTCGAGCGGGTGGCGCCGCCGAGCGCCGGCCGGGTGCTCAAGCCCCGGGCCTGGGTGGCACCGGTACGGGCGATGGCCCGCCGCCGGGGCGCCGACGGTGCCCGCGACGCCGCCCCGCCCAGCGCCCCCGGCCGCAGCGCCGTGGTCGACTGCGCGCTCTACGTCGACGGCCGGCGGCAGCCGGGCGACTGGGACTACGCCGAGGCGCTCCAGGCCGCCCGCGGAGCGGAACACGGCTTCGTCTGGCTCGGGCTGCACGAGCCGTCGCTGGACGAGATGACCGCCATCGCCGCCACCTACGGCCTGCACGAGCTGGCGGTCGAGGACGCGGTCAAGGCCCAGCAGCGGCCCAAGCTGGAGCTCTTCAACGAGGTGAGCTTCCTGGTGCTGCGCACCGCCCGCTACTGCGAGCACGCCGAGCTGACCGAGACCTCCGAGGTGGTCGAGACCGGCCAGGTGATGCTCTTCATCGGCCCGAACTTCCTGATCAGCGTCCGGCACGGGGACGCCTGCCGGCTCTCACCCGTGCGGGCCGACCTGGAGACCAAGCAGGAACTGCTGCTCCAGGGCCCCTGGGCGGTGGCGTACGCGATCACCGACCGGGTGGTGGACCTCTACCTGGAGGTGGCCGACCGGCTGGAGGACGACCTCGACACGCTGGAGGCGGAGGTCTTCGACCGGCAGGCCAGCGGCCGGATCCAGCGGATCTACCAGATGAAGCGGGAACTGGTGGAGTTCAAGCGGGCGGTGACGCCGCTGCAGCGACCGCTGATGACGCTCACCTCGCAGATGAACCGGGACGTGCCCAAGGAGGTGCGCCGCTACTTCCGGGACGTGCAGGACCACCTCAGCCGGACCGTGGAGCAGGTCAACTCCTACGACGACCTGCTCAACTCGATCCTCCAGGCGCGGCTGGCCCAGGTGACGGTCGACCAGAACAACGACATGCGCAAGATCGCCGCGTGGGCGGCCATCGCCGCGGTCTGGACCGCCATCGCCGGCATCTACGGGATGAACTTCGACGTCATGCCCGAGCTGCGGATGACGTACGGCTATCCGGTCGTGCTCGCGCTGATGCTCGCCATCTCGCTCGCCCTCTACCGCTGGTTCCGCCGCAACGGCTGGCTCTGACCAGCCTCGCCGCCGCACCCGCACCCGCACCCGCACCCGGACGCGGAAGCGCCGGCGTCCCGGGGCCATCCCCGTCTCGCCGGCGCTTCCCGCGGTCCCTCCGGTCCGCGGCGCCCTGACCCGTGGGTCAGCGGCGCCCGTTGGTCCGGGCGGTGTTCTTGCTCATCGCCTTGCTCAGGTCGTCGGCCGGCCGACCGGAGACGTCCCGGGCACCCTCGGCCACCGACGGGACCTTGTCGGTCGCCTGGATGGTCGGCTGCTTGCCCGCTGCGGTCGTGGAGGCGCTGTCGTCGCCGGCCATCGCCGAGCTGCCGGCCCCGGCCGGGCCGCCGGTCATGCCCGAGCCGCTGGACATGGTGGACGCGTCGGTCACCCCGCTGCCGCCGCCGGTCTTCACCTCGATGGTGTCGACCTCGTCGCGCATCGGCTCCAGCGTGCGGGTCGGGTCGTACTCGGCCCACTCCTGCTGCTCCCGGCGCCGGCGCAGGGCCATCGCGCCGGCCAGGCCGGCCACCGCGCCGGCGGCGAGCAGACCGGTCATCATGGACCCGCGACGGCGGGGCTGCTTCTTCTTCCCACTGATCCGCATGTTCTTCGCCTTGGCCTTCCTGGTCATCGAGCCTGCCTGCCCGGCACCGTCGCGGGCTGCCGCCGCCAGCGGTGCCAGAGTGGTGAGGGTGGTCCCCCAGCCGGCCGCGGCGCGGTCGCGCACCTTGGCAGCCGTCGGCGCGACGTAGCCCCGGGCTGCCTGGACCCGGGGTCCGACACGCCCGCCGGCACCCTTCGCGGCGAGGTTGGCCGCCTGCACCAGATGGCTGATGCTCTGGTTCAGCTCGGCCCTGGCGAGCTGCCCTTGGGACTTACGCCGCCCGATTCCAAACACGGTCCCACCTCCTGGGAGTTGTTCCTCCGTCATCCTCCACCTTCGGATGCCTCCGCATGGCCAGATCGGGCACATGGGAGGATCCGCATGGAACTGACCGACAAGTGAGGAGTACCCGTGGCCGAGGCTGTCTACGCCACCTTGCACACCAACGCCGGCCCGATCCGGCTGGAGCTCTTCCCCAACCACGCGCCGAAGACCGTCCGCAACTTCGTCGAGCTGGCGCAGGGCAAGCGCGAATACACCGACCCGCGTACCGGCCAGCCGGGCAGCGGTCCGTACTACGACGGCACCATCTCGCACCGGGTGATCGCCGGCTTCATGATCCAGATGGGCGACCCGACCGGCACCGGCCGCGGCGGGCCGGGCTACAAGTTCGCCGACGAGTTCCACCCGGAGCTGCGCTTCGACCGGCCGTACCTGCTGGCGATGGCGAACGCCGGGCCGGGCACCAACGGCTCGCAGTTCTTCATCACCGTCTCGCCGACGCCGCACCTGAACAACCGGCACACCATCTTCGGTCAGGTCGCCGACGAGGCCTCGGCGAAGGTGGTCGACACGATCGCCAACACCCCGACCGGCCCGAGCGACCGGCCGCTGCAGGACGTGGTCATCGAGCGGGTCGAGATCGAGGGCGGCGAGGGCTGAGCGTCGGCGAGGTACCTTTGCTCGCATGACTGAGCGCTCCGGAGGGCGGGCCCGGCGCGGCCGTACGGGCCCGGACGGGGGGTCGGCGCGGTGAGCGAGTCGCCACCGACCACCCCGGTCTGCTACCGGCACCCGGGCCGGCAGACCTACGTCCGCTGCACCCGCTGCGACCGGCCGATCTGCCCGGACTGCATGCGGGAGGCGTCGGTCGGGCACCAGTGCCCGGAGTGCGTCAACGAGGGGCGCCGTAGCGTGCGGCCGGCGCGTACCGCCTTCGGTGGCGGTGCCGCCGGCCGGCACGGCTACGTCACCCGGGCGCTGATCGCGCTGAACGTGCTGCTGATGCTGCTCTCCATCGCCTCCGACCGGGGCGGGGACGCCGCCGTCGGCGGTTCCGGTTTCGGCGGGCTGCTCGGCGGCAGCACCCCGCTCACCGACTGGGGCTCGGTGCTGGGCGGCGCGATCTTCCCCGACGGCACCGTCGGCGGCATCGCCGAGGGCCAGTGGTACCGCCTGCTCACCGCCATGTTCCTGCACTTCGGCGTGGTCCACCTGCTGCTGAACATGTGGGCGCTCTGGGTGCTCGGCCGGTCGCTGGAGGCCAACCTCGGGCCGCTGCGCTTCCTGTCGCTCTACCTGATCGCCGGGTTCGGCGGGAACGTCGCGGCCTACCTGTTCAGCGAGCCGAACGTGACCACCGCCGGCGCCTCCACGGCCATCTTCGGGCTCTTCGCCGCGCTCATCGTGATCGAACGCAAGATGGGCCGGGACATCTCCCAGGTCATCCCGATCCTGGTGATCAACCTGGTCTTCACGCTGACGGTGCCGGGCATCTCCATCCCCGGGCACCTGGGCGGTCTGGTGGTCGGCGCGGCGATGGCGCTGGTGCTGGCGTACGCCCCGCGGTCGCGGCGCTCGCTGGTGCAGTTCGCCGGCGGCGCGGTCCTGGTGCTGGCGCTGCTCGGCCTGGCGCTGGTCCGCACCGCCGCCCTGGTCGGCTGACCGGCCGCTCAGCCCGCCGCGCCGCTCCGACCACCCGGCGGGCGGTCGCGGGCCGCTCAGTCCGCCGGGCGGGCGGCGTGCAGCGCCTCGGCCACCTCGGCCGGCTCGGCGCCCAGGTCGGAGCGCCCAAACAGGTGCAGCGACTCGCCCGCGTCGATCTCCAGCACCTCGTTGGCCAGGCCCAGCCGGCCCCGCCGCTCCACGGTGATCGACTCCACCGTGGCCCAGGGCAGCCGGCGCCGCCCGGCCCAGCCCTCGATCACCGTGAGGCCCTCCGGGTCGACGGCCAGCCGGACCGGGGCGACCACGTCGCGCAGCGCCCAGCCGAGCAGTCCGGCCGCGGCCGACCCGGCGAGCACCAGTTGAACCGGATCTCCCTCGGCGAGAAGCAGCCCGAGCGCCACCAGCGCGAGGGCGCCGGTGGCCTTCAGCACCGGCAGTGCGGCGGGCACCCGCCACTGCCCGGACGACTCTGCTGGCATGCGCCCAGCATGCCAGCGCACCCGGGGGCGGACGACCACCCCGCCGAGGACGTAGGATCGGGAGCGAGCCAAGTTACCGGGGAGTAGACATGAGTGACGCGGTTATCGTCGGCGCCGTACGCACCCCGGTGGGGCGACGCAAGGGCAGCCTGGCCACGGTGCACCCGGTGGACCTGTCGGCGCACGTGCTGCGCGCCCTGGCCGAGCGCACCGGCATCGACCCGGGGCAGGTCGACGACGTGGTCTGGGGCTGTGTGTCGCAGGTCGGCGAGCAGTCGTGGAACATCGCCCGCAACGGCGTGCTGGCCGCCGGCTGGCCCGAGTCGGTGCCCGGCACCACGCTCGACCGGCAGTGCGGCTCCAGCCAGCAGGCGTTGCACTTCGCCGCCGCCACCGTGCTCTCCGGCCAGGCCGACCTGGTGGTCGCCGGTGGCGTGGAGTCGATGACCCGGGTGCCGATGGGCTCCAGCGTGGCCGGCGGGATGCCCTTCAGCGACCAGGTGCGCGACCGCTACCGGGGCGTGGAGGGCTTCGCCGACGAGTCCCCGCTGCCGTTCAACCAGGGCGTCGGGGCCGAGCTGATCGCCCAGCGCTGGCGCTTCTCCCGCACCCAGCTCGACGAGTACGCGCTGGCCAGCCACGAGAAGGCGGCCGCCGCGCAGGACGCCGGCGCGTTCGACGCCGAACTCGCCCCGGTGGCGCTGGCCGACGGCGGCAAGTTCGCCGCCGACGAGGGCATCCGGCGGGACACCTCGCTGGCCAAGCTCGGCGAGCTGGCCACCCCGTTCCGGCCCGACGGTGTGGTCACCGCCGGCTCCGCCTCGCAGATCTCCGACGGCGCGGCGGCGCTCGCCGTCACCACCTCCGAGTGGGCCAGCCGGCACGGCCTGCGCCCGCTGGCCCGGATCCACACCGCCGTGGTCGCCGCCGACGACCCGGTCACCATGCTCACCGCGCCGATCCCGGCCACCGCGAAGGCGCTGCGCCGCGCCGGGCTGGGCATCGAGGAGATCGGGGTGTACGAGGTGAACGAGGCGTTCGCCCCGGTGCCGCTGGCCTGGCTGGCGGAGACCGAGGCGGACCCGGAGCGGCTGAACCCGCGCGGCGGCGCGATCGCGTTGGGTCACCCGCTGGGCGCGTCCGGCGCCCGGATCATGACCACGATGCTCGCCCACATGCGCGACAACGGCATCCGCTACGGCCTGCAGACGATGTGCGAGGGCGGCGGCATGGCCAACGCCACCATCGTCGAGCTGCTCTGACTCCACCGCCCCGGCCGGTCGCCCGCTCCGGTGGCCGGCCCGGGGCGCCCACCGGCCGGGTCGGCCGTCGAGCCGTAACTGGCCTCGCCCGGTCGCCCGGCCACGGCCTGGATCGCCGGGCGTGACCGCCACCTCGACGCCGTACGCCGACTGGGCCGATCCGCACCGGCAGGCCACCGCCCACGACGGGGTGACCGACCAGCTCGGCCGGCACGGCCGCCGGGTGACCGGCCCGGTCGAGCCCCGGATCCGCCCCTGGTCGCTGCCCGGCCACCCGGCCGCCGGGCCCGCCGGCCACCTGCGAGTACGAACTGGACAGTCGGCGGTCGGGCGGGCATGATCCGACCGCGGCGTGCGAGGGTTCCGTACCGATCCGCCCGGTCGCGCCGCCTTCCCGCCGCGTCGTCAGATCGGGAGACCCTTGACGCCCACCGCCATCCGGCCGTCCCTGCGCCGTACCGCCCGACGGCTCCTCGCCGTGGCCGCGGTCGCCACGCTCCTCGCCAGTGCCGCCGTGGTCGACCGGCCGGCTCCGGCGGCCGCCGCCGGCTACACCGGTCCGCACCCGGGCACCTTCACCGGCCTGGGCTTCGACACCTGCGCGGCACCGTCGAACACGGCGATGAAGGCGTGGCTCCAGTCGCCGTACCGGGCGGTGGGCATCTACATCGGCGGGGTCAACCGGGGCTGCGCGCAGGCCAACCTGACGAAGGCATGGGTCAGCACCCAGCAGGCCGCCGGCTGGCGGTTCTTCCCGCTCTACGTCGGACTCCAGGCACCCTGCTCCAGCTACCAGCGTCGGATCGACCCGGCTCGGGCCGCGGTCCAGGGCCGCGAGGCGGCCGACGACGCGGCGACCAGCGCGCGGAACCTGGGGCTCGCCGCGCGGAGCACGATCATCCTGGATCTGGAGCGCTACCCGGCCGGCAACGTCGCGTGCACCGGCGCGGTCGACACCTTCGTGAGTGCCTGGACCGGCCGGCTGCACGAGCACGGTTTCCTGGCCGGCCTGTACACCTCGGTCGAGTCCGCCGGGCTCGCCGACCAGGTGGCCGCCTACGCGCGGCCCGGCTACGCCCGCCCCGACCTGATCGACTTCGCCCGCTGGGACGGCGTCCAGACGGTGTCGGACGAGGCCATCCCGGCGTCCTACTGGCCGAGGCGCCGGATGAAGCAGTACCGGGGCGACCACCATGAGACCTGGGGCGGGGTCCGGATCAACATCGACAGCAACTACCTGGAGCTCGAACAGCCGGCGTACGCGGTCCGTACGGCACAGCCGCAGCTGCGCAGGTACGGCAGCCTGTCCGGGACGCTCCGCCGGCTGACGCCGGCCCGGTGACCGCCGCGCCCGCCCGCCGTCGCACAGGCGGTGCGACTCGGCGTCGTGGAACTTCCAAAACTGTCGTGTGAGCCGCGTCACTCCCGGGTGGCCGTCGTTGGGCAGGGCATGGACGTGTTCTCCCGAACGTTCCTCCCGGCCGCCGCCGAGGCCGGGCTGGCGGCGCAGACCGTCACCCGGCACATGCCCATCTTCCGTCGCTGCGTCGGCTCCGGCGACGCGACCATCCTGGTCAGCCGGTGCAACCGCCCGGACCGCCCGATGGCCGGCGAGTACCTGCTGCTGCTGACCCACCGCCGGCTGGTCGTCACCCAGCAGACCCGGGTGCTGCACCGGCTGCGCCTGCACCTCAACACCGAACTGCGCGAGCTGAGCAACGTCACCTGGAGCCCCGACCCCCGGTTGCACTCGGTCGAGCTGGCCGCCACCGCGATCGACGGGATCCGCGAGCGGTTCGTCATCCGGACCCAGCACCCGAAGCAGGTGTGGCAGCTCGACGCCCTGCTCAACCACGCCTTCCGGACCCGGCTGCGCAGCGCCCGGGAGCGGATCGTGGCGACCATCGGCGAGGCTCCGCCCACCGCCCGGCCGGCCACCCTCCGGCCCGCCACGGTCCGCTGACCACCGGCCGGGGCGGCCCGCCCCGGCGTGTCCTTACCGAATCCGAACATCCGCCGGCGTCCGCACCGCCGCCCCGGTCGGCAATCATGGGCCGGTGACCGTCGACGCCCAGCCGCGCGGGCTCGTCCTCGTGGTCGAGGACGAGCCGGCCATCGCCGACCTGGTCCGGCTCTACCTCAGCCGGGACGGGTTCGGCGTGCACCTGGAGCGGGACGGGGCGGCCGGGCTGGCCGCCGCCCGCCGGCTGCGCCCGGTGGCCTGCGTGCTCGACATCGCGCTGCCCGGCCTGACCGGCACCGAGGTCTGCCGGCGGCTGCGCGAGGCCGGCGACTGGACGCCGGTCATCTTCCTCACCGCCCGCGACGACGAGGTCGACCGGGTCGTCGGCCTGGAACTGGGCGCGGACGACTACGTCACCAAGCCGTTCAGCCCGCGCGAACTGGTCGCCCGGGTGCGGGCGGTGCTGCGCCGCACGGCCGGACCGCCCGAGGCGGACCGGCCCCGGGTGGTCGGCCAGGTCACCCTCGACCCGGTCCGCCGGACGGTGGCCGTCGCGGGCGCCCCGGTCCAGCTGACCACCACCGAGTTCGACCTGCTCGCCCACCTGATGGCCCGGCCCGGCCGGGTGTTCACCCGGGAGGAGCTGCTGGCCGCGGTCTGGGGCTACGCGGCGCACGCCGGCACCCGGACCGTCGACGTGCACGTGGCGCAGGTCCGGGCGAAGCTCGGCGGGGCCAGCGTGATCCGTACCCACCGGGGCGTGGGGTACGCCGCCGATGGCTGAGCCGACCCTCGCGCTGCCGGTGGTCGGCCCGCCGCCGGTCCCGCCGCGCCGCCGGTTCGGCCGTACGCTGACCGCCCGCGCGGTGCTGGTCACCTGTGCGGTCGCCCTGGTCTCGGTGCTGGTCACCGCGATCGTCGCGGTGCCGCTGGCGGTGCGCGGGGTCGAGCGGCGGGACCAGGAGGCGCTGGCCGCCCAGGCCCGGCTGGCCGCCGAGGTGCTGCGCCCCCGGCTGATGACCGGTCGCACCGCCGACGAGGAGCGGCTGCTGCGCCAGCTGCGTGTGCAGGGCATCGACGCGTACCTGATCCGGCGGGGCGCGCCGGACCGGGCTGGGCTGCCGCCCCGGGTGGTGCAGCGGATCGCCGAGGGGCGCAACGTCTCGACCCGCCGGCCGGTCGGCGGGCGCCGCACGCTGGTCGAGGGGCGCGCGCTGCCCGGCGGCAACGGGGTGGTGCTGACCCGCCGGGTCAGCGCCCCGTGGCGGCAGGTGCTGCCCAGCCTCTGGCTTCCACTGCTCGCCGGGCTCGGCGCCGGAGTGGTCGCCGGGTTGCTGCTGGCCCGCCTGCTGGCCCGGCCGGTCCGGCGGGCCGCCGAGGCCGCCGCGCGGCTGCGTGCCGGGGACCGGACGGTACGGGTGCCGGTGGAGCCGCCGGACGAGACGGCCGACCTGGCGTACGCGCTGAACGGGCTGGCCGCCGCGCTGGCCACCAGCGAGGGCCGGCAGCGGGAGTTCCTGCTCTCCGTCTCGCACGAGCTGCGCACCCCGCTGACCGCGATCCGCGGCTACGCCGAGGCGCTCGCCGACGGCGTGATTCCGCCAAACGACACGGCCGACACCGGGCGGACCCTGCTCGCCGAGGCGGAACACCTGGACCGCCTGGTCAGCGACCTGCTGGCGCTGGCCCGGCTGGAGGCGGCCGACTTTCCGCTGGAACCCGCGCCGGTCGATCTGACCCGGCTGGCCGCCGACGCGGAGCGGACCTGGGCCGGCCGCTGCGCCGCGGTCGGGGTCCCCTTCCGGGTGGAGATGCCGGACCGGCCGGTGCCCGCGTACACCGACCCGGGCCGGATCCGGCAGGTGGTCGACGGACTGCTGGAGAACGCGCTGCGGGTCGTACCGCCGGGGGCGCCGGTGGTGCTCGCGGTCCGCCCGGCGGGCGCGGACCCGGCCGCCGGCGGGGTGGTCGAGGTCCGCGACGGCGGGCCCGGCTTCACCGACGACGACCTGGCGGTGGCCTTCGAGCGCGGCGCGCTGCACCAGCGGTACCGCGGCGTGCGCAAGGTGGGCAGCGGGCTGGGGCTGGCGCTCGCCGCCGGCCTGGTCCGCCGGCTCGGCGGGGAGATCGTGGCGGGGCACGCCCCGGAGGGCGGGGCGGCCTTCACCGTCCGGTTGCCGCCGGATCCTTACCCGGCTCGAACATCGGCCTGACGCTCCGCTCGCCGACGCGCGGCAGGCTGGCAGCACCACGGACGAGAGGAAGACTCATGGCACGTTGGGGAATCGCCGCCACCACGCTGCTGGCGGCCGCCACGCTCGGCGTCACCGGCTGCGGCGCCGACCAGGTGGGCGGCCAGCCGGTCCGGGAGACCGCCGTCGAGGTCGCCGCCGCCATGGGCGCGGAGGGGCAGGCGCTCGCCGCGCTCGGCTTCGACGCCGGCGACCTGGAGGTGGACACCCTGGCCGCGCCCGCGTCGCCGTCCGCGACCGGGGACAAGCCGCGGCGCGAGCGCGGTGAGGAGTGGCGCGAGCGCCGCAAGGCCCGGGTGCTGCTGCGCCGCAACACCCTGCACGGCGAAGCCGTGGTGCAGACCAAGGACGGTACGAAGACGGTCGCCGTGCAGCGCGGCGAGGTGACCGCGATCGACGGCGACTCGATGACCGTGAAGTCCACCGACGGCTTCACCATGACCTGGACCTTCGGCGACAAGCTGCGGGTCGTCGAGCGGCGCACCACGATCCAGTCCACCGACATCGAGGTCGGCACCACCGTCGGCGTGGCCGGCGCCAAGGAGGGCGACAACGGGGTGGCCCGCCTGATCGTCGTGCCGGTCAAGCAGAAGTAGGTCCGCCGCCCGCCGCCCGCCGCCCCGGCCAGGGCCGCGCCCGTACAGCGAAAGAGTGGCCATTCCGCGCGGAATGGCCACTCTTTCGCTGTACGCGGATGAGTGGGAATCAGTACACCCGAGAGCCGATGAAGTCGTCGTGGCCGTAGCCGACCGGGTTGGCGAAGTTGCGGGACTCGAACGACCACTGCTGCCGGGTGCTCGTCGAGCAGGTGGCCAGCCGCAGCCGGGGGCTGCCCAGCCACGGGCTGTCGAACGCCAGGCAGAGGTTGGTGTTGCCGGCCACCTTGAGCTGGTTGCCGGCCAGCACGAACTTCTGGTTGGCGCCGCCGTGGCAGTCGTAGATGTTGACAGCGGTGCCGGCGCTCAGGGTGCCGCCGGCCACGTCCAGGCAGCGGTCGTGGGAGAGTTCGGAGTGCAGCGACTGCCGCGTCGGGTCGTACCAGAAGCCCTGGTTGCGACCACCGTGGCAGCCGTACGACTGCTGCGGGGTGCCGTTGCGCGAGTCGTAGCCCTTGCCGTCCACGCAGGTGCCGGTGGCGACGTTACGTAGCTGCTTGAACTCGAACAGCCCCGGGTAGAGCACGCCGCCGCCGGTGCTGGCCGGGTCGACGCAGGTGGCCCGCTGCTGGCCGGAATTCCAGAACTGGGTGATGCACTGGGCGAACATGCCGTGCCCCCGGTAGTTCGGGTGGAACGACTGCCGGGCCGCGTTCTCGTCCCAGATGCCGACCTCGATGTAGAGGCCGCGGACCGAGGTGTTGTCGGTGCACACCTCGTGCCCGTGGAAGAGCCGGCTGGCGTCCAGGTAGCGGGTGCCGGTGTTGGTGGCCGCCGCCCGGATGGCCGTCTCGAACAGCGGCACCGCCTTGTTCCGGGCGAACGCCGCGTCGGCCAGGTAGAGCAGGCAGCCGCCGGCGTACCAGCCGGGGAAGTTCGGGTTGTCCTCCACGTCCGGGCTGCCCGGGCTCGGGTACGACATGAGCACCAGCTCGTAGTCCGACCGCAGGTAACCGGCGTCGGTCATGGTCCGCCGGATGTCGGTGAGCGCGTCCTCGACCGCCCGCCGGCTGCCGTCGGTGCGGATCGTCCACTGGTCGGTGTACGTGGGGTAGCACGGGCCCTGGAAGAAGACCCGGCGGATGGTGCAGTCGGTGGCCACCGGGCCGAACTGGATAGTGCCGTCGCCGTTCGCGCCGACCACCACCCAGATCAGCTTGAGGTGCGTGTTCCGTGCCTTGATCGCCAGGTGGTCACCCTGGTTCAGCTCGTTGTGCTGGGTCGGCCCGCCCCGGATCAGGTTCCACGGGGTCGCCCCGGAGCAGGCGATGTTGTACTTCTCGTCGGCGGCGATGCCGGTGCGGAACACCGCCTGGTCGTACGAGCGGTCGCACCAGTTGCCGGGTTCGTGGGTGCCGGGGACGTAGTTGCCCACTCCCTCACCCGAGATCTCGCTGTCGCCCATGGTGATCAGCGCGGTGCGGCGCTGTTCGATCGGGCGGATGGCGGGTGTGCCGTAGAGCGCGGTGGCCTCGGCGGCACGGATCGCCTCCAGGTTCGCGGGGAGTGGCTGGATGGCCGGGCGGTCCGCCGCGGTGGCGGGCGTGGCCGGACCGGTGAGCATCGGCAGGACGAGAGCGGCGGCGAGAACGGCGGTGAGGGTCCGTCGTCGGGTCGCACGTTCGCGCCTGGCAGGGGAACCAAGCATCGACGCACTCCTTTCGCCTCGATCGTGGGGTGTCGATCGAGTTACCGGAAGGTAACGCGCGTGATGCAGGTATGTGAATACGTCTCAGAATCGTTGCGCGCGGTCTGCCGAACCGGGCTATCCCGGCAATCCGCCCCGCCTGCCGGCCGCTGGCGTCGCCCTGATCCTCGCGGCCGGGCTGGCCGGCGGGAACATTCCCGGTCAGCCGGCGGGCGGCAGCGCGTAGCCGACGTAGCCGCGGAACTCCAGCCGCCAGCCGGGCGGCACCAGCCGGCTGCAGGCCGGCCGGCTGCCCGTGCAGACGATCGCGTCCACCGACGCCGGGTCGGCCGGCGGGCGTTCCGGCAGCACCGACTGGAGCGCGACCAGGTCCGGCGGCCGGCCGTCCGGCTCGCGCAGCAGCAGCCACCAGGGGTACTCCCAGTTGTCGTTCTGCTGCACCAGGCCGATTCGACGGGCGTCGGCCGCGCGGACGGCCTCCGCCGCCCAGCGGAACTCCGCCGCCCACTGCGGGCGCCGCAGGAAGCGGGTCTCCCAGTCGCCGGTGGTGAAGACCGAACCGGTGCCGACCAGCCGGCGCGGGAAGCCGTACGACACCGCGAGCACCCCGGCCAGCGCGCTGGTCGCCAGCACGGTGACCGCGAGCCCCAGCGCCAGCGACCGCCGCCGGGCCGCACCGCCCCCCGGGTCGGCGGTGGCGCTCTCCGGCCCGGCCGTGGCGGCACCGGGCGCCGCGGTGGCAGTTCCGCCGTCGGCGGCGGCGGACCGGCGGCGGACCAGCGCGTCCAGCCAGACGCCGGCCAGCGGCACGGCCAGCACCAGCGCGTAGAGCAACAGCCGGTTGCCCCACGGCTGCCACTTGATCATCGCGGTGTGCAGCAGCACGGCGCTCACCACCACCGCCGCGTACGCGCGCAGCGTCCCGGACCGCTCCGGGCTCAGCCGGCCGGGCCGGGTCAGCGCGAACCCCGCCCCGAGCAGCGCCAGCGCGCCGGCCAGCGGGAAGGCCACCCGATCCTCGTCCGGATACCAGGACGGCACCGGGAAGGTCTCCCGCCCGAACGTGGTGGCCCGGTCCTGCGGGTCCACCCCGATCAGCCCGGCCACGCCGACGATCGCCTCCGCGCCGGCCCGGCGCAGCGGCGCCAGCGGCGTGTCGAACGCGGTGTGCCCGATCCGCAGCGCGTTGACCAGGATGGACCCGGGATCGTGCCGCTCCATCGGGATGGACTCGCGCAGCCGGGGCGGCCCGAGCGGGTGACCGAACTCGACGGTCACCCGGGCCAGGAACGGGCCGACCACCGCCGCGGCGACGGTGAGGATCAGCAGCGACCCGGCCACCGTACGAGCCGTGCCGCCCACCCGGGCCGCGGGCCGGTCGAGGTACGCCAGGCGCAACTGGGCGAGGCCCCAGAGCACCAGCAGCGGACCGACCGCGATCAGCCCGCTGGTCTTGGTCACCGCGGTCAACCCGGTGGCCGCGCCCAGCCCGAGCAGGGTGCCCGGCCCGGTCCGCCGGTGCAGCCCGTCCAGCGCCAGGGTGGCCGCGCAGGCCACCCAGGCGGCACAGACCAGGTCGGTCTGCGTGCTGGTCGCCTGCAGCGCCACCATCGGCGTGGTGGCCAGCACGAACGCGGTGAGCAGTTGAGCCCGCCGGCCACCGCCGAGCTGGGCGGTGATCCGGCTGCCGACCAGCAGACAACCCACCATGGCCGCCCACTGCACCAGGTTGTGCAGCGCGTCCCCGCCGGTGAACAGGCGCAGGTGCAGCAGCAGGTACTCGGCCCCCGGCGGGATGGTCACCTGCCGGTGGATCGCGGTGGGCCAGAAGTCCAGGTCGCCCTGCGCCACCCAGTGCTCCACCTTGGGCAGGTGGTAGGTCTGCGAGTCGAAGTTGTTCGGCTCGGCCAGCAGCGCGACCAGCAGCTCGACCAGGACCAGCCCGCCCACCGTGCCGGCGAGCAGCCGCTCGCCCCGACCCGCCGTACGCCACCACTTGCCCAGCCGGGCCGCCCAGCCGGCGCGGGCCGGTCCCCCGGAGCCGCCCACGGCGGCCGGGCGGGTCGACCCGGGCCCGGCGGTGGGCGGCGGGCCGGCGGCGATCGCCCGCGCCGGCTCGGCGGCCCCCACTCCGACCAGTGCATGCGGCCGGGCGGCGGCGACCGGGCCGGCCGGGCCCGCGTCCCGACGGCGGCGCCAGCTCGCGGCCGCGCCCGCGGCGGCCAGGAAGAGCAGCCAGGCGACCGCGAACGCGGGCCGGGTGAGCAGCCGCAGCGCGCCGAGCAGCTCCACCGTGAGCACCGCGTAGGCGCCGGTCACCAGGGCGGCCCGGACGACGGCCAACCGCAGCGGCGCCACGGTGCCCGGCGCGGCCGGTCGCAGCGTGACGGTCAGCAGAAGAAGCGCGGCGACGGGCGCCAGGGCGAGCGGGTAGCCGGCTGCCGACATGGCCGGAAGTAAACACCATCGGCCGCCCGTCGTGGTGGCCGACGCCCACGGTGGCGGCCACCACCGCGCTGACCTGCCAGGCTAGGCTAGGCCCGACATATTGTCGCCACCGTGGAGATTCCCGTGAAGCTCTCGATCCTCATGCCGGTCTACAACGAGGAAGAACGCATCGCGGATGCCCTGAAGCAGGCATTGGCGGTCGATTACCCGTGCGAGATCGAGCTGGTCGTGGTCGACGACGGCAGTCGGGACGGCACCGGTGAGATCCTCGGCCGCGCCGACGACGCGCGGCTGCGGGTCGTCACCCACCCACGTAACGCGGGCAAGGGCGCGGCCATCAAGACGGCGGTGGACAACGCCGAGGGCGACTACATGGTGATCCTGGACGCGGATCTGGAGTACGACCCGCAGGACATCCCCAAGCTGCTCGACCCGGTGCTCGACGGTCGGGCGACGGTGGTCTACGGCAATCGCACCTTCGGCAGCCACAGCGCCTACAGCTTCTGGTACGTGATGGGCAACAAGGGCGTCACGATGGCGGCGAACGTGTTGTTCAACTCCTACATCGGCGACCTGGAGACCTGTTTCAAGTTGATGCCGGTGGCGCTCTACCGCTCGCTCGACATCCGCTCCCGGGGCTTCGGGATGGAGGCCGAGGTGACCGGCAAGCTGCTGCGCCGCCGGATCCGGCCGTACGAGGTGCCGATCAGCTACCGGGCCCGGGGCCGCGAGGAGGGCAAGAAGATCACCTGGAAGGACGGGGTCGAGGCGCTCTGGATCCTCGGCCGCGAGCGCACCCGCCGCCGCCCCGCCGGCACCCCGCCCCGCTGACTTCCCGGCCCGCCCCCTCGGGCGGGGCGCTCCGGGTGGCCGCTCAGCGGCCGGCCGGCGTGAGCGCCGGCGCCAGGAACTCGCTCACCGAGCGGCGCAGCCCCGCCGCATCCAGCCCGTGCCAGCGGGTGTGGTCCTCGGCCGAGCCGTAGCGGCGCAGCTCCTGCCGAGCCACCCCGAGCGTCAGCAGCCGGTGCGGCCGGTCGGCCAGCGCCGCCGACACCACCCGGGCCGACGTCCCGGCCAGGTAGGGCTCGACCAGGATCACCTCGGTGCCGGCCAGCGCCCGCAGCCCCGCGACGTCGAACGGCCGGGGTCGGTGGGTGTAGGCCACCGAGACCCCCAGGTCCGCCACCGCGGCGAGCGCGGCGTCCAGCACCGGCCCGACCGCTACCAGCAGCGGCGCGCCGGGGCCGGCGTCCCGGACCAGGTCGAGCGTGCCGTCGCCGGGGCGCGGCCGGTCGTTGTGCAGCGTGGAGAGGCGCAGGTACGCCGAGCCCTCGGCGGCCACCGCGGCCCGCAGCAGTGCCGGCACCTCGCCCGGGTGCCCGGGAACGTGCACGGTCCAGTCGTGCAGCGTGTCGATCAGCGACACGTCGGCCGGGGCGAGGTGGGTGCGCCCGGCGGCCGCCCGGTCGTACGACGCGCCGACGCTGACCAGCACGGCGCTCGCCCCCTGGTGGTCCAGGTCCAGCTTGAGCTGCTCGTACGCCCGCTCGACGAGGAACGGCGCGTAGCTGTGCACGATCGCCCGCAGCCCGGTCAGCGCGAGCCCGCCGGCCACGCCGACCATCAGTTGTTCCCGGATCCCGACGTTGAGCACCCGGTCCGGGTGCCGCCGGGCGGCCGGGGCGAACGCGGCGGCGGAGATGTCGGCGAGCACCAGCGCGGTACGCGGATCCTCGGCCAGCAGCGCGGTGGTGGTGTCGACGAAGCTGTCCCGCATGGTCACTCCCCGGAGTCGACGACCGCGACGACGACGTGCGGCCGGTGGTTGTCCTGCCCGGTCAGGGCGGTGTGCAGGGCGTCGTGGTCGCGTCCGTCGACGGTGGCGGCGGTCCAGCCGTTCACGGTGAACCGGGCCGCCGCGCCGCCCGGCCACCCGTGGGTGGCCGAGGAGTTGTCCACCACGACGGCGGTCAGGTTCGCCAGCCCGGTCGCCCCGGCGTACGCGATCGCCTCGTGGTTGGAGCCCTCGTCCAGTTCCGCGTCGCCGAGCAGCACGTAGACCCGGGGCGTGAGCAGGCCCTGGGCGCGCAGCCCGAGCGCGGTGCCCACGCCGAGCCCGAGGCCGTGACCGAGCGAACCGGAGCCGATCTCCACGCCGGGCACCAGCAGCCGGTCCGGATGGTCGCCGAGCCGGCTGGCCGGCCCGCCCTGGTCGTCGAGCCAGTCGAGCGGGACGAAGCCCTTGGCGGCGAGCACCGCGTAGTAACCGGCCACGGCGTGGCCCTTGGAGAGCAGGAAGCGGTCCCGTTCCGGGTCGTCGACGGTGGCCGGGGTGATCCGGAGGATCCGGTCGTAGAGCACCCAGAGCACGTCGACGGTGGAGTAGACGTTGGCGCCGAACTCCCGGCCGGCCCGGATCCGGTCGAGCAGCGGCGCCACCGGCGCGGGGAGCCGTGGCCCGGGCGGGGCGCCGGCCCGGCCCGTACTGGCGGTCATCGTGGTCATGCGGATAGCCTGCAAGTTGAAGTGGACTTCAACTCAAGGCGACGTGATGCACGAGTCTCTGACCATCGGCCAGCTCTCCGACCGCAGCGGGGTGGCGCCCTCGGCGTTGCGCTACTACGAGCGGCTCGGGCTGATCCGGGCCGAACGCACCGGCGGCAACCAGCGCCGATACGCCCGCGGCGAGCTGCGCCGGGTGGCCTTCATCCGGATCTCCCAGCAGGTCGGCATCTCGCTGGACGAGATCCGGGCCGCGCTGGAGTCGCTGCCCGCCTCGCGTACGCCCACCGCTGACGACTGGTCGCGGCTCTCCATCGTCTGGCGGGAGCGGCTGGACGAGAAGATCCGGCTGCTGACCAAGCTCCGCGACGACCTGGACAGCTGCATCGGCTGCGGCTGCCTGTCGTTGCAGCGCTGCACCCTCAGCAACCCCAGCGACGCCCTGGCCGGTGAGGGCCCGGGCCCGCGCCTGATGCTGCCCCGCCCGGCCGCCGACCCGGCCCCGGCCTGATCCTGCCCCCGCCCGGCGGCCGATCCGGCCCGCGGGTTCAGTGCCGGACGCCCGGATCGCCTGCTCCAGCCCGGGTGGCGCCGGACAAGCCGCCGCGCGTCATCCCGTGGTGAGCAGGACCTTGCCCACGTGCTCGCTGGTCTCGCAGAGCTGGTGCGCCTCGGCGGCCCGGCTCATCGGCAGCCGGCGGTCCACGATCGGCCGGATCCGGCCCGCCTCGATCAGCGGCCAGACCTGTTCGCGGACCCCGCGGACGATCTCCGCCTTCTCCGCGACCGGCCGGGACCGCAGCGCCGTCGCCGCCACCGTGCCCCGCTTGGCCAGCAACGCGCCGAGGTCCAGTTCGCCCTTGCGCCCGCCCTGCATGCCGATCACCACCAGCCGGCCGCCGGTGGCCAGCGCCGCCACGTTCCGGCCCAGGTAGGAGGCGCCCATGATGTCGAGGATGACGTCCGCGCCCCGGCCCTCGGTGACCCGCCGGACCTCCTCGACGAAGTCCTGCTCCCGGTAGTCCACGGTGTGCGCGGCGCCCAGCTCGCGCAGCACCCGGTGCTTGGTCTTCCGGGCGGTGGCCACCACGGTGGCACCCAGCGCCGCCCCGAGCTGGATGGCGAAGGTGCCGATCCCGCTGCCGCCGCCGTGCACCAACAGCGTCTCGCCCGCGCCGAGCCCGGCCAGCCGCACCACGTTCGACCAGACCGTGCAGGCCACCTCGGGCAGCGCGGCGGCGTCGACCGGGTCGACCCCGGCCGGCACCGGCAGCAGCTGGCCGGCCGGCACGGCGACCCGCTCCGCGTACCCGCCGCCGGCCAGCAGGGCGCAGACCTCCTGGCCGACCCGCCACCCGGTCACGTCGGGACCGAGCGCGCCGATCACCCCGGCGCACTCCAGCCCCGGGTACGCGGACGCGCCCGGCGGCGGTGGGTAGTGCCCCTGCCGTTGCAGCAGGTCCGCCCGGTTGACCGCGCTGGCCCGCACGTCCACCACCACCTCGCCCGGGCCGGGCTCGGGGTCGGGAACCTCGCTCCAGACCAGTGCCTCGGGTCCACCGGGTTCCGGGATCGTGATCGCGCGCATGTGTCGTGTCTACCCCACCCGACCGTCGGTCCACGCCCGGGCCAGGATCTCGTCCACCGTCTGCTCCGGGGTCTGCGCCGAGGTGTCCAGCCAGAGCCCGATCCGAGGCGTCCGCGTCCGCAGGTCGGCGTCGAGGTCGGCGACCGGCCAGTCCCCGTACCCCTGCTTGGGGCGGTCCCGCTCGCGGGCGGCGACCACCTCCGGCCGGGGCGCGAGCACCACGACGGCCAGCGGCCGGTGCCGGATCCGGTCGACCATGGCCGGCAGGTCGGCGCCGATCACGATGTCCTGGAGCACCACGGTGAAGCCGGCGGCGGCGTAGCGGTCGGCCGCCGCGGCGGCCAGGTCGTAGCGCAGCCGCAACTGCCGGTACGCCTCGTCGGACGGCTCGGCGGTCATCTCCGCCCGGCCGCTGACCACCATCCGACGGAAGACGTCGCCGCGCAGGTGCACCGCGCGGGGCAGCCGGCGGGCCAGGCCCTCGGCCACAGTGGACTTGCCGGCGGCCATGATTCCGGTGATCAGCACGACGGTCGGGCTCTGCCACACGGCGTCGATCATCCCAGTCCGGCTGGCGTGCCCGCTCGCCCGGACGGCAGCCGTGGCAGACTAGGCACGGCCGCGCACCCCGTCGGGTCCGTGGCCCAGGAGGGTTCGCCTAGTGGCCGATGGCGCTGGTCTTGAAAACCGGTAAGGGCAGCGATGTCCTTCGTGGGTTCGAATCCCACACCCTCCGCTGCCAACGTCCCCTGACCAGCGCGTATCGCCGGTCAGGGGGCGTGTCCATGACCGGGTCTCACCGCGTCCCGCTCGGGATCTAGCATGATCGTCACTGTGCGCTACCTGATCCCTCACCCCGACGCGGTGGCCGAGCTCGGCGACCTGGACGTCGCGCTGTACGACGGCACCCAAGCCGTGCCCGACAAGCTGGACGACGTCGAGTTCTACGCGGTTCCGTACGGGATTGTCGACCCGCGCTTCTGCGAGCCGATCGCCCGGATGCCCCGGCTCAAGGTGGTGCAGACCGTGACCGCCGGCTACGACCATGTCCTGCCGTACCTGCGGCCCGGCCTGACGCTGGCCAACGGCCGGGGCGTGCACGACGCGGCCACCGCCGAGCTGGCCGTGGCCCTCACCCTCGCCGCCCGGCGCCGGCTGCCGGACTTCGTCCGGGCGCAGGGCGAGGGCCGCTGGGCCTCGGGGTGGTCGGCCGGGCTGGCCGACGCCCGGGTGCTGATCGTCGGGTACGGCTCGATCGGCGCCGCGATCGAGCGCCGACTCGCCGGGTTCGAGGTGGAGATCAGCCGGGTGGCGCGGAGCGCCCGCCCCGGCGTACGGCCGGTCATCGACCTTCCGGAGCTGCTGCCACGAGCGGACGTCGTCATCCTGGCGACGCCGCTGACCCCGGAGACCGAGGGCCTGGTGGACAAGGACTTCCTCGCTCGGATGGCCGACGGCGCCCTGCTGGTGAACGTGGCACGGGGGCGGGTGGTGGACACCGGTGCGCTGCTCGCCGAGCTGCGCGCGGGCCGGCTGCACGCCGCCCTGGACGTCACCGAACCCGAGCCGCTGCCCGCCGACCACCCGCTCTGGTCCGCGCCGAACCTCCTGATCAGCCCGCACGTCGGCGGCCTGACCGCCGCGTTGGCGCCCCGGGCCCGCCGGCTGCTCGTCGACCAGGTCCGGCGGTACGCGGCGGGCGAGCCGCTCGCGAACGTCGTCGTCGGACCGTAGCCCCCGGTCCCCCGAGGCCGCGCCCCTGGGCAGCGCGAACGGGGGTATGTGCCGTCCCGCCTGCGCCGGACCGTCCCGGCGGTCGGGCTGGGGGTGCCGGTCAGAGCGGCGGGCCGCCGAAGCCGATCTCGTTCCCGTCCGGATCGACGTAGATGGCCTTCCGGACGCCGTTGGCGTACGTCTCCCGCTTGGCCGGCTTGATGCCCCGCTCGGCCGTCTCGGCCAGCAGGGCGTCGAGGTCGTCGACGAACACGGTGTGCATGGCGTGCCCGGCCCGGTCGGGGTGCTGTTCGATGTACACCCACCGGTGTTCGGCGAGCCCCCACACCGCCTCGTGGTCATTGGGGACGAAGGCGGGCGGGGAACCGAACAGCCGCTCGTACCAGGCCAGCGCGGCGGCGTAGTCGGTGACGGGTATCCCGGCGAACAGGTCGAGGGCCATGCGGCGAGGGTAACGGCTCATGGACCAGGGCAGATGCCTGGCGAGCCGTCAGCCCTCGTCCGCCGCCGCCGGCCGCCGCCCCCCGTCCGTCGGACCGCTGGGCCGTCCGTCGTCTGCCTGCCCGCTGCGGTGTCCACCGCTCGCCGGTCCGGTGTGGGGTCCACCGCTCGCCGGCGCTGTCGGCCGTACGTCCTCCGCGGGCTGCCGAGGGCGATCCGGTCCGGCGAGCCGCCGTTCCTGCTCGCGGACCTTCTCCTCGGCGAGCCGCCGCACCGCGCGCCCGCGCTCGGCGCGCAGCGCCGCCTCGTCGGGGCGGCGGACCGCGGCGACGAGGGCCTTGCAGAAGTCACGCCAGATGGAAGTCAAGGGGTGGTCCTCCCGAGGAGGATTGTTCCCCGGCAACAGTCCCACCCGGACCGGCGGATCGGCCGGACAACGGGAGCTTCCGGTCGATAGTCGGGCGACGGCGAGGTAAGAAAGGGCAGGAAACCGTTCACCGGAAGGACCCGTTCGATGACTTTGGAACGACCGATCGCCCCGGACCCGTACGAGCTGCTGCCGACCGTCTCGTCGTTCACCGTCACCAGTGACGACGTGCAGAACGGCGAGCCGATGGACGCCACCTTCGCGCACGGCAGCGTCGGGGGCGACAACCTCTCGCCGCAGCTCGCCTGGTCCGGCTTTCCGGCGGAGACCCGGGGCTTCGTGGTGACCTGCTTCGACCCGGACGCGCCGACCGGCAGCGGGTTCTGGCACTGGGTGCTGGTCAACCTGCCGGCCGACGTGACGTCGCTGCCGCGCGGGGTCGCCGAGGCCGACCTCGGCGGCGCGTTCACCGTACGCAACGACTACGGCGAGCGGGGCTACGGCGGGGCCGCGCCGCCGGCGGGCGACCGCCCGCACCGCTACGTCTTCGCGGTGCACGCGCTCGACGTCGACCGCCTCGACCTGGCCCCCGACGCCTCCCCCGCCTACGTCGGCTTCAACCTCACCTTCCACACCCTCGCCCGCGCCGTAACCCGCCCCACCTACCAGGTCAAGCAGTAACCCCTGGCCCCGACCCCAGCGTTGATCATGAGGTTGGCGGCGGTCGAGGAGATCGACATCGCCGTCAACCTCATGATCAACGGGTCGGGTTCGGGTGGGCGGGGGGTGGGGGGTGGGTTAGGCGGGGACGCGGGCCACGGCGAAGACGGACTGGCCGAAGGGTGGGCGGACCAGTTGCTCGGCGGCCTTGGTGGCGGGCAGCACGAGGGTGTCGTAGACCTTCACCATCGGGCCCTCCTTCGGCATCAGCCGGAAGACCTTGGTGGCCATGAAGTAGCCGATCAGGCCGAGCGCGTTCGCGTAGTGGATCGTCTCGACCTCGAGACCGGCCTCGGTCATCGCCCCGGCCAGCGTCTTCTTGGTGTAGCGCCGGACGTGGCCGGTGGCGATGTCCGCTGGGCTCATCGCGAACTGGAACGCGGGCACGATGATGATCACCGCGCCGCCGGGGCGGACCAGGTCGCGCATGCTGCGCAGCGCGCCCACGTGGTCCTCGATGTGCTCCAGCACGTTGTACGACACGGCCGAGCTGTAGTCGCCCCGCTCGGAATGCGGCAGGAGCATCTGCCGGACCTCGATGGTCGGCTGCTCGGCGAGGCGCTCCTTGAGCGAGACCAGCCGGTCCGGGTCGGCCTCGGTGGCGGTGAACCGGGGTAGCCGGGTGGCCCACTCCAGGGCGTAGTCGCCCAGGCCGCTGCCGATCTCGATCGGGTTGTCACCGAGGTACGGCAGGGCCAGCTCGACGAACCAGCGACGGTGATTGACGGCGGTCGCGAGGCCCTCCAGGACCTCGGACTGGACGCGCTGATCCCCGGTGATTTCTGCCATGCGTCGATTCCTCACGATATGACTCGACCCGCGCCTGAACCGACAGAGTGAATCATCCGCGCAGGGGGCGGATGAATCGGGGCACCGTGGTGGCCGAAATATGGTCGGGGGTCGGACGCGTGATCGCCGGGCGGCGAACCCGGCACATGGTAGTGCAGTACCCCGAAACATGTCACGGTGCCACCTTCTCGTGACTACGCTCCGAATTGTCATGACTACTCCCGAATCGGACCTCCCCGCCGGCGAACCCTCGCCCGGGGCGCCGGAGGGCGGGCCCGACCGGGGCGTACGCCTCCGCAAGGGGTGGTGGATCGATCTGGCGGCGGTGCTGAGCTTCGTCGCGCTCGCGTTCTGGATCACCGCGCGGCTCTGGCTCGACCCGCGTCAGGGCATCCGGGACAACCCGTCGGATCAGGCGCAGTTCGAGTGGATGATGGCGCACGGCGCGCGGGTCGTGACCGATTTTGCCTATCCGTTCTTCTCCGATCGGATGAACGTCCCGGACGGCGTAAATTTGATGGCAAATACGTCGGTATTATCCGTTTCATTGCCAATGACACCGGTCACCGTCCTGATCGGCCCGCGCGCCGCATTCCTGCTCTTCCTCACCGTTGGCATGATCGCCACGGCCACCGCCTGGTACTTCGTCCTCTCCCGGGTGCTCGTCGGCGCCCGCGGGCCGGCCTGGCTGGGCGCCGCCTTCTGCGCGTACGCGCCGGCGATGGTGTCGCACGCCAACGCCCACCCGAACATCGTGTCCCAGTTCGTCGTCCCGCTGATCGTCTGGCGCACCGTACGGCTGGCCGAGCCCGGCCGCTGGCTGCGCAACGGCCTGCTGCTCGCGCTGGTGATCGTCTGGCAGTCCTTCCTCAACCTCGAGATCCTGCTGATGACCGCGATCGGCCTGGGCGTGGTGGTCGCCGCGCTCGCCCTCGGCCGGCCCGCCCTGCGCCGGAGCGCCCGTCCCTTCCTCGCCGGGCTGGGTGTGGCCGCCGCGGCCAGTGCGGTGGTCCTGGCTTACCCGCTCTACGTGCAGCTCTTCGGTCCGGGCGCCTATGCGGGGCTGTCCCGGCTGATCCGGGGCTACTCCACCGACCTGGTGTCGTTCGTCGCCTTCTCCCGGGAGTCGCTGGCCGGCGACGAGCGCAGCGCGGCCGGGCTGGCCCGGAACCCGACCGAGGAGAACGCCTTCTTCGGCTGGCCGCTGGCGGTGCTGGTGGTGGCGCTGGTCTGGTGGCTGCGGCGCAACGTGGTGGTGCTCGGCCTGGCCGCGCTGGGACTCCTCTTCGGCCTGCTCTCGCTCGGTCGGGAGATCCGCTTCAACGGCCGGGAGACCGGCATCCCGGGCCCGTGGGCGGCGCTGGAGAACCTGCCGATCCTGCACTCGGTGGTGCCGACCCGGTGGTCGCTGGCGCTCACCCCGGTGATCGGGTTGCTGCTCGCGTACGGCGCGGAGTGCGTCCGTACGCTCGCCGCCCGGTTCCCGACCGCCCGGCCGCAGCTCCGGTTCGCCACCGCCACCGTGCTGACCATGGCCCTGCTCCCGCTGCTGCCCACCCCGCTGCCGGCGGAACGGCTCGACGCGGTGCCCGCCTTCGTCACCTCCGGGGCGTGGCGGCCCTACGTGGCCGGCGGCCGGAGCGTGGTGACGCTGCCGCTGCCGGACAGCGACTACGCCGAACCGCTGCGCTGGTCCGCGATGACCCGGCTGGAGATGCCGATCGCGCGGGGCTACTTCCTCGGACCGGACACCCGCCCGGACAGCGCGGAGCGCGGAGCTGCCCTGTTCACCGCCCCACCCCGGCCGACCAGCAGCTTCTTCGCCGTCATCCAGAGCACCGGCGCGGTGCCGCCGATCACCCCGCAGGCGCGGGTGGACGCGGTCGACGACCTGCGGTACTGGCGGGCCGGCGTGGTGATCCTCGGCCCGCACCCGCAGTCCGTCGCGCTGCGCCGGGGGATGATCGAGCTGACCGGGATCCGGCCGGCGCGCATTGGCGGGGTCTGGGCCTGGGACGTGCGCGCGCTCACCGACTGACCACCCGCGTGGCGCCGGTGGTCGGGGTCAGGACTGGCGGACGCAGCAGCCCTGGCAGATCTTCGGCTTCGGCAGGGTGAAGGCCAGGCAGCAGGTGCGCCGCTGCACCGTCGGCTCGCCCGCCGGGCCGGGCACCAGCTCCACCAGGTCGTGCAGGTCGAGCGCGGTGAGCAGGGTGTCGATGGTCTCGACGGAGGAGCCGGGCAGCCCGTCGGCGGCCCGCAGGATGCCGTGCGCGATGCCGGAGGCCACCGACCCGAGCAGGGTCCGGGTGCCGATCCGCACCTCGGCCTGGATCGCCTCGATCATCGGGGCCAGGTGGGCGTCGAGCAGGGAGGCGCGCAGCGCGCCGAGCAGCTCCGCCTCGCCGGCCATCACCCGCACCTCGGGCAGGCCGGAGACCGCCAGCGGATCGCCGGGCAGCACCGCGACGGTGGTCGAGCGGCGCAGGCCCAGGGTGAGCAGCGGGCGGTGGTCCTCGAAGTGGATCAGCACGTCGGCCGGGTCGAACAGCGGCACCCGGCGGGCGGACGCCCAGCCGAGCACCACCGGCAGCGCGGTCCAGTAGCTGTACGACTTCCAGGCCAGCGCGGCGCAGGCGTGCGGGGTGCCGCCCCAGCGCAGCGTGGCGGCGTGCAGGAACTCGGACAGCCGGCTGCCGTCGACCAGGGTGGTGGCCGGGCTCCAGCCGTACTCGTCGGTGACCAGCAGGCCGGGCATCAGGCCGGGCACGTCGTCGGTGCCGAACATGGCCCGCAGGGTGGCGGTGACCGGCGCGAGCGGTGCGGTGGCGACCTGGCGCCCCGGCATCACCGCTGTCATCCGAATCGTCTCCCGTCCGAAGCGCCCCTGCTGAGCTAAGGCTAGCCTAACCACGCCTCGGACGCTAAGGGAAGCCTCACCTGGGTCGGCGGGGGAGGCCCCGGTCACTCCGGTCGGCGTCGGCCTACTACCCGACGGTCCGGACGAAAAACGCCGCCGAAGCCGGCGGCGAGCGCACAGTATCGACAGGCGTCGCTGAAGAGTCAAGCCTCGTGTCGGCAAGGTGGCAGTTTCGTATCTGCCTGGCCACGGAACGTGAAACTGATACTCCCGGCCACGAGGAAGCTGATGACGACCTCACCGCTCGATCGGGCTGCCGACTCCTTCGCCGCCGAACTCGCGCGGCAGCGAACCGGGCGGGGGCTGTCCAAGAAACAGCTCGCCACCCTGATGGGGTTCGACCCGTCCTACGTCAGCCACGTCGAAGGGCGCCGGCACCGGCCCACCGAGGACTTCGCACGCCGCGCGGAGGCGGTGCTGGAGGCCAGCGGCGCGATCTGGCAGCGCTTCCGGGAGTACGACGAACTCCGCCACGCGCGCGCCGAGAAGGGCCACCGGGATCCCCCGCTGCCCGGCCAGTGGCTGCCACCGGGCACCGGCCTGGTGGTCGAGCGGGAACTGGCCACCCTCACCCACACCGACGACGGCTACCGCTGCGTCATCCGCCGGGAGCTCTACAACGCCGGCACCGAACCGGTCACCCGGTACCTGGTCCGGGTCGCCGTCGACCGCTACCCGAACGACCCCGGCCGGTCCAACCGGCACCACCGGGAACACCCGCTCACCTTCGCCGAGCTGCAGCTGCGGGCGTACCGGGAGGACGGCGGCGAGCGCGAGGCGATGCACTGGCGGGCCAAGCACGACCGGGACGCCTTCAAGGAGATCTGGCTGCTCTTCGAGAACGCCGAACGGCGGTTCCCGCTCTACCCCGGCGACCGGGCCACCATCGAGTACGCGTACCACGTCGGGCAGGACAAGTGGGGCCCCTGGTTCCAGCGGGCGGTCCGGCTGCCCACCCGGCACCTCGCCGTACGCCTGGACCTGCCGGCGGGCCTCGACCCGCAGGTCTGGGGCGTGGAGACCTCGCTCTCGGCGGAGGAGGGCCCGCTGCGGACCCCGGTGACCCGGCACGACGCCGGCGACCGGGCGCTGTTCGACTGGGCCACCGACGACCCGCCGCTGAACGCCCGCTACCGGATGCAGTGGCGGTTCCGCGGCCGCCCGGAGCCCGAGCCGAACGGGGGCCGGATCCGGCCCAGCGACCGGATGCGTGGCATCGGCATCGTGCAACGCGGCGCCGACCTGCTCCGCCAGCCGGCCCGCCCGTTCGACCTGCCCCGCGACGAGCGGGTGGCCCGCGGCGTGGTCGACCGGCTCTGCTCGGTGCTGGTCCGGCTGGACGAGCTGCACCCGTTCAGCAAGGGGGTCGGCATCGCCGCGCCGCAGCTCGGCATCGGCTCGGCCGCCGCGGTGGTCCGGCCGCCGGACCGCACCGCCGAGCCGGTCGTGCTGATCAACCCCCGGGTGGTCGACGCCGCCCCGGACGCCGACGAGCAGTACGAGGGCTGCCTCTCCTTCTTCGACCACCGTGGCCTGGTGCCCCGGTCGCTGCGGATCGACGTGGAGCACGCCCAGTACGACGGCAGCCGGATCATCACCTCGTTCGAGTTCGGCATGGCCCGCCTCGTCGCGCACGAGATCGACCACCTGGAGGGGCGGCTCTACGTCGACCGGATGGCACCCGGCGTGCCGCTGGTGCCGGTCGAGGAGTACCGGGAGACCGGGCACCCCTGGCGCTACTGACGCGGCGACCACGCCCGCCAGGGTGGGAAAGGACGGCCGGGCGGGCGTGGTCGGGCGGGCGGTGCCGGTCCGCCCGATCGGGGGGCCGGGGCGCGTGCCCCAGGGGGCAGGGGCACGCGCCCCGGCATGGGGGGAGAAATGTCCTAGATGCTGCCGAAGGTGTCGTACCGGGTGCGCTCCGGCGGGACGTCGTCGGCGGCGAGCACCCGCAGGGTGGCCCGGACCATCGGGGCGGAGCCGGAGACGTAGCAGTCGTGCGTGGTCCACGGGCCGTACCGACTGACCACCTCGGAGACGTCGCCCAGCTCGCCGTCGAAGTCCGGGTCCTCGCTGCACGCCGGGGTGACCGACAGCCAGGGGTGCTGGGCGACCAGTTCCCGCAGCCCGGCCAGCCCGTACAGGTCGGCCTCGGTACGCGCGCCGTAGAAGACGTGCACCCAGCGGGCCCGGTTGTAGCTGGCCAGCTCCTCCACCAGCGCCTTGATCGGGGCTAGGCCGACCCCGCCGGCGACGCAGAGGATGTCCCGGTCCGACGAGCGGTCCAGCGTCATCGAGCCCATCGGAGCGGCCACCCGGATCAAATCGCCCGGCTTGACCCGGCGGACCAGCGCACCGGAGACCCAACCGGCGCCCGGCGTACGGACGTGGAACTCCAGCACGTTGTCGTCGTTCGGGGCGTTCGCCACCGAGTAGGTCCGCCACACCCGGGGGAGATGGCGGGGCACCTCGACGCTGACGTACTGGCCGGCCTTCCAGGGCAGCGGGTGCTGCAGGGCCCGGCAGGTCAGCACGGCGGTGTCCGAGCCGTGCCGCTGGTGGGTCAGCACCTCGGCGTGCCAGTACGGCGGGTTCTCGTCCGCCGCCGCGCCGGCCAGCATCTTCTCCGAGATGGCCGCGTACGCGTCGCGCCACGCCTGGTCGTACTCCAGGTTCCAGCCGTCGCCGGCGGTGCTGCGCAGCGCGTCCAGCAGCGCGACGCCCATGGTCGCGTAGTGCGCGGCGTCGACGTGGAACTTCCGGTGGTCCCGGCCGAGCGCCCGCAGGTACTCGTCGAAGCTCTCCGGGTCGCCGACCGTCTGGCTCGCGGTGACGATCGCCTCCAGGATGCGGTCGCCCTGCCCGGTCATCTGGACCGGGAAGAGGTTCCGCAGCCCCGGGTCGAGCAGGAAGAGGCGAGCGTAGAAGTGGTCGCTCAGCCGCTCCCGGTGCTCCTCGACCAGGGTCCAGCTCTCCTTCAGCAGCCGCGCGAAGTCGTCCACCGGGCGCGCTCCTTGACCTGTCGGGCGGATCGGGCACGCACAGCATGACCACGCAGCGTGCCCGCCGGTCGCACAGAATGTGCGATCAGCTCACGAGGGCCGCTCAGGCGAGTGTCGCCGGCGGTCGCGGTCGGGCAGAGTGGTGCGGTGACTGTTGAGCTCACCCGCCCGGTGTCCCGCCGCACCCTGGGCACGGAGGCGCTGCTGGTGCTCGGGCTCTCGCTCGGGCAGTCCGCCGTCTACGCGCTGGTGTCGATCATCGCGAAGCTGACCGCCGAGGGGCCGCTGTCGAAGCAGACCGCCGCGCTGAACACCTCGGTGTCACCCCGGCCCTGGCTGGACCTGACGTACCAGCTGCTCGGCATCGTCTTCGCGCTGCTGCCGGTGCTGCTCGCCGTACACCTGATCGCCCGTGACCCCGGCGACCCGGCCCGCACCCTCGGCCTGGACGCCCGGCAGCCCGGGCCGGACCTGGCCCGCGGCGCCGGGCTGGCGGCGCTGATCGGGCTGCCCGGGCTGGCGCTGTTCTGGGTCGCCGCGCAGCTCGGCGTGAACGCCACGCTGGTCCCCGCCGCGCTGCCGGAGATCTGGTGGACGGTGCCCGTGCTGATCCTCGCCGCTGTGCAGAACGCCGTGCTGGAGGAGGTGATCGTGGTCGGCTACCTGGTCACCCGGCTGCGCCAGCTGGCCTGGCGGACCGGCGCGATCATCGCGACCAGCGCCCTGCTGCGCGGCTCCTACCACCTCTACCAGGGCTTCGGCGCGTTCGTCGGCAACGTGGTGATGGGCGTGGTGTTCAGCCTCTTCTACCTGCGCACCCGCCGGGTGATGCCGCTGATCGTGGCGCACGCGCTGCTCGACATCGTGGCCTTCGTCGGTTACGCCCTGCTGCCCAAGGGCTGGTTCTCCTGGCTGTGACCGGCTGCCGGCGGGCTCGCCCGGTGCTGTGCTCGACTCTGGATGCGGCAGCACGTGGCATCGGCCGCGGCAGAGACCGCGACGTGCCGCACCTCGCGTGGATCTCCTACCGCGACCGCGCTGGCCGGTAGCGGGTGACGGCCCGGGCGGCCAGCCGGGCGGCGGCCGCCGAGTCGCCGGCCGCCGCGGCGAGCACCGCCGCGCCGGGCAGCACCCGGGACGCCAGCCGCAGCACCAGCCAGCCGCCCGCCTGCGCGGCGAGCGGCGCGGCCAGCCGCCACGCCGCCTCCACCGCCCGCGACCAGGGCTCGTCGCCCGGCCCATCCGCCGCCCGGGCCGCGGCCAGCGCCGTCCGGGCGCTCTCCGCGTCCGGGTGCACCTGGGTCAGCACCAGCAGCTCCGCGGCCCGGTCCGGATGGGCCGGATCCCGGCCGTACGCCGCCGCCAGGTGCAGCACCAGGTTCGCCTGGGTCCAGAGCACCGCCGCCAGCTCGGCGAGGGGGGCGAAGGCGCCGGCCAGCGCGGCGGTCGCCCCGCCCGCCCCGGCCTGCCGGACGAACCGCCGGGTGGCGAGCCGGGCCAGGCCGTCCGGCGAGGCATCCGGGTACGCCGACCGCAGCCGGTCGGCCCAGTCGCGGGCGCGCGGCCCGATCGCCTCCACGGCGGCGAGGGCGAGCAACTCCGGCGCGAAGCCCGGATGCTCGACCAGCCGGGCGAGGGCGGCGCGCAGCTCCGGCGTACGCGCCGGCGGCTCGGCCTCCCGGATCTCGGTCGGTTGCAGCGCTCCGGCCTGCTCCGGTGCCGGTTGCTCCGGGGTGGCCGTGGGGGCGGCCTTCCTCTTCGCGGCGGTGGCCTTCTTCGCCGGTGCCGCCTTCTTCGTGGCGGCCGGCGTGGTCGCTGCCCGAGCCGGGGTGGACGCCGGCTCCGCCGGGGCGGAGGTTTGCTGCGCGGGGGTGGCCGCCGGCTCGGCCGGGGCGGGGGTTTGCTGCGCGGGAGTGGTCGGCGGCTCCGCTGGGGCGGGCGTTTGCTGCGTGGGAGTGGTCGCTGGCTCGGCCGGGGCCGTCCTCGTGACCGGGGTGGTCCGCTTGGCCGGTGCCGCCTTCTTGCTGGCGCCGGTCTTCGTCGCTCGGGCCGGCTTCGCGGGAGCGTCCCCGGCCGGGGACGCCTTGCGCGGGGCGGCCGCCTTCCGGGTGGCGGCCTTGCGCGCCTCGGATGGCCGCGCCCTGGCTGGATCTTTCCGGCTCGGGACGACGGTGACCGCCTCCACGCCCACCGGATTGGTCCTGGCCTCGTCCGTCTCGGCGCGGCCGGTCCCGGTGTCCGCCTCGGGCTGGTCGGCCGTGCCTGGGTCTGCTGCGGCCGGGGTGGTCGCCGCCGGCGTCGAATCGGACCGAGCGGCGGCAGGGGTCGCCGCTGACCCGGGCTGGGCGCGGCGAGGGGCCGGCTTCACAATCGATGATTCGGGCTTGGCGGAGGCGGGGGCCGCCGCCGTCGGTGCTGATCCGGACCCGGGGGCGGC
Source organism: Micromonospora echinaurantiaca (assembly GCF_900090235.1). Taxonomy (NCBI): domain Bacteria; kingdom Bacillati; phylum Actinomycetota; class Actinomycetes; order Micromonosporales; family Micromonosporaceae; genus Micromonospora; species Micromonospora echinaurantiaca. The sequence continues at coordinate 6,180,259 of NZ_LT607750.1, read as the reverse complement.
GGGGGCCGGACCCGCCGGCTCCTCGCCGGGCCGGTCCTCCGTGGCTCCCGGCGAGATGGTGTGGTTCGGATCACTGCCGCTGTCTGACTGGTCAGTCCGGCGGCGTGCCGACCCGGTGGCCGCCTTCGTCTGGCGGGGCAGCGGACGGTCCGGCTCGGGCGGCTGGAAGAGCACCGTCGGAGCCGCCTTCACCCGGCGCGGACGCGGCGCCCCGTCTTCCGCCCGGTCCGCCGGATCCGGCGTCGCCGGCAGCGGCGGCGGGGTGAAGGTGGCCTTCGGAGAGCGCCGCCGCGCTCCCTCAGCAGGCTCTCGGCGGTTCGGCTCGCTGGGCGGCTGCTCCTGCATATCGATGGAGCCTAGTCCCGATCGGGCCGTCGCACAGCGCCGGAGCGCAGCCACCCCGGCAGACCTCGCGGAGGCGGTCCGGTAGTCGCTTTGCTCCCGATGGGTCTGGGCCTGTATCCTCGGGCCCGGTGGTCTGCGGGCCACCTGGGAGACTTCGCCTAGTCTGGTCTATGGCGCCGCACTGCTAATGCGGTTGGGGTCTTAAAGCCCCTCCCGGGTTCGAATCCCGGAGTCTCCGCGCGAAAGCCGGGTGTGTAGACTGGCCGAGCACCTGCGCCCGTAGCTCAACGGATAGAGCATCTGACTACGGATCAGAAGGTTAGGGGTTCGAGTCCCTTCGGGCGCGCAAGAGATCAAGGGCCGGTTTCCTGTCACGGGAGACCGGCCCTTGATCGTTGTGACCCCCACGGCTGACCCCTACGCCTACGCGTCGAACAGGAAGCCGAGCCGATCCGCCGCGTCCTGCTGCACGCGCCGCGTTGCCTCCACGTAGATCGACTTGGTGACGATCGGGGAGCTGTGACCGAGCACGTCCTGAATGCGTTCGAGCGGCACGCCCTGGTCGTAAAGCAGAGTCGCGCACGAGTGGCGCAGGTCATGAACCCGAATGCGACGAACGCCTGCCCGCTCGCATAGCTGGTCGAAATGCCGATTGACATTGCGGGGCTCAATCGGCGTGCCGATCTTTGTCGTGAACAGAAGGCCATGCTCCTGCCAGCGATCACCGGCAGCCTCCCGCTCCGTCCGCTGCAACGCCCGATGACCACGCAGCACGTCGACCAGCCCAGCAGGTAAGGCCACAGCCCGCTCGGACCCGTCCGTCTTCACCGGGCCGAACCGGAGTTGTCCGCCTGTGCGCTGCAACGACTGCCGAACGCGCAGCACGTTATCGACCAGGTCCACGTCGACCCACCGCAGCGCCAACGCCTCACCGCGGCGAACCCCCAGCGCCAGGGCAACTGAGTACAGCGCATACCACCGGTCATCCCGCGCAGCCTTCAGAAACCGCTTTGCCTCGTCAGCCGTCCACGGCGTGAACTTCGGCCGGTAGCGGTGCGAGATCCGCAGCGCCTTCGCCGGATTACTCGCCAGCAGCTCCTCCGTCACCGCATCTTGAAGCGCAGCCCGCAGGAGCCGATGGGCGTAGCGGATCGAGCCATCGGACAGGACCGCCTCACAACACTGCCGAGGCGACTTGGCGCAGCATCTCGCCTGGCGCCCACGTTCGACGCGCTTTGCGTCCTTCCCCAGGGCGCAGCACTGGCACACGCTCTTGAGCCGGGCCAGGAAGGTACGCACGTCGGATGGCCGCAGGCGACCCAGCTTCTTGGCCCCTAGATACGGCACCACGTACGTGCGAGCAAGCCACTGGTAGCTGGCGAGGGTCGAGGGCCGCACCCGCTCAGCCGCGATCTCCGTGAGCCAGTAGGTCAGGTACTCCCCGACCGTCGCACCCGTTGCCGGAAGGCGGACACCCGCAAGCGCATCAGACTTGAGCTTGACCAGCGCCGCATGCGCCTCATCCCAGGTCGCGCCGTAGATGCTCTTGCGGATTTCCCGCCCGTCCGTGGTGAACACCCAGACGCGCGCCTCGTAACGCCCGTCCTTCCGTTGCCGAATGTTCCCCTCGCCATTGCGGCGAACGCGACGACCCCCACCGTTCGGAGCAGTCATCAGGCTGCCTCCTCAAGCTGCCGTGCGATATACGCCTGAACCGACGACGCGGTAATTCGCCGGCACCGCTGGCCGACGAGCAGCGACGTCACCTGACGCTCTTTCGCGAGCCGAAACACCGTCCACCGCGACACCCGTAGAAGCCGGGCCGCCTCATCCATCGTCAGCAGTTCCTCCACAGTTATTGCCTCGCCTCACAAGCCGTCCCACCGGTTGCCGAAACATGGGGCGGGTCGGCAGCCCTTATCGCGGCGGCGAGTTGCGCGCGCCATTGGATGCGTTCGGAGATCGCCCGGAGGACCCGGTGGCCCAGGGGTGGCACGTCGGGGTCGGTGGGTCTGGCGAGTTCCCAGGCGTGCCGCACTGTGTCGGAGCGGGCCGGGGCGGTGCCGGCGTCGGTGGTGACGCCGAGCAGCGCCTTGACCCACTCGCGTCGGTCAGCCCGATGGTCGGCCAGGGTCTTCCCCGACCACTGCCGCGATATGAGGACGCGCCGGCCGCCGATGCCGAGGGTTTCCCGCTTGTGGATCTTGTTCTTGCAGTTCCCCGGCTTCAACCCAGGCCGCGCCTTCTTCGGCTGGATGCCGTAGAGCAGCCAGTTGGCGCACCGCTCCGAACACGGCGTGTGCCGCAACTCCTGCCAGAGCCGTTCCAGGTGCGCCCGTTGCCGGGCGGTGGTGACCTCGTGGCAGTCGGCCGCCTGCTTGGTCAGGTACTTGGTGATGTAGCCGACGCACCGATCGGCGTCCTTGGTGCCGGCGAGGACACCCTTGGCGTCGACCTGAGCGCCGAAGCGGACCACGTGCACGGGCTCGGCGTCAGGGTCGGCGTCGAGCAGGTCCAGGGCGTCATCCCACGACGACAGCAGCTCGCCCGAGTCCGGGTCGGTGTAGCCGCCAGCGTCGGCCTCCCACTGCGGCGCCCTCCCCGGTTCGTAGACCAGCTCGTTGACGGGCGGCCACCACACCTGGTGGTAGGTGGCGGCGGCTACTTGCCGGACGAGGGCGCGGGGGATGGTGCCGCGCATGGCGAAGTGTGCGTGCGGCGCAAGGCGGCGTTGCGGCTCGACTGCTCCGGCGTATTGGACGTTCCAGCCGACCGCGCGGCGCAGGTTCTGCCAGAACCGGTCCAGGAGCCGGGGGAAGTGCACGGCGTCCCAGGCGGCCCGCCGGTAGTTGTAGCTGTCGGGGTCGACCGGCGTCCCGTCGGAGTGCACCCGCCCGTAGGAACCGAGGGTGAGGGTGAGAAACATCGACGGCCGGAACACCATCCCGGCCCGACCCTCGAAGGTCCGGCCGATGGTGCGGTTCTCGACAGGCAGGCGGGGCAGGTCCGGGGCGTCCTGCCGGCGCTTGGTCGAGCGGACCCGCCGCTTGCCGTCGCCGTCCTCCTGGTCCTCGGCGACGTGCGGAGGGGCGGGCCGGCCCCGCATGCCCTCGATGGTGATCTGGGCTTCCAGTTCCCCGATCGCGTCGTCCAGGTCCGTTACCTGATCCCACTGCGAGGCGCGGGCGGCTTCGTCGCGGGCGAACTCGAGATGAGCGCGGGCGACGATCAGCCCGCGTTGAGCGTCGGTGGCCGGGAGGGGACCGGGGTCGGGCTCGTCATCGCGGTGCCAGCCCTCGCGGATCTGCTGCTGCCGTAGCCGGCGGGCACGGGTAGCGCAGGCCGGACACTTGGCTTCCTGGGTGGCCCCGCAGGGCATGTCGATGACTTCCGTCTGGCCGCTGTCGAGGTCGGTGCGGCGCAGGGAGACGGGGCGGGTGCAGACGCCGTAGTCGGCGGCGAGGTCGGCCACGACGTCGACGGAGCGGGGCATGAGCATGCGGGCGGCCCGGGAGCCCGGCCTCGGCTCCACCACGGGGGTGGGGTCGAGGCCGGGTAGGGTCGGAGTGAGGGTCATCGGCCCACCCCCAGCGAGGGAGTCAGGTCGCGGACCCGCACGGCCGGGCGGGGGTCGGCGGTGGCGTGGTCGTCGCGCAGCGGGTCGAAGGCCATCACCCCGGCCCGAGTGGTCTTGGCCCGGTACATGGCCGCGTCAGCGTCTGCCAGGGCAGCGGCGAGCCCGGCCGAACTGGCGGGAGCGATTCCGATGCTGGCGGTCACCGACAACGCCACACCGGAGGGCAGCCGGACGGGGGCGGCGACGGCGGCGGCCAGCTGGCGGGCAGCCGCGGCCGGGTCGGTGTCCAGGAGCAGGGCGGCGAACTCGTCCCCACCGAGCCGAGCGGCGACACCATGAACCGACCGGAGCCGGCTGGCGACGGCGGTCAGTACGAGGTCCCCGGCGGCGTGGCCGTGAGTGTCGTTGACCGGCTTGAAGCCGTCCAGGTCGACCATCACCACCCACGGCCGCAAGGCGGCGAGTTGAGCCCAAGCGTCGGCCAGGCCAGCGCGGTTCGCGAGCCCGGTGAGCGGGTCGCGAAGGGTGGCGCGGTGCAGGGCGGCCAGCTCGTAGCGGGCGACGTAGAGCCGGTACTGATCCCAGCAGAACAGGGTGAGGCCGGCGGCGAAGAGCACGCCAGACAGCAGGTGGTCGGTCATCGGGTCACCTCTCCGATCAGCGGCGGAACACCGTTGCGGCGGACGAAGGCAGCCGGCGGCACCGGAGCGACCGGGGCTGGCCGGGTCGGCTCGACGAGGGCCGGTCGGGCCGGCTCGACGTCGACCAGGGCGACGGGCTCAGGCACAGCCGGCGCGGGGGTCGGCTGGACCGGCGCGGCAGGCGGAGTGACCGGGCGGGCCGGCGCGGGGTCAGTCGGGGCCGGGGTGGGGGCGGTGGTGAGGACGAGCTTGGACAGGCCCATGAAGGCCAGGGCGGGGACGGCGGACAGCAGCCAGCCGGACAGGCCGGGCTTGGCGACGGCGAGCTGCGCGGCAAGGGACAGGAGGACGGCGGCGACGAGGAGGAACATCGGGTAGCCGACTGGCTGAGCGTTGCGGCGTCGGCGGCGGATGGTCAGCAGCGCCGCGACGGGCACCAGTTCGGAGATGACGGCGTTGGCCCAGCCGAACCATTCGCCGGTGCCGGTGGGGCTGTTGTCGAGGGTCCAGTCCTTGACGTGGGTAAACGAGGCCGCGCCCGCGAAGCCGGCGACCAGGAGGAGGATGACGACCAGGACCAGGCCCTCAACACGCTCCGAGCGGGTGTGGGTGGGGTGGGGCTTCATGCGGCACCGTCCAGGACTTCACCGTCGATCACGCGCAGCCGCCCGTACGTGTGGGCCATGTCGCGGATCTCGTCATCGGTCAGGTAAGAGAAGCGGACCCGCATCGGGGTCGGGTCCCCGTCGATGACCACGAACCCGACGCCCGGCAGGGACTGTGGGATGCGGTCGCACAGCGCGCCCCGGTCCCGCATCCCCTCACCCAGCACCAGGTCGACCTGTGCGGCTTCCGCGAGTCGGAGGCCGATGCGAGTGGGGAACAAGTCGCGGAAGGGCAGGACTTCCTTGCGGGGGTCCTGGATTGCGGCCAGGACGTGCACGCCCACGGCCCGCCCCTGCGAGAGCAGGATGGACAGGGCGGCCTTGATCCGATCCTTCAACTGCCGGTCGGTCAGGTACGCGGTCAGGTTCGCCAGCTCATCGATCACCACGACGATTAGCGGCTCATCCGGCGTCGGCGTGTGCTGGCGGGTGCGGCCGTAGAGCTTCCCGGCCCGATCCTTGGCCACGGTGGCGGCTTCCTCGATCAGCTCCGCCATGGCGGCGTAGTCCTTGCGGGCGAACCGGGCGAACATCGGCGCGCCCATCCCGAGTTCCATGCCGCCCTTGGGATCGAGTCCCCACAGCTGCACGAGGCCAGAGGTGACCCCGGCGGCGAGGGAGCGGACCACGGACCAGATGACCGAGCCCTTCCCCGAGCCCGTGGCGCCCACCACCAGGACCTGAGTCCCGAAGAGGCGCAGGTCGTAGCCGTCGCCGTCCTCCCGGCGGCCCACCGGCAGAGCGGTGAACTCCGGCACCGCCGGCACCGGGAGGGGGCGCACTGTCTTGGCGAGGGGGTCACCGCGGAACAGGTGCAGCAGCACCACATCGGGCCGGTTACCGGGAGTGGCCTTGACCTGGCGGACGCCGAAGGTGTGGGCAAGGCGTTCCGCGACCTTGGCGAAGTCGTCGGGGATCTGCCCGGTGACCATCCGCACCATCACCACGTCGACGCCGGCACCGCAGCGGACCCGCTTGAGCACCGGTAGGACGGTGTGCCCGTCGAAGGAGACCGCGAGCTTGGCCGTGACCATCGCCGCCAGCCACTTGCGGCGGTAGACCCAACGCCGGTAGCAGGACAGGACCGGCCACCACCCGTACCGCAGGAACGACGCCCGATGGCCGAAGGCCCAACCGGCCGTGACGACGCCGACCAGGGCGACGAGCCCGACCGGACCGGCCCAACCCCAGCGCAGGTACAGCCAGCCGAACACGGCGGTCGGGCCGGTGACGTACCAAAAGCGCACCAGGACCACCGCCAGGCGGGCGAGGCCCTTGATCGTCCACCAGGTGAGGGCCAGCCATATCGGGATGCGGATGAACGGGGTCCGCACGTTGATCGGGGCCGAGTCGATCCGGTCGCCCCGGATCACGTTCACCAGCGGCATGACTCAGCCCTCCCCGACCGTCGCGGCGGCGGTGAACAGGGAGCCCTGCCCCGGGGAGCTGAGACGACGGCGGACCACCCGACGACGGACCGCCGGCCGGGCGGGCATCAGTGCGGCCAGGTCCACCGGCCCCGACTCCGGGGCGGGGACGTGACGGGTCATGGTCGGCAGCCACCGGCCACGCCCGAGCACCGCCCGCAGGTCGACGCGGTCGGAGACGTGCGGGGCGATCAGGTCCGGGTCCAGGTGGCGCAGCTTCACCACCGTCCGCGCCAGGGCAGCGGCGGCGGCGGCGATCTCCACCAGCGCCGCGACGCGGACCGCGTCGGCGGGGATGGTGGTGTAGACCTCCCGGGCGGCCCGGATGCCCGGCCCGGCAAGGCGCATGACCGTGCGGCGGTGGGTGCGACGGTGGGGGGCGGGGCGCGGGTTCCCGGCGATACGGGCAGCGTCAGCTAGCGTGGGCATCAGCCCAACTCCTTCCAGGAGAGACGGTGAGCGCGGGGCGGGCGTCGTCCTTGGCGGGGTGAAGGCCCGCCCCACGCATCCGGATCTGGTCAGGCCGCCTGCTTGATCGCGGCGTCGGTCATGGCCCCGGCGCGAATCGACCACGCCTGCCGCGCCCGGCACTTCCCCGAGCCCTTGCACCGCTGCGAGTCCACATACGGCGTCAGGGTCACGTCGGTGAACTCCACCGCCGGCGGATAGCCCGGGATCTTCGACGCCGGCGGCACCGGCTGCACCGGCGCGGCGATCTTCACCTTGACCTCCTTCGACCCGCCGAACTTGCCGGCCTCCGGGTCCAGGTCCAGGACCTTGACCACCCACAGCCGCTCGCCCGTGTCCTTGTCGCGGGCCTGGTCGTCGCCCTGGCCGCGCTTGTCGAAGTCCGTCACCGGCTCCACCCCGAGGCATAGCGCACCTTGCGGGAAGACGTACTCGAACGGAACCGGAACCTTGATCGTGTTCGGGACTGCCATTTGCCCTACCTCCAGCTCTGCCCGCCGGCACTCCGCCGGCCTCGGGATGCGACTTGGCTAGCCAAATCGCGCAGGACTCAAAGTAGGCCAGCCTGGCTAGCCAGGTCAAGAGTTGGGCGCTGATTGGTCTAGCTTGGCTAGCCAGCAGCTACTCTGACCTGCATGACCAGCGAGCTGGAAAACCTGGCCGGGCTGGACCCGGACGACCCCAGGCCCCCGTCGCAGCAGATCGCCAACGTTCTGCGAGCTGCGATTCGTACCCGCAAGTTCGAGCCAGGCGAGCGACTGCCGTCGCAGAACGACCTAGCCGAGCGCTACAACGTCGCCCGAGAGACGGTCAAGACCGCGCTGCGCATCCTGCGCGACGAGCGCCTGATCGTCACCCGTCAGGGCAGCGGCGCATTCGTCCGCGCACAAACCGAGCGTCCGGTAGGACTCCGACCCCACGTCGAGGCGGCCTTCGAGCGCGCAAACGTCACGATCGAATTCGCCGGCTTCTCCGGTGAGACCCTCCACGGAGTGCTGACCGAGCCGCTCGACAAGATCCGTGCCGGGCTACTGACGCCCGAGTCCGTTACCGTTCGCATCCTGCTCCCGGACACGAGAGAGCCCATGGCCCTGCCGTGCCTGGCCGAGACGCAGGCCGACGATCCCGGCGTACGCGAGCGCGCCGAGCGAATCACCCGCCGGCACACGGACGCCATTGTCGAGGCGGTGCGCGAACTCGGAGACCTAGGCTTGGTCAAAGACGCCGTAGCAGAGGTGCGCGTGCACCGCGCAGCGCCGCTGTTCAAGCTCTACATCCTCAACGGCGAGGAAGCCTTCTTCGGCTTCTACCCGGTGGTAGAGCACACCGTCATGATCAAAGGCCAGCCCACGGCCATCTACGACCCGATGGGCAAGGACGCGATCCTCTTCCACCGGGCCGTGAGCGACGACGAGGCTTCCGACGCGTCCCAGTACGTCGACCAGGCCCGGACCTGGTTCGACTCCATGTGGTCAACCATCGCGCACGACTACACGCCATGAACCCGCGATACAGCGTCGCCCAGGTCCTTAGCGACACCGGGCCGATTCTGCTCGACTTCGACGGGCCGGTCTGCGCAGTCTTCGCCACCCTCGCGGACTCCACCGTCGCGGCCGAGCTGCGCCGCGTCATCGAGGAGCACGACGTCGAGATACCGGCGCACATCCGAGCCATCGACGACCCGCTCGAAGTGCTCCGCTTCACCGCGACCACCGGCACGCCATCGCTGGTCGTACGAGTTGAGAACGCGTTGTGCCGAGCCGAGCTGGCTGCGGTCGACGGCGCCACACCGACGCCCTACGCGAGGGAGGTCATCGTTGCTGCCCATGAGGCCGGGCGGGCCATCGCCATCGTCAGCAACAACTCAACCCCGGCCATCGAGCGTTATCTGACCTCTCACCGACTCACCCGGTACATCACGACCACGGTTGGCCGAGCACACGCCGACCCAAGTCTCATGAAGCCGAACCCGGCACCAATCCGCCGCGCCGCCCTGGCGGTTGATGCCCACCCGACCAGGTGCGTCCTCGTAGGCGACTCCACCTCTGACATCGAAGGCGGACGGGCTGCCGATGTTCGCACGATCGGGTTTGCCAACAAGCCTGGCAAGCGCGCTCGCCTACTGAGGGCAGGAGCGGACGCCATCACCGAAGGCACGGACGGGATGGCCGAGCTGGCCAGGGCTCTACACCGCGAACTGCCGAATTAACCTCTTAAGGATCAAGGCGGCCCGCAAAGCGGGCCGCGCCGGCCCGGCCCCGGCCTGCTGGCGACCTCCGGTCGGCATCGGCCGGGCCGGCCGGCCACGCTGACGGGCGACAAGAGGTTGAAGACCTCGGGGCTCCGCCCCGAACCCCGGCCCTCCTCAGAGATGCCGCCGCGGATCACCTCGCCGGGCACCACAAGGGCTACCAGCCTTCCGGGACGGGGACCAGGTCGTTCGTCCGGTAGGGCGCTCCACCTGGTCCCCGTCCCGGAAGGCTGGACGGTCTGGCGACTGCCCGACGAGGAGATCCGCCTTGAGGTTTGCAGGGCAGGCGCAATCAAGATCAAAGGGCCGCGGGCTGTGGGAGCCCTCGACCGGCTGCGCTTCTGGTGGAGCTGTCATCGGAGGGGCGAGTTGAATCGTGGCAGTGAGCGGATTGCGGGGCCGTTGCCGGTAATCATCGGGCCGGCGGTGACATAAGCCAGGGTAGGAGTTGTCGAATCAGTCGGGAGTTCGGATGGGGCCACCGGGAAGACGCGGCGAGGATTGGTTCACCAGGATGTATATCGCCGAATACGGACACGTGTTGATGTATGGCCAGCGTCGGCTCGCTGATGCGGACGCGGCGGCTGAACTGGCTCAGGAGGTGTTTGTCACCGCGTGGCGGCGGCGCCGCGAGGTCCCGGACCACAGCCTGCCGTGGCTGTACGGGGTGGCTCGGCGTCTCTTGGCAAACGAGCGGCGGGCTCGGCGAGTCGCGCCGGACGTATCGCCCCTCACCGACGCTGACTTCTTGCTACAAGTGGGTTCATCCGGCGCGGACACGAATGTCGGCGTTGCCGACATTCGGGCGGCCATGGTCACCCTCTCCGATCTTGATCAGGAGATTCTCCGACTGGTCGGTTGGGAGGAGTTGACGGTTTCCGAGGCGGCTCAGGTTCTGGGTTGTACCCGTACCACCGCCGCGGTGCGCCTGCACCGCGCTCGTCGACGCCTCAACGCAGCGATGTCGCACGAAGCTGCGCCGCCGGTACAACGTCTGATGCTGGTCAGTCCTCGAAAGGATCTGTGATGTTCGGAGAACAGCGCACTCGTACCCTGCTCGGTCCGGCTGACCCGGCCCGAAACACCGCCACCGCCCAACCCCGACTCTCCGCACGTGACGTGATCGACCTCGCCGAGGCCACCGCCGAACCGGTCGACCACCGTCGTCGCCACGCACGGCCGATCCGCCGGCTGGTCCTCACGGCCGGAACGCTAGCCGTGGTGGCGGCCGGCACCACAGCAATCGTCCACACCTTTAACGCAACCAGCCCGGACACCGCACCAACGGCCAGCCCTCCCGGCCCCGAACTCGGGACGGTGCTACTGCCGGTCTCGTATCAGTACGACTCTGACGCGCCAGCGGCCGGCCCTCAACTGCGCGCACTGGCGGACAGGCTTGTCAACGCAGAGTACGACAACAGCACCGGACGCTACACGTACCACCACACGAAGGTGTGGGGCGAGCCGTTGGTGACGTCGCCCGATGGGCGCTACCTCATCTCTCACATCACGGAGTGGAAAGTCTGGCAGGCTCCCGACGGGTCCGGCAGACAGATCACCATCCCACACGAGCCTCAGTACCCGGACCAGGAGTCCCGGGAGTACTGGCAGCAGGAGGTCCTCAAGGCCCAGGCTGCCGAGCCCGTCACGTCCGTGAGTCCCGGGCCCCAGCTCTCCTACATGCCGCTGCCGCCGAGGCCGGACTCCGCTCCGCTGCCGTCGAATCGTGCCGAGCTAGCCGAACTGCTCAAGGTCAGTATCGGCGGCGGCCCCGTCTCGAAGCAGGTCAGCACGGTGTACGGGCGGTACGTTGTACCACGCCAGACCCGCGCGGAGATCCTGCGGATCCTCGCGGACGTACCCGGATTCCTGTGGCGAGGCCAAGTAACCGACCGAGGCGGCCGAAACGGTGTAGCCATCACCTTCGACGACCGCGAACACGATCAACGGTGGCTGCTGATCTTCGATCCGAACACCGGCGAGCTCCTCGCCGATGAACTGCTGACGCTCTCACCTGTGCGGGTCAGCTCGTACCAGGTGATCCTGGGTACCGCCTGGACCGACCGGTTTTGACGGATCACCCGGCGCCGGGGCTACTCCCACGCGGAATGGCCCCTGCGCCGGCCGGGACCACTCCAAGCAGCGAACACCATCGGTCTGTGGCAAGACGGCGGTGGACGGACGGTCCCGGGCCAGCCGAAAGCCAGTAACCAGGACGCGTAGCGGTCACCAACGGGCACGAGAGGCAGCCGCGTCAGCCGCAGGCCGCAGGCGTTTCGGGCATCACGACCAGCCGAGCACGCTCTTTCAAACTGAGGCTCCAGGGACAGCGGTGTTGGGAAGCGGTCCTTATCCTCTCGGCCATGGGAGCTCTCAAGCCGTGGCACCTGTTCGTCCTGACGCTCTGCTGCCTCTTGCCGACTGCTGCGGCGATCGTTGGCGGGGTCTGGGCGCTCCGCCGATCCCGTAACCGTCGCTGAACCAACTCCGCCAACCGCAGTCGAAGCTGCCGGGCCATTCACGGGCCACAAGCGGGTGCCAATAGGGGCCAAGTCAGGCCGTCCAGGACCGGTCCGACCAGCCGCTACCCAGCATGACGATCCGATCTTGTGTGATTCCCAAGCTGCCAGTCTCTGACCCCAGCCTGACCCCAGCAGGACGCCAACAGCCGCCACCAGATGAACGCCGGCCACGAGCCAGCAGGCAGGCGAAGCGGGTAACGGCGGAGGCGGGACGCTCCTACGGATCAGAAGGTTAGGGGTTCGAGTCCCTTCGGGCGCGCAAGAGATCAAGGGCCGGTTTCCTGTCACAGGAGACCGGCCCTAGTTGTTTGACCCCCACTTCCAGCGGCACGCCCTGGTCGTCTGCCCCCCGGGCCCGTCCCGGAAGGCCAACGGGGGATTGCTCTTATGGCTCCGGACCTGGGGAAAGCGTCCTACGCTCTGGACAGGTAAGCCCGCCTGCCCCTGCTGTCCTGGCGCAGTCCGGGCGGTCGCCTAAACCGAAGCTGCCCGATAGAAGCCGGGGCACGCCATTCGTCCGCGACCGGCGGAGACCAACCCGCTCGACCTCAAGGCGTTCAAAGCGGAAGGGAGGCCTGCGTGGCCGTCAAGACGGAAGCGCGGACGGGCGCCGCAGAAGTGCGGCCATTCAATATCGAGGTCCCCGAGGCGGCCCTTGCGGATCTGCGCGCGCGGATCAGAGCCACGCGCTGGCCGAACAAGGAGACCGTCAAGGACGACTCGCAGGGCGTGCCGCTCGCGCTCATGCAGGACCTCGCTCGCTACTGGGCGAACGACTACGACTGGCGCAGGTGCGAGGCGCGGCTGAAGGCCCTCCCGCACTTCGTTACCGAGATCGACGGTCTGGAAATCCACTTCATCCACGTTCGCTCGAAGCACGAGAACGCGCTCCCGCTGGTCGTCTGCCACGGCTGGCCCGGGTCGATCATCGAGCAGCTGAAGATCATCGGCCCGCTCACGGATCCGACGGCGCACGGCGCGGACGCGTCGGATGCCTTCGACGTCGTGATCCCGTCGATGCCCGGGTACGGGTTCTCCGGCCAGCCGACCACGACCGGCTGGGATCCTGTGCACATCGGGAAGGCCTACGTCGAGCTGATGAGGCGTCTCGGGTACACACGGTTCGTGGCGCAGGGCGGCGACTGGGGCGCGATCGTCGTCGACGCGATGGCCGGCGGCCGGGCCGATCCGAAGGACGCCGAGCCGGCGCCGCCGGAGCTGATCGGCATCCACACCAACATGCCCGGCGCGGTTCCGCCGGAGCTCTTTCTCGCGGCTTTTGCCGGCAGCCCGGCACCGGACGGTCTCTCCGGCGAGGAGCGGGAGACGTACGAGCAACTGCTCACGTTCTTCGGGTCACACGTGGCGTACGGGCTGATCATGGGGACGCGCCCGCAGACGCTCTACGGCCTGGCGGACTCACCCATCGACCTCGCCGCGTTCATGCTCGACCACGGCGACGGCAGCGGTCAGCCCGGCCTGGTCCAGCAGGTCCTCGAAGGGCGTCTGCAGAGGCCGAGCGACCTCACGCGCGACGACATCCTGGACAACATCACGCTCTTCTGGCTGACCAACAGCGGGGTGTCCTCGGCGCGGCTGTACTGGGAGAGCAAGCTCCCCTTCTTCGCCACCAAGGGCGTGACGATCCCGGTCGGCGTGAGCATCTTCCCCGACGAGATCTACCGGGTTCCGCGCAGCTGGGCGGAGCGGGCGTACCCCAATCTCGTCCACTACAACCGGCACGACAGGGGCGGGCACTTCGCGGCCTGGGAGCAGCCGCAGCTGCTCTCGGAAGACATCCGCGCGACGTTCCGATCGATGCGCTAGCCAATGATCTGAAGAGGACGGCTGAGCGATCCACGGCCATACGACCCAGCGCGTGCCGGGTCAGCGCGGAGCGAGGACGCAGAAGTCGTTGCCCTCCGGGTCGGCGAGGCACCTCCACGGCACGTCGCCCTGGCCGACGTCGATGACGGTGGCGCCGGAAGCCCGCAGCCGGTCCACCGCCGCCGCCTGATCGTCACCGGGGTACGGCAGCAGATCGAGGTGAACGCGGGTCGACACGGTCGGCTCGCCGGGCATGCGGCGGAATTCCAGGTACGGCCCGACACCCTTGACCGAACGCAGCACCGCGTGATCGTCGGTCACCTCGTGCAGGGTCCAGTCCAGCGCCTCGTCCCAGAACCGGGCCATCGCCCGCGGATCCGCGCAGTCGACCACCACCGCGGCGATCGGCCCGGTGTCCCGGTAGATCTCCCGAGGCTCCAGCACGCAGAACACGTTGCCCTCCGGGTCGGCCAGGACCGTCCAGGGGACGTCGCCCTGGCCCACGTCGGCGGGCGTCGCACCGAGATCCTTCAGGCGCGCGACCAACTCCGTCTGATGGGCCACCGAGGTGGTGGCGAGATCGAGGTGTACGCGGTACTTCACCGTCTCGGGGTCCGGAACGGCGACCACGTCGATGCAGACGGCGGTCGGGTCCGGCCAGACGAAGCCCACGGGTTCGACGTTGCTCACGCCGGGGCCCTCGCTGGAGACACCCCAGCCGAGCGCCTCCGCCCAGAACCGGCCGAGCGCCGAGTCGTCCCGAGCCTTGAAGTTCACCTGTACAAGTTGCAGCGCCATGCCACCGACCCTAAGCCCGAACGGTTGAGGGGAGATCACCTGCGTTCCCCTGGCCCGACGGGCCGCGGAGGTTCAGGGCGGCGCACTCGTCCTAGTCGGGCAACAGCGGCCGGACGAGGACGACGAAGCCGGATCGCTCCGCTCCGCTCAGCCACTGCGTGCCTAGGATCGGGCCATGGGAAGGATCGACCGGGCCAGCCGGGTGATCGCGGCACCACCGGCGACCGTCTACGGCGCCCTCCTTCACCGGGAGTCGCTTGAGGAATGGCTGCCGCCGGACGGCATGCGCGGGCGGATCGAGCGGTGGGATCCCCGGCCCGGTGGAGGGTTCCGGATGGTCCTCACCTACCTCGACTCCGCCGGCAGTCCCGGCAAGACGTCAGACGCGACGGATGTCGTCGACGTCGGGTTCGCCGCCCTGGTGCCCGGAGAACGGGTGGTGCAGCGGGCCGTGTTCGAGGCCGACGACCCGGCGTACGCGGGCACCATGACAATGACCTGGCACCTCGCCGCCACCGATGCGGGGACCGAGGTGACCGTCACCGCCACGGACGTGCCACCCGGCATCGACCAGGCGGTCCACGAGGCCGGGATCGCCTCCTCACTGGCCAACCTGGCGTCGTACGTCGAAGCGGGCGACTGACTCGGGCCGTTGTCAGCGGTCGGGAAACCAGTAGTGTCCCCGCATGGTTGAGGACGGCTGGAGCCCGGAGTGGTGCATCGTGGGCAACCTGCTGCCGTACCCGTACAGCGCGAACGGGCCGCGCGCGGACTTCCGCAGCCAGAAGATCTTCCCCGCCGGCGCGAAGCTGTACGTGGTCGGCGGCTTCGGCGGCCTGGGGTACGAGACCATCACGGTCATCGGGTACGCCCACGGGCGGCGTCGTCCGGTGACGGCGCACATCAAGGCGAAGTACGTGGGCAACTGGCGGGCGGAGCTGGTCTACCGGCCGGTCATCCTGCGCGCGATCCACGCGGCCGAGAACGAGCAGGACACCTACCATCGCTGGCTGACCCCGTTCCGGGACGAGCGGACCGCCGAGTACCACCCGAGCGAGCCCGCGTACGGCGAGCATCTGGCCGAGGTAGCCGCCTACTTCCAGCGAAAGCTCCACGGCGGTCGGTGAGGCGAGCGGCTGCGACCGTTCGGGGCCAGGCCGAACAAGGCCGGGTCAGGACGTGGCCAACGGCGCCAGCAGACCGCAGCAGACCACCCCGACCACGGCGAACACGAGGAGCAGGATGGTGTAGTTCGACCAGAGCCCGAACTTCGTCACGTCGGTGCCGTGCCCGTCGTGGACGCGGTTGCGCCACGCGCCGAACCGGAACGACAGGTGATGCGCCGCGCCCGGATGGGCGGCCAGTGCGGTGGTCACCAGTGGGACGCCCATGAAGTCGGTGTAGCGCACGTCGTGCGGCCCGGGCGCGAGCACCATGTGCCAGGTGCCCTCGCCGGGGATCGGCACCGTCTGACCGTCGATCTTGAGCTTGCCCGTGGCGGAGACGGGCACGATGTACGGGCCACGGTTCACCGTGACGGCGAGCACCGACCAGCCCGGCGGCGGCTGGATCGGGTGGGGGTACACCATCGGCGTCACGGCGCCCGGCACCGGCGGGTGGGCCGAATGAGGGGGATACGACACCGGCACATCCTCACATGGGCGCGCTCAGCCCACGGGCGCCGCCGGCGTGGCAGCCCACTCCTTGGCGAGCAGCCCGTAGATCAGGGTGTCCGCCCACTCGCCCTTGGTCCAGTGGTCCTGGCGCAGGTGGGCCTCCCGGACCATGCCGACCCGCTCGCACACCCGTGCCGACGGTGTGTTCCGGGCGTCCACGTGGGCGATCACCCGGTGCATGCCGCACTGTTCGAACGCCACGCCGACGAGCGCGCGGACCGCCTCGGTGGCGAACCCACGCCCGGACACCGACGGGTGGAAGGCCCAGCCCATCTCGCCCCGGGACAGGGTCTCGTCGGCCGGCCACAGGATGACGTCGCCGACGATCTCACCCTCGTGCTCCACCACCAGCGCCAGCCGGGACTCGGCCCCGGTGATGCCGGTGCCGTGGACGCGCCGGGCGACCACGGTTGCCGCGAAGTCACGCGTCCACGGTTCCCACGGGATGTAGCGGGCCACCACCGGATCGCTGTAGTACGCGAGCAGAGCGTCCACTTCGTCGCCGCGGTAGGGCCGCAGGCGCAGCCGCTCGGTACGGATGGGCAGGGTCGGCTCCGGCATGGTCCCCAGTATCGAGGGCAGCTCGTCGCGGGCCGGCGCCACCCTGCCCGCGGTACGTCGACCTCACGTAGCGCAGCCGCGGGTCACGGGGCCTTGGCCTGCGCGGACAGCTGGCTACACTGCTGCCCACCGCGGGTCGCTCATGATCAGGACTGCCGGGTGGAGGGCCAAGTGCTGGAGGCTGTCGGCGTCGAGCCCGGTGAGGAACAGGTCTATCTGGCGCTGACCGCCGCCCCGGCGGCCGGCGCGGCGGAACTCGCCGATCGGACCGGACTGTCCCGCGCCGAGGTCGACCGGGCGCTGGCGGGCCTGGCGGGCAAGGGACTCGTGGAGGTCCGGTCCGAGCCGGCGGGCCTGATCCGGGCCGCGCCCCCGGACCCGACCCTCAAGCTCCTGGCGTTGCAACGGATGGACGAGCTACGCCGGGCGCAGGCGGTCATCGCGCAGCTGGCCGAGCGGTTCGAGGCCAACGGCCCGGCCGGGGGCGGTGCGGACTCGGTCGAGGTGGTCCGGGGGGCAAGGGCCATCGCCGAGCGTTACGCCATGTTGCAGCGGGAGGCCACCCAGGACATCCGCGCCCTCAGCCGGCGTCCGGCTGTCGCCGTTCCGGCCACCGACAACGTCGCCCAGCGCGAGGCGCTGCGGGCCGGGGTCCGCTACCGGGTGGTGTACGACCGTGACCTGCTGGACCCGGACAGCCCGCAGATCCCGCTGCTGCTGGAGGAGTGGGCCGCGCTGGGTGAGGAGATGAGGGTGGCCGCCGTCCCGTTCAAGCTGATGGTCATCGACCGGCGGCAGGCGGCGCTCGTGCCGCCGGACGTGGCGCCCAGGGAGCCGGTGCTGCTGGTGGTGCGGGCCCGCCCGGTGGTGGACTGTCTCACCTGGATTGTCGACCGGATCTGGGAGTCGGCCCTGCCGGTGCCGACCGCGCTCTCCGCGCTTCCCGACGGCCCGTTGGCGGTCGACGACCGCCGGCTGCTGGCCCTGCTGCTGGCCGGCTACACCGACCAGGCGATCGCCTCGCAGCTGGGGGTGAGCATGCGGACGGTCCAGCGGCGCGTGCAGCGGCTCCTCGGTCTGGCCGGGGTGCAGAGCAGGATCCAGTTGGGTTGGCAGGCCGCCCGCCGTAAGTGGATCTGAGAATCGCCAGCTCAGCGGGTTGCCGAGTAGGCAGGCGCGGCAAATTCCGACATACCGGCCGAAGGGCGTTGGCAGATTTATGCCATGGCGGTGAACTGCCAGCTCAGGGGCCCGATATCGATGGCAGTGTGTGCGCGTCAGCCCATCCCTGCCCCTGGAGGATGTCGAGTGACTTCCCCTGCCAGACGCACACCGCGCCGTGCCCGTCAGGTCGCCGCGGCACTCGCCGCCACGCTTGTCGTGGGCGGCCTCTCCCTGTCCGCCGGCCCGGCCCAGGCCGGCGTCGCGGCGGCTCCCGGCGGCGCCGCCGACAAACTGGGCAGCCACGACCGCGCCCTGATCGCCACGTACGCCGCGCAGTACCGGACCCGCAGCCTGCCGGCCGGCGCCGGCCAGGCGGTCCCCGACTTCGTCACGCTGATGTTCGCGGTGCGGCCGGGCCGGGCCGATGCGGCCACCCGGCAGCTCACCGACCTCGGCGCCGAGGTCACCCGCACCGAGCCGGAGATCGGCTACGTCAAGGCGAACGTGCCCTTCGCCGCCGTGGAGCAGGCCGTCGCCCTCGACGACGTGCTCCGGGTGGACGCCGACGAACTGCTCGAACTGGCGGAGACCACGGCGGCCAGCCCGGCCGCCGGCGGGGACGCCGGACGCCACCCGGCCGCCCCGTCGGCGGCGACGCCCGACAACAACCCGTACATGCCGACCCGGGAGACCGGCTCGGTGGCGTTCAAGAATGAACACCCGAGCTACGACGGCCGGGGCGTGACCATCGGCGTCATGGACACCGGGATCGACCCGACCCACCCGGCGCTCGCCACCACCACGACCGGCGAACGCAAGCTGGTGGACACGGCCGTCGGCAGCAACCCGCTGAACCTCATCGACCTGCTCTTCGACCGCACCTGGCTGTTGCTCAGCGCCGGCAACAAGGTCACCGGGCCGGTGGTGGACAAGTACGACATCACCTGGACGCTGCCCGACGGCGGCAGCGACGACATGTACCTGACCCGCAAGAACCTCGCCATCGCCGGCTACGTCGACCCCACCCTCACCGGAACCCTGGGCATCGCGTACCGCGAGTCCGACAACGCGGTCTGGATCGACCTCAACCAGGACTACGTGTTCACGGACGACGAGCTGCACCGGCCGTACCGGGAGAACCAGCAGATCGGCTACATCGGCACCGACAACCCGGCGACGGACCTCAACGAGCGCCAGCCCTTCACTGTCGAGGCCCGGCGCCTGAGCCCACTGCTGGCCGGCGTCAACATCAACACCCTCGACGAGGCGCACGGCACGCACGTCGCCGGCATCACCGCCGCGCACGGGATCCTCGGCGGGCAGATGAACGGTCAGGCGCCCGGCGCCAAGCTCGTCTCCATGCGGGCCTGCACCAGCAACGGCTGCTCCAGCGCCGCCCTCACCGACGGCATGGTCGACCTCGCCACCAACTACGGCGTGGACGTGATCAACCTGTCCATCGGCTCGATGCCCGCCCTGAACGACGGGCAGAGCGCCATGGCGCTGCTGTACGACCGACTGATCGACACCACCGGCGTCCAGATCTTCTCGTCGGCCGGCAACTCCGGGGCCGGCACCAACAGCGTCGGTGACCCGTCCTCCGCCGGCAACGTGGTCAGCGTCGGCGCTTCGGTCTCCAAGCACACCTGGTGGGCCAACTACGGGTCCGTCGTCAACGCCGTCCGGTCGGTCTTCCCGTTCTCCTCGCGCGGCCCGCGCGAGGACGGCGGCTTCAAACCGGACATCACCGCGCCCGGCGCGGCCATCTCGCCGACCCCGAGCTGGATCGCCAGCAGCGCCGTCCCGGACGCCGGATACCCCCTGCCGACCGGGTACTCGATGATGCAGGGCACCTCGATGGCCTCCCCGCAGGCTGCCGGGGCCGCCGCGCTGCTGCTTTCCGCCGCGAAGCAGAACGGCATCGACCCCACCCCGGCGGAGCTGCGTCGGGCCATCTACTCGACCGCCGACTTCAACAAGGACGAGCCGGCCATCGCCCAGGGCCGCGGCGAGTTCGACGTGGTGCACGCCTGGCAGTACCTGGCCAAGGGCGTCGCCGACACCGACGAGGTCACCGTCTCGGCGCCGGTCTGCACCGTCCTCTCGGACAAGCTGGCCACGCCGCACACCGGCAGCGGGCTGTACAACAGCTGCGCACCGGGCAGCGGCGGCCAGGCCGTCGGCGAGTCTCGCGACTACGACCTGACCCTGACCCGCACCGGCGGTTCCGAGGATCCGGTGGACTACGTCCTGGACCTCCAGGGCAACGACGGCACCTTCACCGCGCCTCGCAAGGTCACCCTGGCCAAGGGCGTCCCGACGGTCGTCCGGGTGACCGCCGCCCCGACCACCCAGGGCATCCACAGCGCCGTGCTGACCATCGACAACGCCGCCACCCAGGCCGTCGAGCGGTCCGCCATGCTGGCCGTCGCGGCCGCCGCCCCGCTGGCGCCCGGCGCCACCTGGTCGGCGGCGGGCACCGTGAACCGAAACGGCACGATCATCTACACCGTGGCGGTCCCGGCCGGCGCCACCAGCCTGGACGTGAACCTCTCCGGCCTGGCCGACGGCAGCCAGACCCGCTGGTGGGCGTACGGGCCGGACGGTCTCGACGCGGAGCGGTCCAGCGCCGGCACCGCCTACTGCTACGCCAACTACCTGGACGGCAACGGCTGCGACCCGTTCACCCGCAGCTACGCCAAGCCGAAGCCGGGTGTGTGGGAGTTCGTCGTCGAGGCGCGTCGCACCAGCCCGTACCTCACGAACCCGTTCCACCTGGCGGCGTCCGTCACCCAGTGACCACGCCGTGACGCGGCGGGCCGGTCGGGCGGTTGCCCGACCGGCCCCGTCCCCGTCGGTGCGGACGACTCGTCAGGCGGCTGTCTCCGCGCGCTTGCGGTAGCGCTCGGCCCGCCGCCGCACCTGGGTGTACGCGCTGCTCAACCCCATCGCCCGGCGTACCTCCACCAGGGTCTTGCGCACCTCGGCGCGAGTCCGCTCGGTCCCCTCGACGATCAGCTGGTCGACCAGGCCCCGGTCCGCCTCGAACCGGGCCCGGCGCTCCCGGATCGGGTCGAGGAACCGGTTGAGCGTGGCCGCCAGTTCCTCCTTCACCTCGACGTCCCCGACCCGGCCGGCCCGGTAGCGCCGCTTCAGCTCCGCCACCCGGTCCCGGTCCGGGTTGAACACGTCGTGGTACGCGAACACCGGGTTCCCCTCGACCGTGCCCGGTACGTCGGCGCGCACCCGGTTCGGGTCGGTGTACATGCCCATCACCTTCCGGCGCACCGTGGCCGGGTCGTCGGAGAGCGAGATGGCGTTGCCCAGGCTCTTGCTCATCTTGGCCCGGCCGTCCGTGCCGACCAGGGTGGGCGTCTCCGACGGGATCAGCTCGGGCACCGGGAACACCTCCCCGTAGAGGTGGTTGAAGCGCCGGGCGATCTCCCGGGTCACCTCGACGTGCGCCGCGTTGTCCTTGCCGACGGGGACCACCTCGCCCTTGACGCAGAGGATGTCAGCGGCCTGGAGCACGGGATAACCGAGCAGGCCGTACGGCATCTCCTCCTTGCCGGAGTCGCGGGCCATCTCCTTCAGCGACGGCACCCGTTCCAGCCGGGGCACGGTCACCAGGTTCTGGAACAGGGTGTTCAGGTCACCGACCTCCGGGATGGCCGACTGGAGGTAGAACGTGGCCCGTGCCGGATCGACGCCGGCGGCGAGGACGTCGGTGACCATCTCGCGGGCGTTGTCGGCCACCCCCTCGATGTCCTGCCGACCGTTGCGCGTGGTGAGCATGTGCAGGTCGGCGATGATGAAGAAGCTCTCGTACCGCTGGTGCAGCCGCACCCGGTTCGCGATGCTGCCGACGTAGTGGCCGAGGTGCAGCCGCCCGGTGGGGCGGTCCCCGGTGAGCATCCGTGCTGTGGACATGGTGGTACGCCTTTCGTGCCGAAGGAAGAGGATGGGCGCGATCGACCCGGGGCGGACGCCCCTCGGGTCAGTGGGTTCGAGTCAGTGCGTCGAACGCCATCGCGCGCCGTCACGGAACCGCATCCCGTCGGCACGAAGCACGTCGATGATCCGCTCGCGGCCGTCGCCGGAGCTGGTGGGGAAGGTGGGCACGGCATCGAGCGGGAGGCCGTCGACCGGGTCGACGACCTCCGGCGCGTAACTGCTCGCCCGGACCATGCCGCTACGGTATCGGCTTCCCCGGCGGGCCGTCAGCCCTGGCGGTAGCTGTCCTGGTAGTAGCCGCCCACCCGGTCCCGGTAGTCCGGCCGGTCGTACGCCTCCGGGTCGAAGGCCGGGGAACCCTTGACCTGCTCCCGGGTCCGGTCCACGTACACGGTGCGGTCGAGGTGGTCCACCCGGGCGACCGTGCCGACCGGCAGCAGCACCTTGCGGCCGAGGATCCAGGGCCCGGTGTCGACCACCAGCCACCGGGCGTCGGTGTCCCCGCTGGCCTCGCCGACCGAGCCGATCCGGCCGTCGGTCGCCTCGACCCGGTAGCCCGTCAGGTCGATCGGGGTGCCCGGCCCTGGTGCGTCCGGGCCGTCGCCGGACCGCTCCGGTGGCGCCGCCGGCGGCGTGCTCTGTTCGTACCCGCCGGCGAGCGCGGCCGGGTCACGCCAGGTCCAGGGATTGAACGTCGACGGTTGCACGGTCACCTCCGATTTCGCGGTCCCAACTGACCGCATCACCAGTGCCCACCCCACCGTTCCGGGAAACAACTCGGCAATTATCGGTTCACCGGAATGTCTCGTGCGAAATTCGTCATATTCGCTCGCCATCGATGAATGGCGACGCGTTCCCGCAGGTGGCTGTGGCTCTCATCGTG